>JAIEPK010000591.1 GCA_019749875.1 Candidatus Binatia bacterium | reverse complement strand
TGCCGGCGCTCGAGCTGGTGCCGCGGCTGCTGCCGCTCGCGCACGGGGCGTTGCTCGCGCACGGCGTGGACGCGCACGAGGCCGGGCGACTCCTGCAGGTGATCGAGCGCCGCGTCGCGGCGCGGATCACCGGCGCACGCTGGCAGACGCGGACCCTCGCCGCGCTCGAGCGCACGAGCTCGCGCGACGAGGCGGTCCGGGCGATGTTCGCGCGCTACCTCGAGCTGTCGGCGAGCGGTGCACCGGTACACGAATGGCCGCTCGCGAGCTGATCGCGCTCCGGCCCGCGCCGCGCGGGCGCGACGTTCCGGCGAGCGCGGAGGCGCTGCTGCGGGACCTCGGCGGCCCGGCGATGCTGGTGGTCGAAGGCCGCGACCCGTCGCGCACGCGTGGCATCGTCACGCTGCTGCACGGCAACGAGCCGTCGGGCACGCACGCGCTCCTCGAGCTGCTGCGCTCGGAGGTCGTGCCGGCGACACGCGTGGTCGCGCTGCTCGCATCCGTCGACGCCGCACTGGCGCCGCCGACGTTCTCGCACCGCATGCTGCCCGGACGCCGCGACCTGAACCGCTGCTTCCGCGAGCCCTTCGACGGTGCCGACGGCGCGATCGCGCACGAGGCGCTGCGGCTGCTGCGCGAGGCCGGCTGCGAGGCGCTGGTCGACCTGCACAACAACACCGGCCGCAACCCGGCGTACGGCGTCGCGACCGACGTCGACGCCGCGCGGCTCGGTCTGGTGGCGCTGTTCGCGCATCTCTACGTGATCACCGACCTGAGCCTCGGCTCGCTGATCGAAGCGACGTCGGGCGACTTTCCGACCGTCACCATCGAGTGCGGTCGCGCGGGTGATTCCGCCGCCGACGCAGCCGCGCTCGCGGGTCTGCATCGTTACGTCGAGCTGGACGCGATCGAGACGCGCCGCCCGCCCGACGCACGGATCGAGGTGCTGTGCGATCCGGTGCGCGTCTGCGTACGCCCCGGGCTGCGGCTCGCGTTCGGCGCGGTGCCGATGCCGGGCGCCGACTTGACGCTGGTCTCCGACATCGACCGGCACAACTTCCAGCCCGTGATGCCGGGTGCGCCGGTCGGCTGGCTCGGCACGCATGGTACGTGGCCGATCGAGGCCCGCGGCGCGTCGGGCGACGATGTCTCCGAAGACCTCTTCGTGGTGCGCGACGGACGACTCGAGACGCGGCGCGGAATCGTCCCGATCATGATGACCACGGACGCCAACGTCGCGCTCGCCGACTGCCTGTTCTACGTCGTGCAGCCGCGCGAGGAGATCGGTCGCGGATGAAGACCTCGACGGGGAGAGGGCGCGCGACGACGGTGCTCGCGGCGATCGTCCTGCTCGCGACGCTCGGTGCGCGCGCACATGGGCCGTCGGCGGGCAGCGAGCTGCGCGGCAAGGTCGTGCAGGTGAAGGACGGCGACAGCATGGTCGTGCGCGTCGGCGACGAGAGCGTCGGCGTGCGAACCTTCGGCGTCGACTGCCCCGAGCGCGGCATGCCTTTCTCGGCGCGCGCGAAGGCCTTCACCAGCGGCCTGGTCGGCAACCGCGACGTGACCGTCGTGGTGCACGACGTCGACCGCTACGGGCGCGTCGTCGGCGACGTCGTGCTCGCCGACGGCCGCAGCCTCGGTCGCGAGCTGCTGCGCGAAGGCCTCGCCTGGTACTACCGCCGCTACGCGAACGACCCCGGGTACGAGAAGCTCGAGGCCGACGCGCGCGCCGCGAAGCGTGGCCTGTGGAGCGAGCCGAACCCGATCCCGCCGTGGAAGTTCCGCGCCGACAGGCGCGAGCACTGACGCATCGCCCGCACGCTGCCCGGCGCCTGGTGCGCCGTCGCGGACGGAGCCGACGCTGGCGTAGCGCGCCGCACGACACGCACCAGGGCACCCGGTTGACCGTGCCCGCGTCGGCCTGAGACCATCGTCGCGACGTCGCAGCGAGCGACGCGGAGGGCGACTCATGGCGTATCGGGTGATCCAGTGGGCGACGGGTGGCGTCGGCAAGGCCGCGATCCAGGGCATCGTCGAGCATCCGGACCTCGAGCTGGTCGGCTGCTGGGTCCACGGTCGCAAGAAGGCCGGCGCCGACGCGGGCGAGATCGCCGGCATCGGCCGCCTCGGGGTGACGGCGACGAACGACGAGGCCGCGATTTTGGCACTCGACGCCGACTGCGTCCTCTACAGCCCGATCATGGCCGACGCCGCTCAGGTCGAGCGCATCCTGCGCTCGGGCAAGAACGTCGTGACGCCGCTCGGCTGGTTCTTCCCCTATCGCGGCAGCGACTTCGCGGCGCTCGAGGTCGCGTGTCGTACGGCGGGCGTGACGCTGCACGGCACCGGCATCCATCCCGGCGGCATCACCGAGCGCTTCCCGCTCATGGTCTCGGCGCTGTCGGGCAGCATCACGCACGTGCGCGCCGAGGAGTTCTCCGACATCCGGACGTACGCCGCGGTGGAAGTCGTGCGCGACATCATGCTGTTCGGCAAGACGCCCGACGAGGCGGCCAAGAGCCCGATGGTGCACTTCCTCGCGAACGGCTTCTTCCAGTCGATGGACATGGTCGCCGCCGAGCTCGGCGTCACGCTCGACGCGGAGAAGCGGACGCGGCACGAGATCGCGGTCGCGACGCAGCCGATCGACTCGCCGATCGGCCCGATCGAGAAGGGGCGCGTCGCCGCCCAGCGCTTCACCTGGGAGGCGACCGTCGGCGGCAAGCTCTTCATGACCGTGATCACCAACTGGTTCATGGGCCAGGAGAGCCTCGATCCCGCGTGGACCTTCGGACCGGAGGGCGAGCGCTTCGAGGTCGAGATCACCGGCGATCCGACGGTGCGCGTGAGCTTCCACGGCCTGCACCCGGTGTCGATCGAGGAGGGGCTGAAGCGCAACAACGGCATCGTCGCGACGGCGCTGCACTGCGTGAACGCGATCCCGTACGTCTGCGCCGCGGGGCCGGGCATCAAGACGTACCTCGACCTGCCGCTGGTCAGCGGCCGCGCGGCCGCATCGCTGCGTGGAGGTGCGCGATGACGGTCGAGCGCCGGCGGGACTCGATCCTCGACCGCTTCAAGCTGACCGACCGCGTCGCGATCGTCACCGGCGCGGGGAAGGGCATCGGACGCGGCATCGCGCTTGCCTTCGCCGATGCGGGCGCGGACGTCGTGTGCGCGGCGCGCACCCAGGCCGACATCGATGCGACCGCGGCGATGGTCCGCGAGCGCGGCCGACGAGCCCTCGCGGTTCCCACCGACGTCATGAAGAGCGAGGACCTCGACGCTCTCGTCGCGAAGACGCTCGCCGACTTCGGCCGCATCGACGTGCTGGTCAACAACGCGGGCGGCACACCGCCGCGTGCCGCGCTGCAGACCAGCGAGCGCTACTTCGAAGCGGCGCTGCGCTTCAACGTGACCAGCGCGTTCCTGCTCACGAAGCTGGTCGTGCCGAAGATGGTCGAGAGCGCGGGCGGCGGTGCGATCGTGAACATCTCGTCGCGCGCGAGCGACATGCCGCAGACGAGCTTCGTCGCCTACTCCGCGGGCAAGGCCGCGCTCAACATGATCACGCGCAACCTCGCCCTGGAGTTCGCCCCGAAGGTCCGCGTCAACGCGATCTCGGTCGGCGGCATCGCGACCGAAGCGCTGGCCGTCGTGCTGACCAACGACGAGCTGCGCGCGCAGTTCGAGGCCAACACGCCGATGGGACGCGCCGGCACGGTGGAAGACATCGCGGCGTGTGCGCTGTACCTGGCGTCGCCCGCGGGCGGCTGGGTCACGGGCAAGATCTTCCAGGTCGACGGCGGAACCGAAGCGCCGGCGATCGCGGTGCCGGTGCCGAAGCTCTGACCGTGCTCCACGGCCTGCGGCGGGCGAGCTATGCGCCCGCCGGCGCGCCCGGGAGCGCCAGCGGATCGCCCATCCGCCGGTACACGTCGGCCATCGTGCCGCCGAGGAAGCGCGCGCGGCGCGCGTCGTCGAGCGGCGCCAGCAGCTCCGCGTAGTGCTTCGCGGGCTCGGTGAAGCCCTCGAAGTGCGGGAAGTCGGACGAGAACACGATCATGTCCGCCGGCAGGTCGTCCAGGATGCGCAGCAGCGGGCTGTCGTTGCCGCCGGAGAGCGGCGTCGCGCGGACGTTGCGCGCCAGGTACTCGCTCGGCTTCATCGGCAGCGGGTACGTGCCGAGGAAGATCTCGGCGAGCGGCGTCGCGCGGTCGTCGATCTCGCGCTGCACGAACGGCAGCCAGCCGGTGCCGACCTCGGCGAGCAGCAGCGTCAAGGATGGATGACGCTCGAACACGCCGGAGTAGACCAGCGAGTAGAGCAGCGTCATCGGCGCCACGTGCCGGTGGCTGCTGCAGATCTGGCGCAGCAGCGTCGTGTCCGCGCCCTGGTTCGCCCAGCCGGGATCGAAGCGCATGCGCTCGAAGCCGGTGTGCAGCATGGGCGTCATGCCGAGATCCGTCGCGGCCGACCAGACGCGGTCCCAGCCCGGGTGGCTCGGCGGCACCCCGTTCACCGGGTAAGCGGGGATCAGGAAGATGCGGCTGCCGCGCGCGCGCATGCGCGTCAGCTCCGCGACCGCCCAGTCGAGGTCGGTGTAGTCGAGCGCCGCCACCGGCAGCAGGCGCCCGTGCGCCTCGTCGCAGGTGTCGGCGAGCCAGGTGTTGCAGGTCGCGAGCGTCTCCTGTCGGAGTGCGAGGTCCGAGACGAACAGCAGGTAGGCGAAGCCGGAGAGGCAGATCACGTTCTGCAGGTCGATGCCCTGCTGGTCGAGCCACGCGACGCGCGCCTGGGCGTTCGCGACCTGAAATTGACTCTTGCCCTCGAGCTCGCGGCGCCGCTCCGCCTCGGCCGCCTTCTCCTGTCCGAACAGCATCTGCAGGCCCGGCGGCAGCAGATCCGACAGCGGCGGACGCTGCTCGGGCGCGACGTCACGCAGCAGGTCGCCGACGATCGCATCCACGGCCAGCAGCGACGGATCGAGCTTCGGCAGGCGGGCCGCGAGCGCGGGGTAGGGCTCGAGCCAGTCGCTGCCCGGCTCGAAGTGGGCGTCGACGTCGATCACGGGCGTGCGTTCGGTCGGCATCGTGGTCTCCTCTCGGCCCCGCTCAGCGTCGCTCGACGAGCACGGTGAGCGCGTCGATGGTCCGGTCGGCGGTGAAGGCGAACATCTCGTCGGCATCGTCGCCGGCGAGGTTTGCGAGCAGTGGCTCGAGCCGCGCGCGACCTTCCGGCGACATCTCGCGCAGCGCGGCGCGCGCTCCACCCAGCTGCTCGGGCAGCGCCATGGCGGCTTCCTGCAGGATCAGCGCGACCGTCGTCTCGCTCAGCCACAGGTGCGTACGTGCGAGCTTCGTGCCGCGCAGGCCTGCACGCTCGAGCGGCGCGATCGGCACGCCGACCGCCTCGAGCCAGGCCGGCGACGTGCGGCCGCGGCGCCCGATGAGCGGCAGAACGGCGGGATAGCGCAGCAGCGCGCGCCGCAGCGACGTCATCCAGTCGCGGATCTGGCCCGCCCAGCCCGCGCGGCCGCGCAGCGCGGC
>JAIEPK010000109.1 GCA_019749875.1 Candidatus Binatia bacterium | reverse complement strand
GCGCCGAGCGCGCCGGACGCCGCATCCGCTGGGGCCGCGCAGGCACCGCCGCACCGGCTGTACGCAGAGCCGCGCCCCGGCATCGCGCCCGACGACGGCGCCGTCGCCGACCTGATCCGGCGCGCCCTCGAGCTCGAGGCGACCGACCTGTTCCTGTCCACCTCGGCCGACGCGCGGTTGCGGGTCGGCATGGAGCTGCGCGAGCTGCCCGGCTCGCGCCTCGACGAGAGCACGCTGCTCGGCCTGATCGCGCTCGACGACGCGCATCATGCGCGCCTCGAGAAGCACGGCAGCGTCGACCTCGGCCTGCGCTTCGGCGACGTCAAGCTGCGCGTCAACCTGTTCCGCCACCTCGGCGGTCTCGCGGCCGCAGTCCGCCCGCTGCGCCGCGTGCGCACGCTCGCCGAGCTCGGCCTGCCCGCGGACCTCGAGAAGCTGACCGAGCCGATCGACGGGCTCGTGCTGCTGGTCGGGCCGACCGGCACCGGCAAGTCGTCCACGCTCGCGGCCCTCCTCGACCACATGAACCGGACGCGCTCGCGTCACATCCTGACGATCGAGGATCCGGTCGAGTACGAGTACGCGAGCGGCTCCTGCCTGATCCATCAACGCGAGGTCGGACGCGACGTCGAGAGCTTCGCGGCGGGGCTGCGCGCGGCGCTGCGCGAGAGTCCGGACGTGATCCTGGTCGGCGAGATGCGCGATCGCGAAACCTTCGCCGCGGCGATGACCGCCGCCGAGACCGGGCACCTCGTGTTCTCGACGCTGCACTCGGGCAACGCCGCGATGGCGATCGATCGCATCGTCGACTCGTTCCCGCCGCACCAGCAGACGCAGGTGCGCGCCCAGCTCGCCGGCGTGCTGCGCGCGATCGTGACGCAGCTCCTGCTGCCGGCGGTGCAGCCGGGCCGTCTCGTGCCGGCGACCGAGCGCATGTTCGTGACCCACGCGATCGCGCACAAGATCCGCGAGGGCCGCGGGCACCAGATCGGCGACCTGATCTTGACGGGCCGCGCCGAGGGCATGGTGTCGCTCGAGGCGTCGCTCGCGGAGCTGGTGCGGCAGGGACGCATCTCGCTCGCGACCGCGCGCGGCGCGGCGCGCAATCCGGACGTGATGCGCGAGATGCTCGGCGAAGCGGGCTCGCGAGCCGGTCGCGCCGTCTAGGGACGGACGGCCGCGGCGGCCGCCGGTGCTGCGTCCGGCTCGTACAGGCCGGCCGGCCGCACGCCCCGGCCGGTCCTTCCGGTGAGGACGTCGCCGAGGTCGCCGCGCGACGCCTCGGCGATCTGCAGCAGCTCGGCGACGACCTCGGGGTGCCCGGCGGCGACGTCGCGCGTCTCGCCGAGGTCGCTCTCGAGGTCGAACAGCGCGAGCCCGATCTGCAGCCGCGCGTCCCGGCCGATCGCACCGTCGACCCCGGGCTCGACGATCGTGTCGTACGGATGCGGCAGGTGCAGCTTCCAGCGCCCACGCCGCACCGCCTCGAGCCCGCCGACGCGGTGCACGAGCCAGACGCGATCGGCGAACGCGGCCTCGTCGGCGCCGGACAGCACGGGCCACGCGTCGCGGCCGTCGAGCGTGCGGTCGCTCGGCAGCTGCGCGCCGGTGATGCGCGCGATCGTCGGCAGCACGTCGGCGAGGCCGAGCACCGCGGACGACGTCGTGCCGGCCGGCACGTGGCCCGGCCAGCGTACGATCGCCGGCACGCGCACGCCGCCCTCGAAGCTCGTGCTCTTGCCCTCGCGCAGCGGGCCCGCGGACCCGGCGTGATTGCCGAACACGAGCCACGGCCCGTTGTCGGACACGAACAGCACCAGCGTGCGGTCGTCGATGCCGTGCGCCGCGAGCGTGTCGAGGATCCGGCCCATCGACCAGTCGAGCTCCGCGATCACGTCGCCATACAGCCCGCGCTGCGACACGCCGCGGAATCCCGCGGACGCGGCGATCGGCCAGTGCGCCATCGCGTGCGCGATCTCGAGGAAGAACGGCTGCTCGGCGTGGCGCGCGATGAAGTCCTGCGCGCGCTCGGTGTAGCGCCGCACGAGCTGCGACTGGTCGGGCTCGGTCTCGACCACGGCCTCGCCCTCCATCAGCGGCAGATCGGGGTAGATGTCGAGGTCGAGCGGGTTCACGCGACCCATGTCGTTCGAGTAGGGGATGCCGAAGTACTCGTCGAAGCCTTGACGGGTCGGCAGGAACGGCGGCCGGTGGCCGAGGTGCCACTTGCCGACCAGCCCGGTCGCGTAGCCGCGCGCGCGCAGCATCTCGGCGATGGTGATCTCGTCCGGCGACATGCCGTCGTTCGACCACGGGTAATAGGCGGCCGGTGCCTCGACGCGCTGCCCGTACGACCCGGTGAGCAGCATGGCGCGCGACGGCGTGCAGGTGGGCGCGCTGTAGAAGCTCGTCAAGCGCATGCCCTCCGCGGCGAGGCGGTCGAAGCTCGGCGTCGGGATGTCGCTCGCACCGTACGATGCCACGTCGCCGTAGCCCTGGTCGTCGGTCAAGAATACGACCACGTTCGGCGGGCGCTCGGTGCCCGCGTCGGAGCAGCCGAGCGCCAGGGTGGCGAGCAGCAGCGTCGCGAGAAGCCTGCGACGCGGCGCTCGCGGCGTGTTCCGTGTCGACGTCGTGCGCCTGCGCCTCGCTCGTCCGCTCATCGTGCCGTCTCCTCCGGCAGGCCGCGATCGCCCTGCTCCGCCATCCATGCATCGAGCGCCGGGCGCAGCCGCTGCAGCACGCCCGCGGACGCGGGATCCGTCGCGACATCGTTCAGCTCGGCCGGATCCGCCTCGAGGTCGTACAGCTCCTCCGCCGGTCGGTGCTGGTAGCGCGCGACGCGCGCGGCGGCGAACGGATCGCCGGCAGCACGCGCGACCCACGACGGCCAGCCGCCCTGCCCGACCTCGGTGACGTTGTTGGTGAAGCTCGCGTCGGGCAGCAGATTGCGAACGTAGTGCCAGCGCGTGTCGCGGACCGAGCGGATCGGGTACGCGCCGCCGTTCACGATGCCGACGTTGGTGTGCAGCGCGTAGACCAGATCGCGGTGCGTGCGGCGCTCGCCGCGCAGCACCGGCGCGAAGCTCGCGCCGTCGAGCGCCGCGACGGCCGGTGCGCCCGCGAGCTCGAGCAAGGTCGGCAGCAGGTCGACGAGGCTGACCATCGCGTCGCTGCGCGTGCCAGCGCGGACGTGCCCGGGCCAGCGCACGATCAGCGGCACGCGCAGCCCGGCCTCGTAGTTGGTCCACTTCTCGAAGGCGAAGCCCGCGCCGTGGTCGGCGACGTAGACGACGATCGTGTCGCGCGCCTTCCCGGTCGCGTCCAGCTCGTCGAGCACGCGACCGATCAAGCCGTCGAGCTGCGTGATCAGGTCGTAGTAGCCGGCGCGCTCGTACCGCGTCTCCGGCGTGTCGACGAGGTATGGCGGCAGCACCACGTCGCCCGGCGCGTACGACACCGGATCCGGCCAGCCGCCGGGCTCGCTCTCGATCGTGTGCGGGCGCGAGTCCGCGACCACGAGGAAGAACGGCGCGGTCGTGTCGCGGATCACGCCGAGGATGTCGTTCATCTGACCGTCGATGCGCACCTGCTCGGGGCCGATGTGCGAGCCCGGCAGGAACTCGAAGGGAAAGGCCGCCGCCGGTCCGACGTGCGACTTGCCGGCGAGCGCCACGCGGTAGCCGAGCGCGCCGAAGAAGTGCGCGACGCTCTGCACGCCGTCGCGCACGAACTGGTGGTTGTGGTGCGCCCCGTGCCGGATCGGCCACAGCCCGGTGTAGATCGACGACCGGCTCGGCGTGCACATCGCCTCGGGCGCGAACGCGCGATCGAACGCCATCCCGTCGGCCGCGAGCGCGTCGACGTTCGGCGTCGCGATCACCGGGTTGCCGTACGCGCCGACGTCGCCGATCGATTGGTCGTCGGCGATCAGCAGCAGCACGTTCGGGCGCGCCGCGGTGGCGTCCGCTCGTGACGCGTCGCCGCAGCCCGCCACCAGCAGAGCGGACAGCGCGGACGCTGCGCACAGCGTGAGCGCGAAGACGATGCGCCGCGGGTACGGCCTCATGCGCCCGCCTCCGCGCTCGACTGCGCCGCGGTGCCGGTGATCGCGCGCAGCTGGATCGACAGCGCGTCGACGATCGCCGGATCCGTGCTCTCGGCGACGTTCACCGTCTCGCCCGGATCGCTCTGATGGTCGTACAGCATGCGCGCGTGCAGGCTGCCGTCACGGTCGCGCCACTCGGTGTAGAGCCAGCGCCCGGTGCGGATCGACTCGCCGAACCACGGTCCCGGATCGAGCGAGATCGCCGACGTCCACTGGCTGATCGCGAAGCCCTTGCCGGGTGTGTGCGGGTCGTCCAGCAGCGGCGTCAAGCTCGTGCCGGCGAGATCCGGCGGCGGCGCCACTCCGGTCAGCTCGAGCAGCGTCGGCAGCAGATCGAGGCTCTCGACGATCTCGTCCGTCGCAGCACCGCGCGCCGCGCCGGGCGCGCGGATCACCAGCGGCGTGCGCAATGTGACGTCGAAGCTCGCGTGCTTGGTCCACATCGCGTGGTCGCCGAGCAGGAAGCCGTGGTCGCCCGTCAAGACGACGATCGTGTCGTCGGCGAGATGGAGCTCCTCGAGCGCGTCGAGCACGCGGCCGATCAGCGCGTCGGTGTAGCTGACGGCGGCGAGGTAGCCGTGCGTCAGCGTGCGCGCGAGCTCGCCGTCGATCGGCTGCGGCGCGGGCGGGATGCCGAGGTACTGCGTGCGCAGCTCCGGCGATGCGTGCAGGGCCGCGTCGGGTGCACCTTCGGGGCGAGCGCGGTCTCGTGCGAGCGGGATCTGCGCACGATCGTAGAGGTCCCAGTAGCGCTGCGGCGCGTTGAACGGCAGGTGCGGCTTCCAGAAGCCGACCGCGAGCAGAAACGGACTGCCGTCGCGCGCGAGCCGGCGCAGGTCGGCGATCGACTTCTCCGCGACCTTGCCGTTCGGATACGCGAAGTCGTCGACCTCGGCGGCCTCGTACGCGGGGCCGCGACCGTTCTCGCTCACCAGCCGCTGGTTCTCGGGCAGCACGTACGCCGTCTGGTCGGCGCCGCCGGGTGCCACGCGCCACGGCGGCTCGCTCCAGCCGTCGAGATCGTCGTCGTCCCAGTGCAGGATCTTGCCGTTGGCGATGGTCGTGTAGCCGGCGCCGCGCAGCAGGTCGGCGAGCGTCGGCGTGCCCGGAACGTCGCGGTCGACGCGCGTGTCGAAGCTGATGAAGCGGCGGTGCGTCGGACGGAGACCGGTCAGCATGCTCGCCCGCGACGCACCGCAGACGGGGACCTGGACGTACGCCTGGCGGAACAGCACGCCTCGTGCGGCGAGATCGTCGATGCGCGGCGACCGTACGTGCGACGCGCCCAGAGCGCCGATCTCCGGCCGCAGGTCGTCGACCATCAGCAGCAGCACGTTCGGCCGGCATCCGTTCGCTGCGCGACACGCGACGCGCTCACTGCCTGCCGTGCGATCGCCGCAGCCGATGCCGAGCGCGGCAGCGACGAGCAGCGCCACCGCG
>JAIEPK010000073.1 GCA_019749875.1 Candidatus Binatia bacterium | reverse complement strand
CCGGCGAGCACGAGGGCCGTGCCGTCGGGCTGCGCGACGAGCGCGCGCGCCGTGGCGAGCGCGCCGCCGCTCGCGATCACGGACTGCGCTCCGTCCACGCGCTCGACGCGCACGATCGCACCGCCCGAAGCGCCGTCGAGGACCAGAATCGCGCCGTCCGCCGCGATCGCGACGTCGCGCGGCTCGACCAGAAGACCGCCGGACGACAGCAGCGTCTGCGCGCCTGTCGATGTCGCGACGCGGACGACCTTGGCGCTCGCATCGAGCACGACGAACGAGGCCGCGTCTTCGGCTGCGAGGGCGACCGCTGAGCGGATGTCGCCGCCCGAAGCGACCCGGCGCTGCGCTCCCGAGGTCGCGTCGACCTCGACGACCGAGCTCAACGTAGCGACGAGGATGCGGCCGCCGGGCGTCACCGCGATGTCGCACGCGTCCCACAGCAGCCCGCGGTCGGAGAGGATCGAGAACGCCCCCGTGCTCGGCGACACGCGCAGGACGATCCCAGTGTCGGTGGTCGTGTCGTCGAGCACCAGCACATCGCCCCGCTCGGTCGCGCTGGTCGCCTGGTGCCGCGCGACGACGAAGCGACGATCCCCCAGCGCGACTTCGCCCTCGCCGACGACGAGCACCCGGCCACTGCGATCGACCGCGACGGCGATGGCGAGAGCGTCGACACCGGGGATCGCCGTCACGACCGAGCCGTCGTCATCGAACGACGCGTCGAGGCGGCCGTCAGCGAGGAAGCGCGTCAAGACCAGGCTGTGATCGAACAGGCGCAAGCCGGTGCTACCGGTGACGAGGACCCTGCCGGCGTCGTCGATGGCGAGCTCGATGCCGGACGTGTCGCCGACGCCGGTACTCCACGAGGTGATCCCGTCGCCGGAGAACGACGGGTCGAGACGACCGTCGTCGAGGTAGCGTGCGGCAACGAGCGACTGGCCCGAAGCGCCCTGCGCGCTGCCCGAGACGGTGATGCGTCCGAGCGCGTCGAGAACGACCGCGCTCGCGCCGCTCGACCCCGTTGCGGGGTCGCTCGTGACCACGCCGCCGCCGCCGAAGGCCGGGTCGAGCGTGCCGTCCGGGCGATAGCGCAGCACCGCCATCGAGCAGCTCCATCCGCACGCGTAGCCGGCCAGCACGATCCGGCCGGATCCGTCGATCGCGACGCCGCCGGCATGGTCCGCTCCACCGCCGACGTCGGTGCGCACGAGCCCGGCGTCGCCGAATGTCTCGTCGAGTCGGCCGTCGTCCGTGAAGCGCGCCAGCAGGATGTCAGAGTAGCCGTCTCCCTCGATCGTGGTCCCGACGATGACGATGCGCCCGTCGGCGTCGATCGCCAGGTCGCTGGCGAACTCCTGCTCGGTGCCGAGTGGCGCGCTGTTCCAGCCGTCGTCCGAGAACGTCGGATCGAGGACACCGCTCGGCAAGAAGCGCGCGACCGCCAGGTCGGTGCCGCCCTGCGCGGCCGACGAGTAGGTCGCGACGACGATGCGCCCCTGCGCATCGAAGCGTGCGGCCGCAACGAAGTCGACGCCCGGGCTCAGCGACGTCACCACCCTGCCGTTCGTGCCGAAGGAGGGATCGAGTGTGCCGTCCGGCAGGATCCGCAGCAGCGCGACGTCGGCGCCGCCGGGAACGTAGGTAAAGCCGACGATGAGGATGCGGTCCTGGTCGTCGATCAGGATGTCTGCGGCCGTTGCGAACGCCGGCGTCGGGGTCGCGGGTGCGATGACGATGCCGGTACCGCCGAAGGACAGATCGAGATCGCCGACCGCGCCGCGGGCCGGCGCGGCGAAGATCGCCACGAGCGCGAACCCGACGACCCAGCCCGGAGCAGACATAGATCCGCGTGCGACCATACTTCCTCCCGGATCCAGCCGTCGGAGTATCGGCCGGGGCCGGGCGGTCTTTACAGAAGCTCCGCGGGATTTCCGTTCTTGCCGGAGGAGAACGTTGCCACCCTCGCCTCACGCACCCGACCGGCGAACACTCGAGAAAGATCGCGCGCATGAGGCGCGCGGTCTGCTCGCGTCACGAACATCGAGCGCCCGGAGCCCGACTCCTCAGTCGCGCAGAGCTGTGGGGCAAGTCGATCCGGGCGCTCGCTGACCGGTGCGGCGCAGGCCGCGAGATCGTCGTGTGACGCCTCCTCCCGCGGCTCATGGGACGTCACCGTGCGGTGGCCATCGACTCCTCGGTTCCCAAAGCTGCCCTTGACCACATTGCGCATTCGAGCCACCACCGCCACGAGCGTCTCGACCAGATTTCGGTTGACACCCACTTCATGCACTGAATACGGTGCGCGCCGAACGGATTCGAGCCGCTACCTGGGAGGTACCCATGCTACGCCGAGCACTCGTGGACATCTTCGCCTTCGTCGCCGTCACTCTCGTGAGCATCCTTCCGGCGTACGCCGCCGCGCCAGACTCTTTGGAGGTGACATGCGACGTGGATCGGACAGCATTCCGATCCCTTTCCAGGTCGACGACGGAGGTCACGTTTCGCCTCTGGGACGCGGAGGCCGGTGGAAATCAGTGCGGATCGAGTCACACCGTACAGATGATCGACTTGGTCGTCTTCAAAGAGAAGACGGACTCGTTCAGCATACAGCGCCCGCGCAACTTCAGTCGCATCCAGGCGGTGCTTGGGACCGCCGGCGATTCCGGAACTCCGATCGAGCTATGTTCCGGAGGAGACACCTGGGTAGACGTGACGCTCGGTGCGACCACTCTCACTTGCGCATTCAGCGACGACGAGAACTCCAAGGTTGCACCTCCTCCTCCCGCGCGCCGGCGCCTCAACGCCGTCGCATTCGCCGGGGAAGCAGGGACGGGCGGCGGCTCGGGCATCGCTCAGATCGACACCGGTCCTGGCCTTCAGGGTGGCCCCATCACCAGTACGGGCACGATCTCTCTCGATGCACCGACCTGCACCGGCACGCAAAAGCTCACCTGGAATGGTTCGACTCTCTCGTGCGCTACGGATGCGACGGGTGGAGGCGATCAGCTCACCATCTTGCAGGCCGCATATCCCGTCGGCAGCATCTACATGAACGCTCTCAACTCAGCGAATCCGAGCGTACTGCTCGGATTTGGAACGTGGGTGGCGTTTGGGGAAGGACGCGTCCTGGTCGGCAAAGCTCCCTCGGGAACATTTCAGACGGCGGGAGCGACCGGTGGAGAAGAGAATCACACGTTGACCGCTGCCGAGATGCCGCCGCATACGCACGGCTTGAGTCTACCGATGCGAAATTGGAACGGTTGGAATGGTTCGGACAATTTCATCCAAGCATCGACCAACGGCGGAGGATCGGGCACGTTCACCGGAAATACAGATTCAGCTGGCAGCGGCAGCCCGCACAACAACTTACAGCCGTACATCGTAATTTACATGTGGCAACGCGCGGCTTAGTGCCCGGTCGAAGAGTCCGCCGAGGTTTCGGCCTTCGCCTGGCCGGCCGAGGCGGACACTTCTCGATCAGGTGACGGCGGCGACAGAGGCGCCCGATGGCAGATTCCTCGGTGCGGCCGCGACGGCTCGAGGGTCCTGCTGAAGACGATGTTCGAAGACGGTTGCATCGTCGCATCCTCGTCCGTCGTCTATTGCCGACCAGCTCCTCCGGCTTCGTGACATCCGAGAGCTCGGAACCGCCGCAACTTAGCGACCGTCACCGGCAGAGCGGATACGGAATCCCCCCACTCTCCCGGTCGCACGCGACGAACACCTGCGCGCAATCCTTCTCCGCGTCGTCGAGCGCGTCGCACTGCGCCGGCGACGACCCGCCACTCAGCGGCGCACTGCACTGATGCTGCCCGCTGCACGCGTCGTAGTACGGCGCCCGGCAGGCACACGCGCAGCACGGAGCCGCCGACCCGAACGGCGTCGGCGTGACGCGCGGACTCGGCGTGGGCGCCGGCGCGCACGCGTCGTAGCAGGATTCGGTCGTCCCGACGCGAGCAGCACCGCCGCCGATCGCCTCGCAGCGCGACGCCGAGCTCGCGATCACGCAACTGCCGTTCGCCTTGCAGCACGTGACCTTGCCGTCGCGTGCCCCGCAGGTCGACTTGCGCGCGTAGCGCATCGCGGCAGCACGGCAGCGCTTCGGCAGACCGGCACCGCCGACGGCGTCGTTCACGACACCGCGCACGCAGTCGCGGAACGCCTGGCGCCCGTCGAACGACCCGCACGGGCACGCAGCCCGCGCCTGATCGACGAGGGCCGCGACCGCCGCACCATCGCCAGCGCCAGTGCCACAGCCGCCCGCCTCTGCGGGACGCGCCACGAGCATCAGGAGCCCGACGAGAACCGCAGCGAGCACCGCCGTCCGCCCTGACACGTTTGCGAAGTCGAGACGCATCCGAAATCCTCCTCCCGCGGCGCCATCGAGCGGCGTCCGCCCGCGACGAGCGTGCGGACACCGCACGTCGCCGCCGCAGCGTCATAGCCCGAGCCGCACACGCGAATCGAGCAGGGAATCGGGACAACCGGGGAGAATTCGCACCATGCGTCAGCCGCTGTCGAAGGATGACATCCTCAACTTTCACCGCACGCTGTCGAACTGGGGGCGCTGGGGCGCGCACGATCAGCTCGGCACGCTGAACCTCATCACGCCAGAGAAGCGCGTCGCGGCCGCACGACTGGTGCAGAGCGGCCGCACGGTCTCCTGCGCGCGCCCGCTGCCGACGATCCCGGGCCCGGACAACATGCAGCCGGTCGTGCACCTGATGACGGCGACCGCGAGCGAAGGCTACGGCGGCGACTACGTGGCGCTGGCACCGCATGGCTACTCGACCTCGCACCTCGACGCGCTCTGTCACATCTTCCAAGACGGACGCCTCTACAACGGCTATCCGGCGGCGCGCGTCACGGCGCGCGGCGCGCTCGAGCTGGGCATCGATGCGCTGCGCGACGGCATCGTCACGCGCGGCGTGCTGCTGGACGCCGCGCGCGCCCGCGGCGCCGACACGCTCGAGCCGGGCGAGCCGATCTACGTCGACGACCTGGAGCGTGCGGAAGAGTCCGCCGGCGTGCGCGTCGGCGAGGGCGACGTGCTGCTGCTGCACACGGGCCGCTGGCGCCACCGCGACGAGCACGGTGCGTGGAAGGCGCACGAGCGCCTCGCCGGGCTCGACGCCTCGTGCCTACCGTGGCTGCACGAGCGCGGCATCGCCGCACTCGGCTGCGACGGCGTGTCCGACGTGCTGCCGTCGCGCATCGCGGACGTCACGCTGCCGATCCACTCGGTCGCGATCGTGGCGCTCGGCCTGCACCTGATCGACAACCTCGAGCTCGGGCCGCTCGCGCAGGCGTGCGAGGCGGAGCAGCGCTGGGAGTTCTTCTTGACGGTTGCGCCGCTGGTGCTCGAGCGCGGTACGGCGTCACCGGTCAATCCGATCGCCACCTTCTGACCGATCGCGATCTGCCGACATCCGCGCGCGCACCGCGCGACGCTTTCACGCGCTGCCGCGCACCCGCAGCGCGCCCGAGAGCTGCAGCGGCAGCGTCACC
>JAIEPK010000523.1 GCA_019749875.1 Candidatus Binatia bacterium | reverse complement strand
CCGCGCAGGCGCCGCTGGGTCCGCCGTGCAGCCCGCGGGCGCGGCCGCGCACGACGGTGCGCGCGCGAACCTTTGTGCGCGTGCTTCGCGCTCCGCGCGGTGTCGCGCCGCGCCAGCGACACTCCAGTGACGCCACGTCCGTCGAGTGACGCCGACGCGTCGGCGAACGCACGGCCGCTCGGCGCCAACGTCGCATGCACGACGACGGCGCCGAGCCACCGACCGGCGCACATCTCGGAGCGCGCAGTCGTCGATCGGGCTTCGGTTGCGTGACTTCGCGGCGCTGCTGTGTCAGACGTCGCGCATGGATTCGGGGCGAGTCGCGTGACGACGGCTCTCACCTGCCTGGGCACCAGCGACGCCTTCGGCTCCGCCGGCCGCCACTGCGCCGGCTACCTGCTCGACACCCCGCAGGGCTGCATGCTGCTCGACGCCGGACCGAGCGTGCTGAGCGCCCTCAAGGCGCAGCAGCGCCGACCGAGCGAGCTCGACGCGGTGCTGCTGAGCCACCTGCACGGCGATCACTTCGGCGGCGTGGCGTTTTTGATCCTGGAGTTCTGCTACGAGGCGCCGCGCGACCGACCGCTGCTCGTCGTCGGACCGCCCGACACCGAGCGCCGCGTGTTCGAGCTGTACTACGCGCTCTACGCGGAGATGCGCGGCAAGCCGCTGCCCTTCGAGCTGCGCTTCGTCGAGATGACCGACGGCAGCGCGACCGAGGTCAAGGACGCCCGCGTCGCGAGCTTCCGCGTGCCGCACCAGGACACCGCCGTGTCGCTCGGCTATCGCGTGCACGCGAACGGCAGGTCGGTCGCCTACTCGGGCGACACCGCGTGGACCCCGGACCTCCTCCGCCATTCGCGCGGCGCGGACGTCTTCGTCTGCGAGTGCACGACGTTCGAGACCGAGGTACCGCGTCACATCCGCTACCGCGAGCTGGCGCAGCACCGGCACGCCTTCGACTGCGGGCGGCTGCTGCTGACCCACCTCGGCCGCGAGATGCGCGAGCGCAGCGGCGAGATTCCCGAGACGCTCGCCAACGACGGGCTCAAGCTCACCCTGGACTGACGCCCGCGTCGGCCGCGCCGACCACGACGCCCGCACACCGCCGCGGACACGACCTCGTGCGGGCGTCGTCGGCCATCCGGCGTGCACCCGCAGCGCTGCTTCCACCGGCGAGTCGCGGGTGTGCGCGCCATCGCACACGCGCTTCCGGCCGCCATTTCAAGCGAACGCTTGAGTTTTGCAGGCGTGGGTCATAACCGTACGAGGATTCGCTGTCCCTCCCGGAGGAAACCCTCGATGGTCGGTATCACCTCGTTCGGCGCGTACATTCCCTATCTCCGTCTGCCGCTGGCGGCGATCAGCGGCGGCAAGCGGACCGAAGGCGGTCCCGAGAAGGCCGTCGCCAACTACGACGAAGACGCGCTCACCCTCGCCGTAGCAGCCGCGATCGATTGCCTGCGCGGCATCGATCGCAAGACGATCGACGGCGTGCTGTTCGCGTCGACGTCCTACGCCTTCAAGGAGAAGCAGGGCGCCGCGATCGTCGCGAAGGCACTCGACCTGCGGCGCGACGTGCTCACCGCCGACGTCGGGGACTCGCTGCGCGCCGGCACCAACGCGCTCCGTGCGGCGATCGACTCGGTGAAGGCCGGCTCGGCGAAGAGCGTTCTGGTCGTGATCGGCGACACCCGCATGGCGGCGCCGCGCTCGGCGCTCGAGGGCAACCTCGGCGACGCGGGCGTCGCGTTCCTGATCGGCGACACCGACGTGGCGGCCAGCGTCACCGCGACCCACGTGGTGGCCGACGAGATCATCGACGTGTGGCGCACCGAGGGCGATCCGTTCGTGCACTCGTGGGAGGACCGCTTCGTGGTCGACCACGGCTATCGCGCGAACGTGAAGGAGGTCGTCGCGGGTCTGCTGAAGAAGCAGGGCCTCGAGCCCAAGGACTTCGCGAAGCTGGTGCTCTTCGGTCCGGACAAGCGCAGCCACGGCGCCCTCGCCCGCGAGCTCAAGTTCGACCCGACCGCACAGCTCCAGGACGCGCTCTTCGGTCAGGTCGGCAACTGCGGTGCGGCGTTCGCGCCGCTGCAGCTCGCAGCCGCGCTCGAGGACGCGAAGGCCGGCGACAAGCTGCTGCTGGTCAACTACGGCGACGGCGCCGACGCGTTCGTGATCGAGGTCGGTGCGTCGATCGAGAAGCAGAGCTCCCGCCGCGCCGTGCGCTGGCACCTGAAGCGGCGCGGCGAGATCCCGACCTACGACATGTACCTGCGCTTCCGGCAGCTGCTCGCGACCGAGCACGACCGCCGCGCCGGCGCGGGCCTCTCGGCGACCAAGCACTTCCGCGACCGCGACTACGAGGTCAGCCTGCTCGCGCAGAAGTGCCGCAAGTGCAGCCAGGTCCAGTACCCGCACCAGCGCGTGTGCTTCAGCTGCTACGCGAAGGACGAGTTCGACCACGTGCGCCTGTCGGACCAGATCGGCGCGCTGAAGTCGTTCACCTTCGACAACTTCGCCGGCAGCCCGAACCCGCCGCTGGTCGCGACCGTCACCGACATCCTCGGCGCACGGCTCTACGTCCAGATGACCGACGCGAATCCGAAGGAGGTCAAGCTCGACCTTCCGGTCGAGATGACGTTCCGCAAGATCCACGACGCCGGCGGGACGCCGAACTACTACTGGAAGTGCACCCCGGCGCGCTGACGCGGCGACCGCGACGCAACACGACGCTCGAGCAGAAGAAGGATCCAAGCGCATGAACCCTGAAGCCATTCGCGACAAGGTCGCCATCGTCGGCATGGGCTGCTGCAAGTTCGGCGAGAACTGGGACAAGGACCCCCAGGACATGATCGTCGAGGCGGCCTACGAGGCCTACGCCGACGCCGGCATCGAGAACCCGCAGAAGCAGATCGAAGCGGTGTTCTGCGGTGCGCAGTATCCGTCGAAGGGCACCGCCGAGGTCGCCGACGCGCTCAAGCTCTACGACCGCCCGGTCAGCATGGTCGTCAACTATTGCGCGACCGGAACGGACGCCTTCCGCTACGGCGTGTTCGCGGTCGCCAGCGGCATGTACGACACCGTGCTCGTGGTCGGCTTCGACAAGCCGAAGGACCGCGGCGTGTCGGGTCCGTCGGTCGCGGTGACCGGCGTGCGCGGCCTGCCGGCGACGCCGGCCGGCTGGTTCAGCCACGTCGCGGCGCGCTACTTCGATACGTTCGGGGCCGGCCGCGAGGACCTCGCGCGCATCGCCGTCAAGAACCACCACAACGGCACGCTGGCGCCGAAGTCGATGCTCAAGCGCGAGATCACCGTCGAGGACGCGCTCAACGCGCGCGTCATCTCGTGGCCGTTCGGGCTCTACGACTGCGCCGCGCAGTCCGACGGTGCCGCTGCGGCGATCATCACGCGCCGCGAGCTCGCCAAGGGCTACCGCGACGACTTCGTGCTCGTGCGCGGCATCGGCATCTCGCTGTCGGCCGACCCGAAGGAGGATCCGAGCTTCGACTTCCTGCGCTGGAAGCCGACCGAAGCGGCCGCCAAGCAGGTCTACGCGCAGGCCGGCATCACCAATCCGCGCAAGGAGATCCACGTCGCGCAGGTGCACGACTGCTTCACGCTCACCGAGCTGCTCGCCTACGAGGATCTCGGCTTCTGCGAGAAAGGCTCCGCCAAGGAGCACATCAAGTCCGGCACCTTCGAGCTCACCGGCGAGCTTCCGGTCAACACCGACGGCGGCCTCAAGACCTTCGGCCATCCCACCGGCGCCACCGGCGTGCGCATGATCTACGAGAACTACAAGCAGCTCCAGGGCAAGGCCGACAAGCGCCAGATCAAGAACGCGACCGTCGGACTCTCGCACAACATCGGCGGCGCCCCGCAAGCCTGCGGCGTCTGCATCGTCGCGATGCCCTGACCACCAAAGCCACCACAGGCACACAAAGGGGGGACGGTCCGGGACCGTCCCCCCTTTGTTCGTTCAGCCGTCGCCACCGATCAGCGACGCGATCTCACCACCGCGCCCGGCACCGCCCCCTCTGCGAAGGCCCGAAGGGCCAAGCGGCCGAGGCGAAGCCGAGCCGGGGGAGGGAGACTCTAGCGCGGCTTCGCCGCGCTAGAGGGAGGGGACCGAGTCCCCCTCCATTCAATTATGAAAGCGGAACCACCCGAAGTTGGTCTGCTGCCAGGTGTCGGTGATCTCGTTGGCGTGCTGTCCCACGCGGATCTTCAGCGTCATCGTCGGATCGGTGGCGGCGGACAGATCGCCGTACGCCTCGATCGTCACGCGCATGCCGAGACCGTTCGGAACCTCCTGGATCTTGATCTTCGACAGACCACCGCGGAAGCCGGTGCCCTTCTTCGCGTTGCGGTCGTTGAACACCAGGCTCTTGCCGCGCCGCGACAGATCGCCCGACTGCAGGCTTGCGGCGTAGATGACGCCGTTCGCGTTCTCGAGCGAGATCGCGAGGTCGGCATCGTCGGGGATGAACGCGCCGATCGGGAAGGCGCTGCGCACCGTCAGCTGATCGAACTTGCTGAAGCGGATCTTGTCCGGGCAGTTGTGGTGACACACGTCCACCGGCGTCCCGGTCACGACCGGTGTCGGCGGCACGATCGCCGTACCGGTTGCACGCGGCGTCGGCGTCGGCCGGGGAGTCGGCGTCGGTGACGGAGTCGATGCAGCCGTCGCCGTCGCTGCCGGCGTCGGTGTCGGTGAATTGGTCGGCTGGGGCGTCGCCGTCGGCTTCGGCGAGTTGGTCGGCGCCGGCGTCGGCGTGACCGTCGGCCGCGGTGAGTTGGTCGGCTTCGGCGTCGGCGTGACCGTCGGCCGCGGCGAGTTGGTCGGCTTCGGCGTCGGCGTGATCGTCGGCCGCGGCGAGTTGGTCGGCTTCGGCGTCGGCGTCGGATAGTTCCAGGCACCGACGTTCGACGTCGTGCCCAGACCGAAGATCAGTCCGAGCGTAGTGGCGGCAAGCAGGCGAGCGGTTCCTGCCATGACGAGGCTCCTTCCCGGTTCCAGTGGTCGAGGATCTGGTGGTCGGACCCGCGGCGGCCGTTGCAGCCGTGCGCATCCTGCGCAATTGACGCGCGATCCGATTAAGGGAAAGGCCTGGCGCGTTCAAGGATCGCAGCGCAATCCGTGGGCCGATTCGCCCACGGAATGCAACTCTTTGCCGACATCGGAGTCGTCAATCGCACGAAGTTGCGCACGCGATCGCGACCGCGCGCGCCGTGACGAGCGATCGCCGAGGCG
Source organism: Candidatus Binatia bacterium (assembly GCA_019749875.1). Taxonomy (GTDB): domain Bacteria; phylum Desulfobacterota; class Binatia; order UBA12015; family UBA12015; genus VGTK01. Next base: position 234 of record JAIEPK010000523.1, on the reverse strand, counting down.
TGCCGAGCCGCTGGCAACGGTAGACGCGAAGATCCCTGCGGCATCGCGCGCGCCGGCCGACCACGTCGGCGTCAAGCCCGCCGGAAGCCTGATCGCGACCAGGGCTGCACGCGGACGCCGTGGCCGGCGACGGCCGATCCTTCGCTACTTCGCCGCGGTCTCGTACGCGCCGACGTCGCAGCGGCCCTTGTCACGCGCCACGCCGCGCTGGTCCGCCGGCGCACACGCGCCGCC
>JAIEPK010000462.1 GCA_019749875.1 Candidatus Binatia bacterium | reverse complement strand
GGCGCGGCCCAGAGCCGCCGCGTCGCCGCGAAGCACAGCGCGAGCAGGAGCTGCCCCGCGCCCACGAGCGCGTAGCCCAGACGCCACGGCCGGCCGCCGGCGAGCACCGCCGTCATCACCAGCGGACCGGCGCTGGCACCGATGCCGTAGCAGGCATGCAGCCAGTTGACCGTCCGCGGCCCATGGTGCGTCGCGACCCAGGTGTTGAGCGCCGCGTCGATCGCGCCCGCGCCGAGCCCGGACAGCGCCGAGCAGGCGAGCATCCCGTACCAGGACGACGTGGTCGCGTAGCCGCCGAGGCTGGCCGCGGTCGCGAGACAGCTCGCCGCGAGCAAGGCGCCCACGCCGAGCTTCGCGACCGCGAAGCCGCTCGCGAAGCTCGACAGCAGGTAGCCCGCGGTGAACGCGAGCAGCAGCTCGCCGACGTCGTCCGGCGCGAGCCCGAAGGTGGCACGGATCGACGGCGTCGCGACGCCCAGCAGCCCGTCCGGCAGCCCGAGGCTCACGAAGCCGACGTAGGCGAGGACGATGAGCAGCGTGGCCGGGCGTGCGGTGCGTGTCATGCGGTCGCGGCGTCGCCGTCGCGCGCGCCACGGTCGACGGTAGCCGCGGGCATGACGTCGCACCAGATGCCCTCGACCGTGGCGCGGTCTCCCGCCGACCGGCGCGCGCCGCGGCGCTCAGAGTCTGTGAATCGATCCCCTCCCGGCTCGGTCCGGGGATTGACTCACAAACTCTCAGCCGCCGTAGCCGCCGAACTCGATGCCGAGCAGGCGGCCCTTGTCGAACGTCAAGTACCGCACGAGCTGGCGCGAGCCGAGATCGTATACCCAGACCTCGCGTCCGCCGCCGCTCCCGCCGCCACGTCGCTTGCTCGCCTTGCCGCCGCTCATCGAGCGCCGGCTCGTCGGCTCACCGCACTTGGCGAGCACCTCGCTCTTGCTCGCGCCGGGCAGCACGACCGTGCGCCCGCAGGTGAGACCTGCGCTCGCGACGTCACTCCACGCGGCCAGCACCACGGCCGCCGCCCACCACGTCCATGCCTTCATGTTCGAGCTCCTCGCGAGGGCTCGAGGGGAACGTCGCTGTACGCCGCCGGCCACACGGCCGCCATGGCAGGGACGACAAATCCGACGGTCGAGTGCGCGCGCGCGACGAGACGTTCGAGCCGTCGCGCGCGGACGCCGCCGTCACGCGTCGCGGTGCACGGTGTCGGGCGAGAACGCCGGCAGGCACACGGCGATGTACTCGGCGCCGTCCGCCTCCGGGCTCGAGTAGCGCACCCACTCTCCGGGCTTCGCGACGATCGCCTGCCCGGCCCGGACGTCGAGCACGCCGCCCTCGTGCTCGACGCGCAGCATGCCGCGCAGCACGACGGTCACCTCCTCGAACTCGGGCCGCTGCCCCGGCTCGATCCAGCCCTGCGGCGACTTCATGTGCGCGAGGCTCAGGCTCGTGTGGCCGGAGTTCACGCGCCCCGCGTACTCCGCGATCTGCTTCGGCTTGTTGCCGGCGGCCTCGATGATGGTGGGCTTCGCGATGAGTGTAGGCATGGCGGCGGTTCTATCCGCACTCCGGCGGCCTCACAACGCACCCGGTGCGTTGCCGCGCGCCGCGCCGGATGCGACCTTCGGGCCATGGAGTGCGACGTCAAGCTCACGAACGGCACGGTCATCGACGGCACGGGCAGCGCCGCGCGACGCGCGGACGTGGCGCTGCGCGGCGACCGCATCGTCGCGATCGGCGATCTCGCCCCCATGACGGCCGGGAGCACGATCGACTGCACCGGCAAGGTCGTGACACCCGGCTTCATCGACATCCACTCGCACTCCGACTGGCTCGTGCCGGGCGGCGATTCTGGCGCGCTGGTCGAGCCGTTCGTGCGCCAGGGCATGACCACGCTGGTCGGCGGCAACTGCGGCTTCAGCCCCGCGCCCGCGACCGCGCGCAACCGACGCTCGCTCGAGGAATCCAGCCGGCTGATCGTCGACGACACGATCGACCTCGCGTGGGACGACATGGACGGCTTTCTCGACGCGCTCGAGCGGACGCCGCTGCCGCTGAACGTGGCGGAGCTGGTCGGGCACGGCGCCGTACGCGCGGCGGTGAGCGGAGCGCTCAACCCCACGCCGCCGACCACCGACGAGCTGCGCGCCATGGAGCGTCACGTGCGCGCGTCGCTCGACGCGGGCTGCGTCGGGCTCAGCACCGGGCTCGGCTACGCGCCCGGCATCTTCGCGAGCGAGGACGAGCTCGCGGCGTTCGCCGCGTGGGCGAGTGCTGCGGGCAAGCTGTTCACCGCCCACCTGCGCGCCTACAGCACGGTGAGCCCGGTCTACCAGACCGATCCCGCGGCGCGCGCGCACAACCTCGCCGCGATCGACGAGATCCTGCGCGTCGCCGCGCGCGGGCGCGCGAAGCTGCAGATCAGCCACCTGATCTTCGTCGGCCGCCGCAGCTGGCCGACCGCCGACGACGCGCTCACGACCATCGAGCAGGCGCGCGAGCGCGGCCTCGACGTCGCCTTCGACGCGTTTCCGTACACGGCGGGCAACACCACGGCGAGCGTGCTGTTCCCGCCCGAGATGCTGCCGCAGCTCGAGTCGATCCTCGCTGATCCGGCGCTCCTCGATACCGTCAAGCAGGTCGGGCAGGCGGTGTTCGCGCAGATCGGCTTCTGGCTCGAGGACATCCAGATCATGCGCGCCAACGCGCCCGCCTTCGAGCCGTACGAGGGTCTGTTCGTCGGCGACGCGGCGAACCGCGCCGGCCTCGACCCCTGGGAGTTCTACGGTCGCCTGGTCCTCGAGAGCGGCCGCATGGCGCGCGTCCTGAACCACACCTACAGCGGGCACGAGGGCGAGGAGGAGGCGCTGCGCCGCGTGCTCGCGCACCCGCTCTGCACGATCGAGACCGACACGTTCTTGACGTCGCACGGCTTCCAGAACCCGGCGAGCTACGGGACGTTCCCGCGCGTGCTGCACACGTACGTGCGCGCCGGGCTGTTCCCGCTCGAGGAGGCCGTCCGCAAGATGACCGGTGCTGCGGCCGAGCGTCTCGGCTGGCGCGAGCGCGGCTTCGTTCGCGAGGGCTGCGCCGCCGATCTCGTGGTGCTCGACCCGGAGCTCCTGCGCGACACCGCGGACTTCGCGACCCCGGCGCGCTACCCCGAGGGCATCGAGCACGTGCTCATCAACGGGCGCCACGTCGTCGACGGTGGCCGCTACGACGCACGCGCCGCGGCCGGTCGGGTGCTGCGCTCGTGAAGCAACCGTCGCCCGTCTTGCGAGGACCGATCCTCGCGTTCGTGCTGCGCTATCTCGGCCGGCTCCGCTTCCCGTACCTGGCCGCGATCGCCGGTACGTTGTTCGTCGTCGACCTGATCGTGCCCGACTTCATCCCGTTCGCCGACGAGCTGCTGCTCGGCATGATCACGCTGCTGCTCGCGATGCTGAAGAAGAAGTAGGTTCACGGGGTCGGCGCGACGCGCAGCGCACCGGCCCGACCCGATGGCACCCCGCAAGTCCGCCCGCGGCGTTTGCTTGTGCGCGACAAATCCCGCTCGATGGTCCGAGCGCCGGCGGCACGCGGCGCCGGACGGGGGGGGCGAGATGGGACAGCTGTCGCTGCTGCGCACGCGGCGCTTCGCGGGGATCTTCTGGACGCAGTTCTTCGGCGCGTTCAACGACAACCTGCTGAAGAACGCGCTGGTGATCCTGATCACCTACCGCTCGCTGAGCGTTCTGGGGCTGTCGTCGGAGAACCTGGTCGCGCTCTGCGGCGGGCTCTTCATCCTGCCCTTCTTCCTGTTCTCCGCGACCGCCGGCGAGCTCGCCGACCGCTTCGCGAAGCACCGCCTGATCCGCGCGGTGAAGTTCGTCGAGATCGGCATCATGACCGCGGCCGCGCTGGGCTTCTGGCAGGAGAGCCTGTGGCTGCTGCTCACGGCCCTGTTCCTCATGGGCGTGCACTCGAGCATCTTCGGCCCCGTCAAGTACTCGATCCTGCCGCAGCTCTTGACCCCGGAAGAGCTGGTCGGCGGCAACGCGATGGTCGAGATGGGGACGTTCCTCGCGATCCTGCTCGGCACGATCGGCGGCGGCATCGCCGTGTCCGGTGGTACGGCGGGCCTGCACGTGCTCGGCCCGACGATGCTCGGAATCGCGCTCGCGGGACTCGGCGCGAGCTTCTTCGTGCCGCCGGTGAAGGCCGAGAACCCGACCTTGCGCATCGACCCGAACCCGATCCGGCCCACCGCCGAGACCATCCGGCTGACGCGCAAGATCCACTCGGTGTTCCTCGCCGTCCTGGGCGCCTCGTGGTTCTGGTTCTTCGGCTCGATCATCCTCGCCATGCTGCCGATCTACAGCCGCGACGGGCTGCACGCGGGCGAGCACGTGGTGACGCTGTTCCTCGCGCTGTTCTGCGTCGGCATCGGGGCGGGATCGATGCTGTGCGAGATCTTCTCCGGCCGGAAGCTCGAGCTCGGGCTGGTGCCGCTGGGCTCGATCGGCATGACCGTGTTCGCCTTCGACCTCTACCTGGTCGGCACGCCGAGCGTCGCGTCGGGCGAGCTGCTGACCGTCGGCCAGTTCCTCTCGAGCGCGCACGCGTGGCGCATCTGCTTCGATCTGCTCGCGCTGGCGCTGTTCAGCGGATTCTTCATCGTGCCGCTCAACACCTTCATCCAGGACCGCACCGGCGACGCCGAGCGCTCGCGCGTGATCGCGGGCGGCAACATCCTGAGCGCCGCGTTCATGGTCGTGGCGTCGCTGGCACTCGTCGTGATGCTGCAGGCGCACCTGACCATCCCGCACGTCTTCCTCGTGCTGGCGCTGCTCAACACGATCGCGTCCGCGTACGTCTACAAGGTCCTGCCGGAGTTCCTGTTCCGCTTCGTCGCGTGGATCATCGCGAGCGTCATGTACCGCCTGAAGGTCGTGCACCCCGAGCGCTTCCCGGAGGAAGGCGCGGCGGTGCTGGTGTGCAACCACGTGAGCTTCGTCGACTGGCTGATCGTCGCGAGCTCGTGCAAGCGGCCGATCCGCTTCGTCATGTACCACGGCTTCTTCAAGCCCTGGTACCTGCGCTGGTTCTTCCGTGACGCCAAGGCGATTCCGATCGCGCCGGCGCACGAGAGCGTATCGACCATGCGACGCGCGTTCGACGCGATCGCGAAGGAGCTCTCGGACGGCGAGCTGGTGTGCATCTTTCCCGAGGGCAAGATCACGTCGGACGGCGACATGAACCCGTTCAAGCCCGGCGTCGAGAAGATCGTCGAGCGGACGCCGGTGCCGGTGATCCCGATCGCGCTGGTCGGGCTCTGGGGCAGCTTCTTCAGCCGCAAGGGCGGCAAAGCCATGACCAAGCCGTTCCGGCGCGTGTGGTCGCGGATCCAGCTGGTGGTCGGCGAGCCCGTGCCGCCGGACGCGGTGAGCGCCGCGGACCTCGCGCGTCGCGTCGCCGAGCTCGCGGGGCTCGACC
>JAIEPK010000027.1 GCA_019749875.1 Candidatus Binatia bacterium | reverse complement strand
CGGTCGCGTACGCGACGGTGCGTCCCAGCGCGCCGAACAGCGCCCACGGGAAGCGTCCGCCCATCGCCAGGTTCTGCCGCACCGCGACCGTCCAGCCGCGCTCCGGGTGCGCGAGCGGCCGATGGTCGAGGTACTGGCTCACGTAGTACTCGTTCATGCGGATCGCGGCGTACGCCGCGAGCGCCACGTCCTGCGCGTGCACGAGGTCGACGCGCGCGCTGGTGTCGCCCACGTTCTCGAGACGGACGTGCCAGAACCAGGCCGGCGCGTCCTGCGCGAGGATCAGGGCGAGCGCGAAGCGGACGTCCTGCCAGGTGCCGCGCACCGTCATGTGCGCGGCACCGATGTCGACCGCTCCGGGGCTGCGCGGTCCGAGCAGCGGGACCGCCTCGATGCCGTCCGCACCATGGCGCCGGAGCCACAGGTTCGCCGGCCCACCCTCGAGGGCGTTGCCGGGGAAGAGGTTCAGCACCAGGTCGCGGAAGCCCATGCGGCGCGGGGCGCCGTTGTGATTGACCTCGAACGACAGCCCGCTCGGACTTTCGATCCGTGCGGGGGCGATGGGCACGTTGCTCTCGTTCGTCATGGCAAGCTCGCGCGCGGCGCCTCCTGTTGGACGATGTTCCCCTCACGAATCGGCCGCCAGCGGAAGCGCCCGGCTTCCCCGATCTCGAGCAACGCGTCGTAGTGGCCGAGGTGCTCGGCCTCGTCCTCGGCGCTGGCGACGGTCACGCACGTGGTCCGGCAGGCGCACAGCGCCGACAACGCCTTGTCGATGCGCTCGGCATCGAGCGTCCGGCCGGGATGATCGAGGAAGACGAAGTGCGGCCGGGTCAGGACGACGCGTGCGATCGACAGCAGCTGCTGCTCGCGCAGCGACAGGATGTCGGTCCAGCTCTCCTCGCGGTCGAGTCCGCCGTTCTGCTGCACCAGCTCGTCGATGCCGAGCGTGGCGAGCACGTGGTGGACGTCCGCGTCGCTCGCATCGGCCGCGTGCGTGCCGTCGCCGTTGCCGAGCAGGACCTCGCGCAGCGTCCCCGGCGGCACGAACGGTCGCTCGGGAAGAAAGGCGATGTCGCCGAGCTTCGGTCGCGCGATGGTCCCGCTGCCGTCCGGCCACATGCCGGCGGTCGCCTCGACGATCGCCTGGCGCGCGAGGCTGTCGGCGCTGCGCACCAGCACGCGCGTCCCGCTCGGGATCGTCGCCGTGAGATCGTCGACCAGCACGCGTGCGTCACGCGGCGCACGCAGCGTCACGTGCTCGAACGCGACGTGATCGTCGGCCTGCACGATGCGCGGCGCGCCGGCGTCGCTCGACCGCGGCTGCACTGCCTCGGCGAGCGCGTTGAGCCGCGCCAGCACCGCCGCGTACGACGAGATCGCGCCGAACTGCGTGACCACCAGCGAGAACGCGCCGAGCAGCTGCGAGAACGCCATCGCCGCCTGCGTGATCGTGCCGAACTGCGTCTCGCCCGCGATGAACAGCGGCGCCACGATCAGCGCCGGGATGATCTGGATCAGGTAGTTGTAGCCGGTGGTGAAGAAGCCGACGTTCCGGTTCACCGCGATGATGTGCTTCAAGTTCGCGACCAGCGCGTCGATGCGCGCCAGCAGCCGGCTCTCGAGGAACGGCTCGCGGTGCAGGAGGGCGACCGACTCCGCGTTCTCGCGCACGTGGATCAGCTCGGCGCGGAAGTCCGCCTCGCGATCGGCTTGACGGTAGTTGAGCGGCACCAGCCGGCGGCCGAGCAGCACGGTCGCGACCGAGCCCGCCGCCGCGTAGCCGATGCCGACGAAGAACAGCGTCGGGCTGATCGACCACAGCACGCCCGAGAACGCGAGCACGGTCACCGTGCCGTTGAGGAACATCAGGCACAGCGACAGCGTCATGGTGACGAACGTGCGCACGTCCTCGGCGATGCGCTGGTCCGGATTCGCGAGGCCGCCGGGCAGGCTCAGGCGGTGGAACGCCCGCTCGGCGAGGTAGCTGCTCACGAGGCGTCGCGTCAGCCAGTCGCGCCACAGCAGCCCGAGACGCTCCTCGCAGAAGCGGAACAGCACCGCCGCGACGGTCGAGGCGCCGAAGACGACGACGTAGGCGATCGCGTAGCGCGTGAAGCCGGATCGATCGCGGTGCTCGATCGCGGTCATGAAGTCGCGGCCGACGTACGAGTTCACGACGTTCAGGCCGTTGATGCCGAACAGCAGCGCCAGCAGCGCGGCCGCGAGGAGCCCCGCGCGGCCGCGCACCTCGCAAGTCGCGAAGTTGCTCAGTGCGCCGGCGAAGCGGCGCCAGGTGTCGAGCGTGATCGTCGCCTCGCCGGCGCTCGTGCTGCTGGTGCTCATCGTTCCTTCGACGAGCGCCGTCGGGCGCTCGGGACACCAAGAATCGTCGTCTCGACGCGGAACGCAAGCTCCGCGTGCGCCGGCCGGTTGCTCGGTGGACGGAGCTGCAATATGCCTCGCCACGCCGCGTATGGCGATGCGCGCGGCGCGGACGGCGAACGCCATGGCAGAACAGCGACTCGACGACTTCTCCGACGTCTCGCAGTGGCTGCCGGTCGCCTCGGGCCTCGCTAAGCTCGACGTCACGCGGCAGCCCGGTCCCGGCGGAAGCGCGCTGCGTCTCGACTGGGACTTCGCGGGCGGCGGCGGCTTCGTGGTCGCGCGGCGCGAGCTGCGCTTGACGCTGCCCGAGACCTGGGCGCTGCGCCTCGACGTGCGCGGCACGGGCCCGCACAACCGCCTCGAGATCAAGCTCGCCGACCCGTCGGGCGAGAACGTCTGGTGGTACAAGATCGAGGCGTTCGCACTGCCCGACGACTGGACGCCGCTCGTGATCCGCAGCCGCGAGCTCGAGTTCGCCTGGGGACCGCAGGGCGGCGGCGCCATGACGGAGGTCGGCGCGATCGAGATCGCGCTCGCGGCCGGACCCGGCGGCAAGGGGGTGCTGTCGATCGCGGAGCTTCGGCTCGAGGATCGTACCGTCCGCGTGCCGCCCGTCGTGCGCGCCTCGAGCGCCGCCGCCGGACGGGACGCGTCGCAGCTCTTCGCCGCGGCGCCGGCGCACGGCTGGCGCAGCGCGAGCGACGCGCCGCAGACGCTCGACGTCGACTTCACCGCCGAGCGCGAGTACGGCGGCCTCGTCGTGCACTGGACCGACGGCGGGCGCGCGAGCGCGTTCGCCGCCGAGGTCTCGGAGGACGGCACGCAGTGGCGCACGGCGCACGCGACCGGCCACGCCGACGCCGCCACCAGCTGGATCCCGATGCCGGGCACGAGCGCGCGCTTCCTGCGCCTGCGCCTCGCCGCGAGCGTCGCCGGAGACGGCTTCGGCATCGAGCGCATCGAGGTGCGGCCGTTCGAGTTCTCGCGCTCGATCGACACCTTCTTCCGCGCCGTCGCCGCGGACCGGCCGCGCGGCGAGCACCCGCGCTACTTGACGGGCGAGCAGAGCTACTGGACACCGGTCGGCGTCTCGGGTGCGGAGAGCTGCGCGCTCATGAACCAGGAAGGCCTGGTCGAGGCCGATCGCGGCACGTTCTCGCTCGAGCCGTTCCTGCACGTCGACGGCGCGCTCGTCACCTGGGCCGACGCGGAGATCGCGCAGGAGCTCGCGGACGGCTTCCTGCCGATTCCGTCGTCGGTGTGGCACGCGCGCGGGCTCGAGCTGCGCACCACGGCGTCCGCGACGCGCGTCGGCGAGCACCCGGTGCTCTTCGTCCGCTACCGCGTCGTGAACGAGGGCGACGGGCCACGAACGGTGCGTCTCTTTGCCGCCTGCGTGCCCTTCCAGGTGACGCCGCCGTGGCAGTCGTTCGGCGAGCTCGGCGGCATGCGCCGCATCCGGACCATCGCGGCGACGACGCACGGCTTGACGGTCGACGGCGAGCGCACCGTCATCGCGCTGGATGCGGCCGACGCCGCCGGTGCCGCGACCTTCGACCAGGGCGAGATCGCGACGCATCTCCGTGCCGGCGACGTGCCGCCGCGTGCGCAGGTCGAGGACGGGTTCGGCTACGCGTCCGCGGCGCTGCGCTTCGACCTCGAGCTGCCGGCGCGCGGCGCGCGCGAGGTCCACCTCGCGATCCCGTTCGGCACGATCGCCTCCGGTGCGCCGGCGACGCTTGCGGCCGGAACGCGCGGGGACGCCGCGTTCGAAGCCGCACGCGACGAATGGCGCGCGCTGCTGGCCGGCGTCACGATCTCTCTGCCCGGAGCACGGCAGGATCACGTGAACGCGCTGCGCAGCGCGATCGCGCACGTGCTGGTCGAGCGCGACGGTCCGGCGCTGCAGCCCGGTCCGCGGCGCTACACGCGCTCGTGGATCCGCGACGGCGCGATCATGGCGACCGCACTGCTGCGCGTCGGCCGCATCGCCGAGGCGCAGGACTTCGTGCGCTGGTACGCGCCCTACCAGAAGGACGACGGCAACGTCCCGTGCTGCGTCGACCGCAGCGGACCCGACTGGCTGGTCGAGCACGACAGCCACGGCCAGCTCGTCTACGCGATCGCCGAGTGCTTCCGCTTCGGCGGCGACCGCGCGTTCCTCGACGCGCACTGGCCGCACGTCGAGCGCGCCTGCGCGTACATCGAGACGCTGCGCCGCGAGCGCCTCGACGCGACGTACGACCGGCCCGAGAAGCGCGCGTTCCGCGGGCTCCTGCCCGAGTCGGCGAGCCACGAGGGGTATCTGGCGCACCCCGTGCATTCGTACTGGGACGACTTCTGGGCGGTGCGCGCGCTCGGCGACGCGGCTTTCCTCGCGTCGGCGCGCGGCGACGACGCGCAGGCGCGAGCGTACCTCGCACGGCGTGACGCCATGCGCGGCGACGTGCGCGCCTCGCTCGCGACCACGATCGCGACGCGCGGCATCGCGTACGTCCCGGGCTCGGTCGAGTGGGCGGACTTCGATCCGACCGCGACCTCGAACGCGATCTCGCTGCTCGGCGAGACGGCGCTGCTCCCGGAGCCGCAGCTGCACGCGACCTATGCGCAGTACCTCGACGGCTTCCGGCGGCGCCGCGACGGGGCGATGCCGTGGAAGAACTACACCGCGTACGAGGTCCGCATCGTCGGCGCGCTGGTGCAGCTCGGCATGCGCGACGCGGCCAACGAGCTCGCGGACTTCCTGCTCGCGGACCGCCGTCCGCCGGCATGGGGACAGTGGCCGGAGATCACCTGGCGCGATCCGCTGAGCCCGGGCCACATCGGCGACGTGCCGCACGCGTGGATCGCCGCCGAGTGGGCGCTCGCGTTTCGCTGCATGCTCGCCTGGGAGCGCATGGACGACGAGGCGCTGGTGCTCGCGCAGGGCGTGCCGCTCGCCTGGCTCGACGACGGCGTCGTCGTCGACGCACTGGCGACGTACTGGGGCACGCTCGCCTACACGCTGCGCCGCGCGGCGGACGGTGCCATCGAGATCGAGCTGCGCGGCGATGCGACGCCGCCGGGCGGGTTCGTGCTGCGGCCGCCGCTG
>JAIEPK010000426.1 GCA_019749875.1 Candidatus Binatia bacterium | reverse complement strand
TCGACCGGGCCGACGCTGCGTGACCAGCGCGCCTGCAGGCGCTCGAACGCGGCAGCGAGGCGCGCGCGCAGCATCGCCTCGTGCGGTGCGGGGCTCGACAGCCCGGCGCGCTGCAGGACGCGGATCATGCGCGTGCGCGAAGACGGCTTGAGGTGCCCGCGGCGCACGAGATCGTCGAGCGAGTTGCGCAGCCGGTCGCCGTTGTAGCCCGCCTCGTCGACCAGCGCGCCGGCGATCACGGTCAGCGCCGCGTCGTCGAGCAACCCGAGCTCGTGCAACGACGCGGCGGTCTGCAGGTAGTTGAACGCCGGCACCAGCCGCGAGCCGAACATGTGGAAGCGACTCGGCGGCGTGCGGCGCTCGAGGTTGATGTAGATGCGCAGCACGACGTCCGCGTGCTGCTCGAGCGCGTCCACCGCGCGCACGACGCGCGCCGTCGCGCCGCGCTCGACCTCGAGCATGCGCAGCAGCCCGTCGGTCGCCTCGGCACTCAAGCGCCCCGCGAGGATGTCGGCGTACATCGAGTAGATGAGCGGGTCGCTCTCCCAGTCGTCGCCGAACAGGACCTCGTGGCGCGCGGCCGGCCCGTGGCGCCGGCTGTCGAGCAGCTCGCCGAGCTTGTAGCCGAGGTGCTCGCGCAGGCTGCGCCAGCGGCCGCGCACCAGGTGGCGCAGCTGGTCCTTGAAGATGATGCCGTCGTACTCGACGCCGTCGAGCTCGAGCTTGTCGCGGATCGCATTGCCGATCTGCGGCGGGCTCGCGGACAGGAAGAACACGTACGGTCGCTGCGCACGCGCCTGCGCGCAGCGACGCAGCGCCTTGATGAGATGCGGCACACCGGGCAGGTGGATCTTGTCGCTGCCCGCCTCGAACGGGATCTTGACCATCTGCCGCAGGCTCTCGAACTGCGTGCGCAGGTAGGTCTTGTCGAGGTCCCAGCGGAAGGTGATCGCGGCGCGGTCGGCCGCGGGCGTCGGTCGGGCCGGAGCGGGCGCTCCCGGCTGCTCGTCGGCCTCGCTCACCGGATCTGCGCCAGCGTCTCGGCGATCTCGGGCGAGATCCGGTCGCGCACGGCCTTGGCGGCGACCTTGATCGCGTTCTTGATCGCCGGCGCCGTCGAGCGCCCGTGTGCCTTGATGCACAGGCTCTCGAAGCCGAGGACCGGCGCGCCGCCGTACGTCCGGAAGTCGGCGAGGTCGCGCATGCGCGCGATGCCGGTCGACAGCATCGCCATGCCGATGCGCCAGCGCCAGCTGTCCTGCGCGGCGTGCGTCGCGACGGTGGTCGCGACCTCGCCGATGCCCTCGATCAGCTTCAGCACGACGTTGCCGAGCAGGCCTTCCGCGACGATCACGTCGGCCTTGCCCGTGGTGACGTCGTTGCCCTCGACGTTGCCGACGAAGTTGAGCCCCGGCAGAGCCTTCAGGCGCTTGTGCGCCTCGACCAGGACGTCACCGCCCTTGCTCTCCTCGCTGCCCATGTTCAGCAGACCGACGCGCGGCCGGTCGACCTTCGAGACGCGTCGCGCGTAGGCGCTGCCCATGACGGCGAACTGGGTCAGCTCGAGCGCGTCGCAGCGGATCGTCGCGCCGACGTCGAGCAGCAGACCGAGCGTGTCCTGGCCCGGATACTCCGTCTGACGCGGGAACACGCTCGCGAGCGCGGCCTTCTTCACCCCGCGGATCAGCTTGAAGTTCTTCGCGGCGGCGAGCACGGCGGCGCCGGTGTTGCCGGCGGTGACCATGGCATCCGCCTCGCCGGCCGCGACCATGCGCGCCGCGACGCTCACCGAGGCGTCTTTCTTGGCGCGCAGCGCCTCGCGGGGATCCTCCGCCATGCCGATCGCCGCGGAGCAGTGGCGGACGGAGATCAGCTCGGGGTTGTACGGACCGGCCTCCAGCAGCGCTTGGATGCGATCCGAGGCGCCCACCAGCACCATCTGGATGTCCGACTCGAGCGACGCCAGGGCGACCCCACGGACGATCTCGTCGGGCGCGAAGTCCCCGCCCATGGCGTCGACCGCGATGCGTGGCATCCCCCGTCCCCTCCCCCTCAGAAGAACGTGCGGCCCGACAGCCGGCGCAGCAGCTGGCGGGTGGTCAGCCGGTACTTGAAGGCCTTGCGGCCGTCGATCTCCACCACCGGGACCTCGTGCCCATAACGCTCGGCGAGCGCCGGGTCCGTGTCCACGTCGACGACCTGGAGCGAGAACACGGCAGATCCACGGGCGGCCTCGATCTGCTCGAGAGCCTCGTCGCACAGGCAGCAGTCGCGGCGGCTGTAGACCACGACCCGTCGCTCCGCCGTCCCGTCGGTTGACTCCCGCACACCCGTTCGGTAGCCAAGTCGGTTACTCTTGCCAAGGGATCAAAGCATGGCTTACGCGATCATCCGTACGGGGGGAAAGCAGTACCGGGTCGAACCGGGCGACGTCATCTGGGTCGAGGCCCTCGATGGCGACGTCGGGAGCGAAATCACGTTCCCGGAAGTGCTGCTGCGCGGCGAAGGCGACCAGGTGACGATCGGTGAGCCGCTCGTCGCGGGGGCGTCGGTCGCGGCGAAGATCATCGGCCAGGAGAAGACTCGCAAGATCCTGGTCTACAAGAAGAAGCGCCGGAAGAACTACCGTCGCCGGCACGGTCATCGCCAGATGACGACCGGCGTCCAGGTCGTCTCGGTCGCCTGATCGCGGGGGAAACGATGGCTCACAAAAAAGGTCAGGGAAGCACCCGCAACGGCCGTGACAGCGCCGGACAGCGCCGCGGCATCAAGCTCTTCGGCGGCGAGGCGGCGCGCGCCGGCAACATCATCGTCCGCCAGCTCGGCACCAAGATCCACCCCGGCAAGAACGTCGGCATGGGCCGCGACTACACGCTGTTCGCGCTGGTCGACGGAACCGTGCAGTTCGACCGCATGGGCAAGGACCGCCGCCGCGTGAGCATCGTTCCGGCCCCGGAAGCTCCGGCGGAGACCGCCTCCGCCTGACGACTCCCGAGCGCGAGCCCGCCGCGCGATCCCTGGCTCGCCGCTCTCGAGGCGGGCCCTATGAAGTTCATCGACGAGGTCAAGATCCTCGCCATCGGTGGTGCGGGCGGCAACGGCTGCATGGCGTTCCGGCGGGAGAAGTACGTCCCGCGCGGCGGGCCCTCGGGTGGTGACGGCGGACGCGGCGGGCACATCATCCTGCTCGCCGACCGTGGCCTCACCACCCTGCTCGACCTGAAGTACCGGCCCCGCCTCGTCGCGGGCCGTGGCGAGCACGGACGCGGCAGCGACCAGTACGGCGCCGGCGGTGACGACCTGGTCGTGCGGGTGCCCGTCGGGACGATCGTCCACGACGCGGACACCGACGAGACGCTCGCCGATCTCGACCGCGACGGTGCGCGGGCGATCATCGCGCACGGCGGGCGCGGCGGCCTCGGCAACATCCACTTCAAGACCTCGACCAACCAGGCGCCGCGCCACACCACCCCGGGCGAGCCCGGCGAAGAGCGCCAGCTGCGCCTCGAGCTGCGGCTGCTCGCCGACGTCGGCGTGCTCGGCTTCCCGAACGCCGGCAAGTCGTCGCTGATCGGGCGGCTCTCGGCCGCGCGTCCGAAGATCGGCGACTACCCGTTCACGACGCTGGTGCCGCAGCTCGGCGTGGTGCGCGTCGACGAGGGCAGCACGTTCGTCATCGCCGACGTGCCCGGGCTGATCGAGGGCGCGCACCAGGGAACCGGGCTCGGCACGCGCTTCCTGCGCCACCTGTCGCGCACCGCGCTGCTGCTGCACCTGCTCGACCTGTCGCCCGCGAGCGGGCGCGATCCGATCGAAGACTTCCGCGTGATCAACCGCGAGCTCGAGCTCGCGGATCCGCAGCTCGCGGCGAAGCCGCAGATCGTCGCCGCGAACAAGCTCGACCTCGCCGAGGCGCGCGAGCGCTTCCCCGAGCTGCAGGCGGCGCTCGCGGCGCAGGGCCACACCGTGCTCGGCATCTCCGCCGCCACCGGCGAGGGACTGACGGATCTGGTGCACGCGGTCGCCCGTGCGCTCGGCGAGCTGCGCAAGCGCACCGCCGAGACCGACGCCGGCGATGCGCCCGCGGAGGGCGACGTCCGTGGCTGAGCTGCGCCAGACCGACGTCAAGCCGGCGCTGCTGCGCCGGCCGCGCCACGTCGTGGTCAAGATGGGCTCGTCGCTGCTCGCGGGACCGGGCGGCCTCGATCCGGCCGCGCTCGCGCGCCTCGCCACGGACATCGCCGCGGTCCATGCGCGCGACATCGACGTGACCGTCGTGAGCTCGGGCGCGATCGCCGCCGGCCGGACGATCCTCGGCGGCGCGGCGCCGAAGACCATTCCCGAGCGGCAGGCGACCGCGAGCGTCGGTCAGATCCAGCTCATGGCCGAGTGGCAGAAGGCGTTCGCTGCGCACGGCATCGTGGTCGCGCAGATCCTGCTCGACGCTGACGACCTCGCGAACCGCGGCCGTTACCTCAACGCCGAGCACGCGCTCGCCACGCTGCACGCGCGCCGCGCGCTGCCGATCGTCAACGAGAACGACACCGTGTCGGTCGACGAGCTCAAGTTCGGCGACAACGACAACCTGTCCGCACTGGTCGCGAGCCTGGTGGGCGCCGACCTGCTGGTGATTCTCAGCGACGTCGGCGGCCTGCACACGGCCAATCCCGCGACCGACGCCGGCGCGCGGCGGATCCCGGTGCTCGAGCGCATCGACGGCGCGACGCTCGATCTCGCGAGCGGCGGCAACGCGCTCGGCACCGGCGGCATGCGCTCCAAGCTCCTCGCGGCGAAGAAGGCGGCCGCGGCCGGCATCGCCGCGGTGATCGCCGACGGGCGCGCCGCCGGCACCCTCGCCGACGTGCTCGACGCACGCGGCGACGTCGGCACGCTGGTCCTGCCGCTCGCCGACCGTCTCGCGCGCCGCAAGCACTGGATCGCGTTCACCGTCAAGCCCAAGGGCACGCTGCGCTGCGATGCGGGCGCGGTCGCGGCGGTCTCGGAGCGTGGTCGCAGCCTGCTGCCGTCCGGTGTGGTCGAGGTGTCGGGGCGCTTCGAGAGCGGCGACTGCGTGCGTCTGCTCGGGCCTGACGGGCAGGAGTTCGCGCGCGGGCTGGTGAGCTACCGTGCGACCGAGGCGGCGCGGATCGCCGGCCGCAAGAGCGGCGAGGTCGAGCAGATCCTCGGCTACAAGATGGGCGACGCGATCGTGCACCGGGACGACCTGGTGATCACCGTCGCCGACGGCAGCGGGCGTGCCGAGGTGCGCTCCGCATGACCGTCGCGGGCCGTCAGGCGCGCCACGCGGTCGCGGCACACCGACGCGCACTTCCGGCGTCCGTCGCGCATCGGCGTGCGCGCCGCCCTCGGTCGAGCCGGCGCGGATGGTAACAGATCCTCCGGCAGAGCCGGAGGCATTGAAAACGCGTGAGCCGCTCAAAGCGGCTTGGTTAGGAGCCGCT
>JAIEPK010000575.1 GCA_019749875.1 Candidatus Binatia bacterium | reverse complement strand
CACCAGCGCGCGCTGGCAGGGCTACATGAACGGCGCGCTCGAGAGCGGGCTGCGCGCGGCGCACGACGTCGCGGCGGCCGTCGCCCGCCGCGCCTGACACGGCGCGTGACGCGTGACGCGCGGCGGCCGACGCAGAGCCGACGACGAACGTCCGTTGCCGTCGCGACCGAGCGTGCATTCCGACCCTCGGGTGCGGTACGACTCCCGCGGCCAAGAAAGGGAGGGTTCCATGCACTTCGAGTATTCCGACAAGGTGAAGGCGCTGCAGAAGAAGCTCCAGGCCTTCATGGACGAGCACGTCTATCCGAACGAGGCGACCTACCAGCGCCAGCTCGACGAGGGCGCGTCGCGCTGGGACATCCCGCCGGTCATGGAGGAGCTGAAGGACAAGGCGAAGGCCGCCGGTCTGTGGAACCTCTTCCTCCCCGAGAGCGAGCGTGGCGCGGGGCTCACCAACCTCGAGTACGCGCCGCTGTGCGAGATCATGGGTCGCTCGGGTATCGCGCCCGAGGTCTTCAACTGCGCCGCACCCGACACCGGCAACATGGAAGTCATCGAGCGCTACGGAACGGCGGAGCAGAAGAAGCAGTGGCTGGAGCCGTTGCTCGACGGCAAGATCCGCTCCGCGTTCGCGATGACCGAGCCGGAGGTCGCGTCGTCGGACGCGACCAACATCCGCTGCGCGATCGTGCGCAACGGCGACGAGTACGTGATCAACGGCCGCAAGTGGTGGACGTCGGGTGCCATGGACCCGCGCTGCAAGATCATGATCGTCATGGGGCAGACCAACCCCAACGCCGAGATCCACAAGCGTCAATCGCAGATCCTCGTCCCGATGAGTGCTCCGGGCGTCAAGATCGAGCGCTACCTGCCGGTCTTCGGCTATGACGACGCGCCGCACGGCCACGCCGAGGTCACGTTCACCGACGTGCGCGTGCCGGTCTCGAACATCGTGCTCGGTGAAGGTCGCGGCTTCGAGATCGCGCAGGGGCGCCTCGGCCCGGGCCGCATCCACCATTGCATGCGGCTGATCGGCCTCGCCGAGCGCGCGCTCGAGATGATGTGCAAGCGCGCGCTGTCGCGCGTCGCGTTCGGCAAGCCGATCGCCGAGCAGACGGTCACGCTCGAGCGCATCGCCGAGTCGCGCATCGCGATCGACCAGGCGCGGCTCTTGACGCTGAAGGCCGCC
This sequence comes from Candidatus Binatia bacterium, assembly GCA_019749875.1. GTDB lineage: Bacteria > Desulfobacterota > Binatia > UBA12015 > UBA12015 > VGTK01. The sequence goes on along the minus strand of JAIEPK010000575.1, from coordinate 4,261 downwards.
TACATGATGGACACCGTCGGCAACAAGGCCGCGCGCGTCGAGATCGCGGCGATCAAGGTCGCCGCACCCAACATGGCGCTCAAGGTCATCGACTGGGCGATGCAGGTGCACGGCGGCGCCGGCGTCACCTCCGACTTCGGCCTCGCCAAGATGTTCGCCGGCGCGCGCACGCTGCGCTTCGCCGACGGCCCGGACGAGGTGCACCGCAACCAGATCGGCCGCCTCGAGCTGAAGAAGTACCAGTGAACGTCCAGGGCAAGATCATCGTCGTGACGGGGGCAGCGAGCGGCATCGGCCGCGCGCTGGTCCGTCGCTTCGCGCTGGAAGGAGCCGCCGCGGTGGTGTGCGCCGATCGCGACGGCGACGGCGCGCGTGCGGTCGCGGACGAGCTCGTCGCGAAGCACGGAGCGAAGCTGCGCGCGGTCGGCGAGCGCGTCGACGTCGCCGTCGAGTCCGACGTCGCGGGGCTCGTCGAGCGCACGGAGAAGAACGTCGGCCCGATCGACCTGTTCGTCTCCAATGCCGGCATCTTCGTGATGGGCGGCGCGGAAGTCCCGAACGACGACTGGGAGCGCATCTGGTCGATCAATGTGCTGGCGCACGTGTATGCGGCACGCGCGCTGGTGCCGCGCATGCTCGCGCGCGGCGGCGGCTACCTGCTCAACACCGCGTCGGCGGCGGGGCTCTTGACGCAGATCGGCTCGGCGCCGTACGCGGTCACCAAGCACGCCGCGGTCGCGTTCGGTGAGTGGCTGTCGATCACGCACGGCTCGCAGGGCCTCAAGGTGTCGCTGCTGTGCCCGCAGGCGGTGCGCACGCCGATGATCGCCGGCGTGGAAGAAGGCGGCGTCGCCGGCGTGGACGGCGTCGCCGAGCCCGACGACGTCGCGCAGGCGGTGATCGAGGGCCTCGCCGACGAGCGCTTCCTCATCCTGCCGCACCCGGAGGTGCGCGAGTACTTCCAGCGCAAGGGGGCGGACTACGAGCGCTGGATCCGCGGCATGCGACGGCTGCAGGAGCGCTTTTCGAACCAGGGCGGCTGAGCGAGAGCGAGACGGCCGCACGTCGGCCGCGTTGCACGTGACGAATGCCATGGCCGACGGTCGACCAGCCGCTGTCTGGATCGGCCGCAGCACTGGATCGACCGCTTCGCAATTTCACCGAATGAAGGTCGGTGCCGATCCGGCCGATGACGCTCGGGATGACGAAGCGGCTGCTGCTGTTCTCGATGACGTTGCTGCTCGGACTCGTCGTCGCGCTGGCCCCGGTGCCCGCGAGGGCGCAAGGCGGCGGCGACAAGTGCAACCCCAACCCGTGCGACAACGGCGGACGATGTTTCCCCGTCCCCCCCGACTTCTTCGAATGCAGCTGCGCGCCCGGATGGATGGGCCAGCTGTGCCAGGAAGAGGATCCCAGCGTCACGCCGACGCCGACGCCGATCCCGACCGCGTCACCGGTTCCGACCGAGTCACCGACGCCCTCGCCGACGCCGAGTCCGAGCCCGATCCCGACGCCGTCCCCGAACCCGTGCGACGTGAATCCGTGTCTCAACGGCGGAACCTGCGGTGTCAATCAGGCTCAATTCGCGTCCTGCAGCTGTCCCGCCGGTTGGAGAGGGTTCAAGTGCGGCATTCCGGAAGGCGCCCCGGGCTGCGGCAACAACAATCCCCCCTATTGCCACAACTTGGCCGAGTGCTGGTCGGACGGGGGGTTCAAGACCTGTGAATGCCGGATCGGGACGGAAGGCGAGCGGTGCGACGACTTCACCGAGCCGCCGCCGACCCCCGAGCCGACGGCGACGCCGCTGCCCACCGAGACCCCGGCGCTGACCCCGTCACCTGCGCCCACCGAGACTCCGACGTTGACGCCGACCCCGACGCTCGTGCCGACCGCGACGCCGACGCTCGCGTTCACACCGACGCCGTCGCCACAGCCCACGCCGATGACGACGCCGAGCTCCGATCCGACGTCGAGCCCCGCCCTGACCGCGGTACCGAGCCCCGGCACGCGTGACGACTTCGACGGCGACGGCATCACCGATCCTGCGGTGTACGATCCGACCACCGGCTTCTGGAGCGCGCGCGGCTCGACGATCGGCCTGGTGACGGCGCAGTTCGGCGGCGTGGGCTGGCGCGCGGCGCCCGGCGACTACGACGGCGACGGCGTCACGGAGGCCGCTCTGTTCGCGCCGGGTCCGAAGACGTGGACGTCCGGTCCGATCCAGGCAACCCACGCAGCCGTGACGATCCCGACGACGCCGGCCTTCGATGCCGCGGTCGCCACCGGCGACTGGGTGCCGGCGCCGGGCGACTACGACGGCGATGCGATCACCGACGTCGCGGTCTATGCTCCGGCCACCGGTGCGTGGGTGATCCAGCGCTCGCACGACGACGGCTTGACGCAGCTCACCTTGGGCGGTCCCGGCTACCGGCCCGCACCGGCGGACTTCGACGGCGACGGCAAGCTCGACGTCGCGGTGTACGAGTCGGCGACCGGCAACTGGACGTACGCGTCGTCGCGGACGTCGAGCCCGGTGACCTTCAAGTTCTCGGGCGGCAAGCGCTTCCTGCCGGTGCCGGCCGACTACGACGGCGACGGCATCGCGGATCCGGCGGTGTACCAGAAGAAGCAGGGCAAGTGGCGCATCCGTCCGTCCACGACCGGCACGTCGTATACGGTGCTCGGTGTCGGCGGTGCGGGCCAGGCCGCCACGCCCGGCGACTTCGACGGCGACGGCAAGACCGACCCGGCGGTGTACCGACGTGCGAACGGGCTGTGGAAGTATCTGGCGTCGAGCAGTGGAGCCAAGAACAGGGCGATGGTGGGAGGGGCGTCGCAAGAGCCCGTCGTCGGGCTGCGACCGCAGTAGCAGGGGGGGCGCCGCCGCGGACGCGCGCGTGCACGTGCGCCTCCGCGCGACCCCAGAGGAGGAGCGGGCGGTCATACGGTGCACCGTCTCGTCTCGCGCGCGGCTCAGGGCTACAGTGCGGCGCGGATTTCGCCCATGACCCACGCCGCCGACGTCGCACTGCAGGATGCCGCCGCGCGCCTCGCCGTACTGCCGTTCGAGAGCCTCGGCAGCGGCGACGACGATGCCTACTTCGCGCGCGGCTTCGTCGAGGACCTGATCGTCGAGCTGGCGCGCTTTCCGACGCTCGAGGTGCTGCATCCCGACACCTCGCTCGCCGGGGACGACGCGCGCGCCGCGCTCGCGGAGGCCGGCGTGTCGCATCACCTGCGTGGCACCGTGCGCCGCAGCCCCGACGCCATCCGCGTCACCGTCCAGCTGGTCGACGCCGCGAGCGGCCAGTGCTGCTGGGCGGAGCGCTTCGACGCTCCGGCGGGCGAGGTGCTCGCGCTGCAGGACGAGATCGTGACCCGCGTCGCGAGCGCGACCGCGATCGGCATCGACGGCGCGCGCCTGGCGCGCGCGCGCCGCAAGCCGATCGCGTCGCTCGAGGTCTACGACTGCTGGCTGCGTGGCGTCGAGGCGCTGCACCGCGGGACGATCGAGGACGATGCGCTCGCACGGACGTTCTTCGAGCGCGCGCTCGAGATCGATCCGACGTACGCGCGCGCGCACGCCGGGCTCTCCCTGTCGCACTTCAACGAGTGGAGCTGCCAGCTCTGGGAGAAGTGGGACGAGAAGGAGGAGCTGGCGTACGAGCACGCGCTGCGCGCCGCGGCGCTCGACGAGGCCGACGCGCACGTGCAGATCGTCCTCGGTCGCGTGCTGCTGTACCGTCGCGACTTCGCGCAGTCGGAGGCGCGCATCGCGCGCGCCCTCGCGCTGAACCCGAACGACGCCGACGTGCTGGTGCAGGCCGCGATCACGCGCGCCTTCGTGGGCGCTGCGGACGAGGGCGTCGCGCTCGCGCAGAAGGCGATGCGGCTCCACCCGCGGCATCCCGACTTCTACGTGCCGTGCCTCGCGATCCCGCTGTTCGTCAGCGAGCGCTACGGCGAGGCGTGCGAGGTCGCAGCCCGTGCACCGCACAGCGTCGTCGACCTGCCGGCCTACGTCGCCGCGGCAGCCGCGCTGGACGGCCGCGCCGATCTGGCGTCGCGCCACCTCGCGACGTTCCTCGAGGCGTACCGCGAGAAGGTGGTGTTCGGCTGCGCGCCGGAGACCGGCGATCCGCTGCGCTGGATCGACCTCGTGAATCCGTACCGGGAACGCGACGATTTCGAGCGCCTCGCGCACGGGCTGGCACTCGCAGGACTGCCGTCGGACGCGCCACCCGCGCGCGTGGCCGGAGCG
>JAIEPK010000095.1 GCA_019749875.1 Candidatus Binatia bacterium | reverse complement strand
GGTCGCGAGACCCCTCGCGGAATAGCCGGGCCCCGCGCGGCTTCGCCGCGTGGGGCGAGGGGTCGCGAGACCCCTCGTCAGGAACTGATCTCTTCCAGCTCCCGCCCGCTCGTTTCCGGCAGCAAGAAGAGCGACGCCCCCGCGACGATCGTCAGCACCGCCAGCGTGCTCACCATGGCCGGCAGCGACGCGCCGCGCGCGAGGCCGAGCCCGACGATGCCGAGCCCGGCGGCGGTGCCGAGCGTCTGCACCAGCGACAGCCAGCCGCCCGACGTGCCGCGCTGCGAGGTCGGGAAGACCTCGGTCGCAAGCGCGCGGATCGTCACGTTGCACGACACCGAGCACACGGTGAGGAAGGCCCACAGCACCGGCAGGTAGAACCCCGGCAGGTGGTAGAAGAGCCACGCCAGCCCGGGAAAGCTCGCCGCGACCGCGAAGCCGACCGGGCGGCGTCCGAACAGGTCGCCGAGACGTCCCGCCAGCACGTTGCCGAGCATGCCCACGCCGCCCGCGACCACGACCATCAACGAGAAGCGCCACGGCTCCCAGTGGTGCGTGTTGAGCGTGAAGTAGCCGCAGAACTGGAACACGCCGGTCTCGCCCGCGGCGTACAGCGCGCCGGCGAGCGTCACGCCGGCGAGGCGGCGCGGGTAGCCGCGCGCGAGGCCGAGCAGCGGCTCGAGCCAGCCGCGCACGCCGCCCACGCTGTTGGTGCCGATGTTCTCGCGACGGTGCTGGTCGAAGCGCCGCGTCTCCGGGATGCCGCGCCGGAGTCGCGGCATGACCAGCAGCGGGAACACGCCGACCGCGTACAGCGCGCGCCAGCGCCACGGCAGGCGCTCGACGAAGCCGAACAGGATCGCGCCGAAGCCGAAGCCGCACGCGCCGAGCGCGCCGACCATGCCGATGCCCCAGCCGCGATGCTCGGCGGGAAACTCCTCGGCGACGATCACGAACGCCATCGTCGACGCGACCAGCACGCAGGTGCGCACCAGCATCTGGATCGCCACGTAGGCGCCGACGCTCGGCGCGAACGCGGTCGCGAAGGTGAGCAGCGCGATGCCGGCGACGGCGGCGAGAAACATCCGCCGTCGTCCGAGGCGGTCCGCGAGCGGCACCAGCAGGAACGCCGGCAGCGCGCCGAGCCGGATGAGCCCCGTGTAGCCCGCGAGCTGCGACTCGGGGATGCCGAAGTCGGCCGCGATGTACGACAGCGCTGACATCATCAGCGACAGGTCGTAGTTCTCGAAGAAGTAGGCGAGCGACACCAGCCCGAGCAGCGTGATCGAGCCCTGGTCGACGTTCGGGATGGGGCCGAAGATGGGCAGCAGCCACCACGGGCGCTGCGCGCGGTGCACCGGTGCGTTCATGACGTCAAACCAGACCGCGCGGCACGCGGCCGCGGTAGATCGCCACGTGATCCTGAACCTGCAGCAGCGGTCGCCGCCGTCGCCACAGATGCTCGTACACGTGCTCGGTGATCTCGAGGCGCTGCTCGAGGGTGTAGCGGTGCACGTCGGGGTACAGCAGGATCATCCACACGACGCTCATGAAGCGCTCGAAGTCGTCCACCCAGAAGTCGACCAGCGACGACTTCGCGGCGACCTGCTGGTCCTCGCCGAGCGGCTCGCGGCGCAGCGTGCGCGCGAACGCCGCCAGGTCCTGGTCGTTGCGCACGCCGAAGAAGCGGCCGGCGAAGTGCTGGTAGAGCCACGTCGTGCTGCGCGGGTCGTCGCTGCGGCTCGTCATGAGCACCGCGTGGATCGCGCTCGAAACGCGCCCGCTGCGCGACGGTGCGAGGAGCTCCCCGTACACCCGGGCGAGCAGCCCCGGCCACGCCGCGCGCGGCGCGTAGTAGAGCGAGTGGTGAAAGGTCACCAGCGTCATGCGACGTCCGGCGAGGCGGCGTGTGCGGAAGCGGCGGGTGCTCGCGTCGTCGGCGAGGAGCCGGGTGAAGTCGCCGCGGATCAGGCCGACGTGCGGCGTGTGCTGGCGCTCGGTGCGCTCCGCGACCACGTCCAGCGCCGCCTCCTCGATGTCGATCAGGTGCAGGCCACCTTGGAACAGGGACGCGAGAATGCGGAACTGCGGCTCGTTGCTCGATCCGACCGACAGGGCGTGCAGCGGCGTGCCGAGCGGCAGCCCGTGGCACAAGGTACGGATCACGCTGCCCAGCGTCGCCGCGATGTCGACCTTGTCGTTGCTGTAGCGCGACCAGACCTTGTCCTGCTGGTAGAGCCGTGTGCGGCCCGCGTCGCGTGCGATGCGGGCGAGCCGTGCCGCGGAAAGCCTCGTCATGGGCGTTCTGCTCTCGCAGATCGCGGCGCCGCCGTCACGCGATCGAAGGACCTCACGGCTGCGTTGCGTCGCGTCGGACGCATGGCAAAAGGACGCCCCATGAAGGTCGCATTCCTCGGACTCGGCGTGATGGGCTTCCCGATGGCGCGGCACCTCGCCGCCGGCGGACACGAGGTCGCGGTCTTCAACCGCACGCGCGCGCGCGCCGAGCGCTGGGCGGCTGAGCATCGCGGTCGCGTCGCGACGACGCCCGCGGACGCGGCGCGCGACGCGACGCTCGCATTCACCTGCGTCGGTCGCGACGAGGACGTGCGCGAGGTGGTGCTGGGTGCGGAGGGCGCGCTCGCTGCGATGCGTGCCGGTGCGGCGCTGGTGGATCACACCACGACGTCCGCGGCACTCGCGCGCGAGGTCGCGACGGCGGCGCAGGCACGTGGCGTCGGCTTCCTCGACGCGCCGGTCTCCGGCGGGCAGCAAGGCGCGGAGAAGGGCATCCTCACGGTGATGGCCGGCGGCGACGCGGCGACGTTCGCGACCGCCGAGCCGGTGGTCGCGTGCTACGCGCGGACGTTTCGTCTGCTCGGGCCAGCGGGCTCCGGGCAGCTCGCCAAGATGGTCAATCAAATCTGCATCGCCGGGCTCATCGAAGGCCTCGCCGAGGGGGTGCACTTCGCGCACGCCGCGGGACTCGACGCGCAGGCCGTGATCGACGTGATCTCGAAGGGTGCCGCGCAGTCGTGGCAGATGGAGAACCGCCACGCGACCATGATCGCCGGTGCGTACGAGCACGGCTTCGCCGTGGACTGGGTGCGGAAGGACCTCGGCTACGCGCTCGACGAGGCGCGCCGCAACGGCGCGCACCTGCCGGTGACGGCCCTGGTGGACCAGCTGTACGGCGAGGTCCAGGCGATGGGTGGCGGACGCTGGGACACCTCGAGCCTGCTCGCGCGCCTCGAGCGGCTGCGGCGCGCCTGACCCCGCGCTCGGGCTCGGCTCCGCTACTTCGGCATCCCCTTCGCCCGTGGCAGCCCGTCGTCGAGCTGCACGCCGAGCGTGTTCAGCGCCATGGAGACCAGGTTGTACTGGCCCACGGTGAAGACGACGTCCATCAGCTGCTGCACCGACCACTTCTTGCTCAGGACGGCCCACGTCGCGTCGCTGATGAAAGCGTCGCCGTGCAGCTCGTCGGTCGCGCGCAGCAGGGCCGCGTCGTCGCTGCTCCATCCGGCGGCATCGGGACCCTCGGCGATGCGTTCGATCTCGGCATCGCTGAGGCCCACTGCCTTTCCGATGAGCACGTGCTGGCTCCACTCGTACTCGGCGCGGCACAGCCAGCCGATGCGCAGGATCAGGATCTCGCGCTCGCGCGGCGGCAAGGTCGACTTGACCAGCACGTGATTCGCGAAAACCATCCAGCGCTTCAGCAGATCGGGATGCCGGGCCAGGGTCGAGAAGATGTTGAAGACCTTCCCGCCGGCCATCGCGCGCGTCGGCTCGATGGTCGTCCGGGCCGGCTCGGTCCATTCGCTCTCGGGCAATGGTGCGACGCGTGGCTCGTCGAGACGCATGGTGGCTTCCCTCCCGGCGAACGTCTGGCGGAAGTCGCTGCGCGCCGCAACCGATTCTGCAATTTTCCCATTGCAACGGCGCACGGACCGTGGTGTTTCTCCACGGGCATCCGCGCGATCCCGCACGCTCGACTCCAGGAGGCCAGACCATGCTACGGATCCTCGCTCCAGCAGCACTCCTCGTCGCCGCCCTCACCGGCACGGCGTACGCGCAGTTCACCTGCTCGACGGTCGCACGCGCGGGACAGCTCGATCCCGACGGGCTCGTCTACGGCAACGTGTTTCGCGAAGAGGTCGCGGTGAACGCTGCTGGTGACGCGGTCTTCGTCGCGCGCGCGAACGCGTCGCGCGACAAGCTCTATTTCTACCCGAGCGCCGGCGCCGGCCAGGTCGTGGCACGTGCCGACGGTCCCGCCCCGAACGGCGGAACGTTCCGCTCGCAGCGCGCGTTCTTCTCGCTGTCGCTGAACGACGCCGACGACGTCGCGTTCTACGCCGAGCTGGTCTCGGGGCAAGGCGTGTTCGTCCGCGACGGCGGTGTGCTCGAGACGGCGGCGGTGCGCTCGCAGAGCTCGCCCGCGGGCGGCGTGTTCGACGCGTTCCCGGTCGTGGGGGACATCGACGCCGCGAGCCGCGTGCCGTTCGTCGCGACGGTCGACGGCGGCCCGGGCGGCGTGTTCGTGTACGACTCGACCAGCAACGCCGTGTCGACGCTGGTGCTCGACGGCGCCGCGACGCTCGATGGCCGCGAGGTGTGCTCGACGCAGGCGGTCGATCTCGGCGACACCGGCGCCGCGGTGCTGCGCGCGACGTCGAAGACGAGCTGCTCGAACGCCGCGGAGAGTGCCAGGAGCGGCCTGTTCCTGGTCACGCTGGGCGGGATCTCGACGCTGGTGCTCGACGGAGATCCGTCGCCGATCGGCGGCTCGAGCTACGGCAAGTTCCTCGACACGCCGCGCATCAACGCCGGCAACGAGATCGCGTTCCGCGCGACCACCACGGGCACCACGCGGACCGACGCGATCTTCTTGCGCGCGTTCCCGTCCGGTGTGGTCACGCTGGTCGAGCGCGAGGGCGACGCGTCGCCGGTCGGTGGCTCGTTCGGCGCCAACCAGTCGTTCCGCTTCGCCGACTCGGGCAACGTCCTGCTGAACGCGAAGCTGCGCTCGTCGAGCGCCAAGTTCGGCGTCTTCGATCTCGGCCTGGTGGACAGCGCCGCGATCGTGAAGACCAGTGCGCCGCCGACCGACGCCTTCGGCGTGGGCTCGAGCTACACGCGCTTCAGCCGCGTGAACGGCGCTTCGGGCGACGGCTTCAAGATCGGCCTGCAGGTGCGCGTGCGCGATACGAACCTGCCGTCGGCAAAGGGCGGAGTCGTCCGCTGCGCGGGGTCGGCGAGCGGCGCGTTCCTGGACGACGACGTTTTTTATTGAAACGAGGGGAGACGCGGGTTGTCGTAACGAGGGGGCACGCGCCCCCTCGCCCCGTTGGGCGAAGCCCAACGGGGCCCCGTGCGCCGGGCATGGCGCGAAGCGCGAGAGATCGCGCGACGAACTGGAAGGCGAAAGCCGACCGGGAG
>JAIEPK010000439.1 GCA_019749875.1 Candidatus Binatia bacterium | reverse complement strand
CGCACGGCGGCGCGACCTCCCCGACCTGGGCCGCCGTGCGGGACGTGACGCCGCCGACGCGCGCCCAGACAACGTCCGCGACGTCGTCGAATGTCGCTCACGTGGCGGACGTCGAAGCCGGCGTCGTCGTGCAGCGCGCGGAAGCAGGAGCCTGACCGGTGCCGGTGTTCGCCTACCGCGGGCTCACCGCGGCCGGACGCGCCGTGCAGGGCGTCGTCGACGCCGACAGCGCCAAGGGCGCCCGCGTCCGCCTGCGTCGCGATGGGATCTTCCCGACCGAGGTCGCCGAGGAGCGCACCGCCGCGCCCGAAGCCACGTCCAGCGGCACGAGCGGCTTCAGCCTGCGGCGCGGCCCGCGCATGTCGTCGGGCGACCTCGCGCTGGTGTCGCGCCAGCTCAGCACGCTGCTCGCGGCCGGCGTGCCCGTGGTCGAGGCGCTCGCCGCGATCGGCGACCAGAGCGATCGTCCGGTGGTGACGCAGGTGCTGTCGCACGTCCGCGACCGGGTCACCCAGGGCACGCCGCTCGCCGACGCGTTCGCCGACTACCCGACCATCTTCCCCGAGATCTACGTCGGCATGGTGCGCGCCGGCGAGGCCGCGGGCGCGCTCGACCTGGTGCTGGAGCGTCTCGCGACCTACACCGAGGCGCAGACGCGCCTCAACGCGAAGATGAGGAACGCCCTCGCCTATCCCGTCCTGATGACGCTGGTGTCGAGCGGCATCGTCGCCTTCCTGCTCGGCTTCGTGGTGCCGCGCGTGACGCGCATCTTCGCCGACCAGAAGCAGACGCTGCCGTTCCTGACCCGCCTCCTGCTCGGCATCTCGAACACCGTGTCCGCGTACTGGTGGGTGATCGCGATCCTCCTGCTGGGCGGCACGCTGTGGTTCCTCGCCGCGCGCCGCCGGCCGGCCTGGCGGCTGTGGTTCGACCGTCAGCTCTTGACGCTGCCGGTGATCGGGCCGGTGATGACGCGCATCGCGATCGCGCGCGGCGCGCGCACGCTCGCGACGCTGCTCGGCAACGGCATCCCGCTGCTGCAGGCGCTCGACGTGGCGGCCGGCGTCGCCGGCAATCGCGCGCTCGCGGCGGCGATCGAGGACGCGCGCACCGCGGTGCGCGAGGGCCAGAGCCTCGCCGCCCCGCTCCGGCAGTCGGGGCTCGTACCGTCGCTGGTCACGCACATGATCGCGGTCGGGGAGCGCTCGGGCGAGCTCGAGGCGATGCTGGGGAAAGTCGCCGACGCCTATGAGGCCGAGGTCGAGAGCCTGCTCGGCACGCTGACCGCCGTGCTGGAGCCGATCACGATCGTCGTCATGGGCGGCGTCGTGCTGTTCATCGTGCTCGCGATCCTGCTGCCCATCTTCGAGATCAACGCGCTGGTGCGCTAAGGGGACTTCCGATGAACGACGTACGAATCGCGCGCTCGCGGCTCCGCTCGACCGCGGGCTTCACCCTGATCGAGATCATGGTGGTGGTCTTCATCCTCGGGCTGCTGATCACGCTCGTGGCACCGCGCATCCTCGGCCGCACCGACGAGGCACGGCAGACCAAGGCCGCCGCCGACGTGAAGGCGATCGAGCAGGCGCTCAGCCTCTACAAGCTCGACAACGGCTTCTTCCCGACCACCGAGCAGGGCCTCGAGGCGCTGGTCACGCGTCCGACGACGGGACTCGTGCCGAAGCGCTGGAACGCGAACGGCTACCTGGAGAAGGTCCCGATCGACCCGTGGGGCTCGCCGTACGTCTTCCGCAGCGACGGCAGCAACTACGTGGTGCTGTCGTTCGGCGCCGACGGCGCGGAAGGTGGCGAGGGCATCAACGCCGACATCGACTCGCGCAACCTCTGACGGAGCGCCCGCGGTGCGGTCGCGAGCCCGGCGTCGAGGGTGGTGGCGAGCGCGTCCCTGGCGCGGAGCGCCGACGCGCCCGGGGCCGCTCCGTGCCGCGCACGGCTTCACGCTGATCGAGCTCGCGGTCGCGCTCGCGCTGATCGGTCTGCTGGTGACCTTGGTCCTGCCGCGGCTCGGTCTCCTCGGCGGCGTGTCGTTGCAGGCGAGCGCGCGCCAGCTCGCGTCGCGCATCGAGCTGCTGCGCGAGGACGCGGCGCTGCGCGGCCGCTGGGTGCGGCTGTCCTTCGATCCGCAGAGCGGCCGCTACGGCGCGGAGGTCTACGTCGACACGTCGTCGGGCGGGCGCTTCGTGCCCCAGGACGAGCCGCTGTTTCGCACCGTCGCGCTGCCCGACGCGGTGCAGATGGACGTCAGCGGCCCCGGGCTCACCGCCACGCAGAGCGGCTACCTCGGCGCGCTGTTCTCGCCCGACGGCTACACCGACCCGATGGTCGTCCGTCTGACCAACGGTCCGGACGACGTCTACTCGATCGTGGTCGAGCCGGTGCGCTCGCGGCCGCGCATCATCGAGGGAACGGTCGACGTGCGCGCGGTCGCGAGCGGCAACGGCTCGTCCGGCAGCACGCTCGGACGCGGCATGTCGCGGAGCATGCGATGACCGCGCGTCGCCACGCAGCCGCGTCGGTACCCGCACGCGAGCCGCGGCGCGTGTCGCGCACGTCGGCGCGACGCTGCGCTCACGTCGCGGACGGCCTCGCGTGCTCGACCAGCCGTGAGCGGCGCGCGACACCACGCGACGTCAGCGGCTTCACGCTGCTCGAGGTCATGGTCGCGCTCGCCGTGATCGCGACCGCGTTCACCGCACTCCTCGGCCTGCACGTGCGCAACCTGAAGCTCGCCGCGCGCGACCAGGCCTACACCCAGGCTCTGCTGCTGGCGCGCTCGATGATCACCGAGGTCGAGCTCGGGCCGTATCTGGACGTCGGCCGCTCGCAGGGCGACTTCGAGGCTCGCTGGCCGGGGCGCTACCCGGGCTTTCGCTGGGAGCAGACGGTGAGCGACTTCGGCATCTTCGACGTGCGCGAGATCACGGTGCGCGTGATCCCCAACGGCGACGAGTCGGCGTCGTCCGAGATGACGGTGTTCCGGCGACCGAAGCCATGAGAGAGCATCCGTCAATCCGCCCCCGGCTCGACGCACGAACGAGCGCGGCCGACGCGCCTCCGCTCCGCGCCGGCGAGGCCGGCTTCACGCTGCTCGAGCTGCTGGTCGCGCTCACCATCGTCGCGATCCTGGCCGTCGCGCAGGCGGCACCGTTCCAGCGCACGCTGAGCTCGCGCGAGTACGCCGAGGCGGAGATGGAGCGCAGCAACGCCGCCCGCTTGACGCTGCAGCGCATGGCCGAGGAGCTGACCGGCAGCGTCGTGCTGCCAGGCAGCCGCGAGCGCGAGATCTTCCGGCTCTTCGATCGCACCTTCGACCGTCCAGCGAGCGAGGTCTCGTTCACCACGACGACCGCGCGCCGCATCAACGCCGGGCCGCACGATCCGTTCGAGATCGTGCGTTACCGCCTCGAGCCGGGCCCCCCCGACGCACGCGGTGCGCTGCTGGTGAAGGAGCAGTTGCCCTCGGTCGCGACCGAGAACACGCCATTCACGCCGAACGTCGTGCTCGAGGACGTCGCGTCGTTCACCGTCCGCGTGAGCCCCGACGGCGGTGAGGCCCTGACCTCCTGGCAGGGCACCGACGACATCCCGATCCCGCGCGCCGTCGAGCTCGAGCTGGCGCTCGCCGACGGCACCGCGGAGCCGCCGGTCTACCGTCTACTCATCGACCTGCCGATGGGTGGAAAGCGCTCGACCCGATGACGGGCCGCGAGCTTCGGGGTCTTCCCGGGCGCGGTGAGCGTGGCGTCGCGCTGCTCTCCGCGCTGTTCGCGGTGGCGCTGCTCACGATCGTCGTCGTCGAGATGACCGACGCGACGCTGGTGCACATGCACCTCACCCACAACGCCGGCAACGCGATGGCCGCTCAGCTGCTGGCACGCTCGGCCGAGCTCGCCGGCGAGGCGCTGCTCGCCGACGCGAAGGCGAATCCGCGCGACATCACCTGTCGACAGAGCCCGTGGGCGCTGCCGCTGATGGGCATCCCGGTGGGCTCCGGCGCGGTCGGCCTGCAGGTGAGCGACGAGGGCGGCAAGCTCGACCTGAACGCGGTCCTGCACGACCAGAAGTACAGGGAGGCCGTGCAGGCGCTGTTCAACAAGCTCGGGGTCGATCCATCGCTGGTGGAGCACGTCGCCGCGTGGATCACGCCGGCCGGCGACCCGGCGATGGCAACCGGCGCAGCGAGCAACTATTGTGCGCTCTCCATGGCGTGCGACCCGCGGCAGAAGGCGTTGCAGAGCCTCGACGAGCTGCTGCTGATCCGCGGCTTCGACGAGCGCACGATCGCCCTGCTGCGGCCCTTCGTCACCGTGATCCCCACGCGCGACGGCAAGCCGCCCACCAAGGGTCCCCAGCTCAACGTGCTCACCGCGGAGCCCCAGGTGCTCGCCGTGGCCGGCTGCGACGGCAGCACAGCCCTCCCCGACTGCCCGTCCGACCTCGAGGACGCGGACACCAAGAAGAAGTGGGAGGACGACTGGAACCAGTGGAAGTCGGGCGCGTGCCGGCAGCCGACGATCGGTCTCGGGTACAAGAGCGACTCCTTCTCGATCGTCGCGCAGGGCATGGTCGGCGACGTGCAGCAGACCGTCCGCACCACCGTGAAGCGCAACGGCGAAAAGGTGGACCGACTCTGGTGGCAAGAGGCGCCGCTGCGCGCACCGATGCCGATCGAGGCGCGCTGAATGCTCGCCCTCGGCATCGATACGATGCGCGACGCGCTCAGCATCGCGCTCGTCGAGACCGCCGGACGCACGACGCGCCTGGTCGGCAGCTGGCGCGAGGAGCGCGACGCGGGGCGCACCGCGCCCGAGCAGCTGCGCGCCATGATCGATCGCCACTGCACGCAGCGTCCCGACGCGGTCGCGAGCGCACTGCCCGGAGCACAGGTCAGCCACCGCGTGCTGCGCCTGCCGTTCTCGGACCCGGCGCGTCTCGCCGCGACGGTGCCGTTCGAGCTCGAGAGCCTGGTGCCGTTCGACGTCGAGTCCGGCGTGATCGCCTTCGCCGTGCTCGAGCGCGACGGCGCGGGCGCGACCGTGCTGGCCGCGATTGCGCAGCGCCGCGACGTGCGCGACCACCTCGAGACGCTCGCCGACGCTGGCATCGATCCCGCGGTGGTCGACGTCGGGCTGCTCGCGGTGGCCTCGCTGCTGCGGCCGCGCGGCGACGACGTGCTGCTGGTCGAGCCGCGCGAGGACGGCGGCGTGTGCGTGCTGCGCGCGGGACGCCCGACCGCACTGCGCATCGTCGACGGCGCCGACGACGACGCGGACACGGCGCGCGAGCTGCGCTGGGCGGCGCTCGCACTGCTCGAGGAGGATCGCCCGCAGCCGCCCGTGCTGCTGGCCGCGCCCGCCGAGACGAGCCGGTCGCTGGGGGCCGCGTTCGGCGGCGAGACGCTGGCGCTCGC
>JAIEPK010000482.1 GCA_019749875.1 Candidatus Binatia bacterium | reverse complement strand
CGAAGGAAGACTGAATTGCCACCACCCTCCGGCGACCGGAACGGAAGTGGCAGGCGCACCGACCCCGCGGCGCACCATGCACGAAGCGGCGCACCATGCACGAAGCCGCGCACGGTGCGCGTGCAGCAAAGAGCGAACGACGGATCAGCGCGGCAGCCGCAGCGACACCAGCACCGCCGGATTCGACAGCCCGACCGGCCAGATGATCTCGTCGTCCGCGACCGCCGGCCAGCCGTTGATCCCGCCCGGCGCGTCCCACGTCCAGACGGTCGCGCCGGTCTTGCGGTCGAGCGCCAGCACCTGCCCCTGCAACGTCGCGGTGAGCACCAGATCGTTGACCACCGTGGCGCCACCGGTCGGATCGCCGGGCACGACGACGTCCCACAAGATCGCACCGGTCGCGGCGTCGACGGCGACCACCTGCCCGTCCATGGTGCCGACGTTGCCGCCGATGTTCTCCTCGACGTTCGGCTCGTAGACGCTCGGCGCGTTGAGCGTCGCGACGTAGACCACGCCGTCGGCAGCCGACGGCGGCGTGAGCACGCCGCCGAACGTTCCGGGCAGGACCTCGGTCGGGCCCTCGAGCGACGTCAGGTTGTCGTTCTGGTGGATGCCGACCAGCGTCTCCCAGAGCGGCGCGCCGGTATCGATGTCGTGGCCGACGACCTGGCCGCCCTTGCCGGTCGCGACCGCGATGCGGCGGGTCTTGCCGTTTTGCTTGACGTCGACCAGCAGCGAGTGGATCAGGTCGTGGTCGAAGATGTCGTGCGGGATCACCTGGTGGTACCAGTCGAGCGCGCCGCTCTGGAGATCGAGTGCGACCTGCGACTCGGTGTAGAGGTTCGGCCCGGGACGGCTGGTGCCGTTCGGGAACTCGGGCGTGCCGGGGAACGGTGCCGGGTTCGCGATGCCCCAGTAGATGCGGCCACGCTGGGTGTCGATCGCCGGCGTGAACCACGCGCCGCCGCCGGAGTTCACCTGCGGGTTGCCCCACACGTCGCCTGGCGGCGAGTCGACGGTGTCGAACTTCCAGCGGACGGCACCGGTCTCCTGGTCGAGCGCGTGCAGCACGCCGCGATCGCCGCCCTCGTAGATGCCGTGCAGGCTCACCGGCACGGAGCTCGCGAAGACCATGTTCGCGTACACCGTCGGCTGGATGTCGACGCCTTCGGTCGGCGTGCCGAGCAGCGACCGGAACCACAGCTCCTCGCCGGTCGCGGCGTCGAGCGCCACGACGCCCTCGAGGCCCTTGATCGCGAAGATCTTCCCCCAGCCGAGCGCGACGCCGTTCGGGCCGATCACGAAGCCGCCGTAGTCCTTCTTCCAGCGGATGGCACCGGTCTCGCGATCGAGCGCGGTGACGATGCTCGACAGGTCCTCGACGTACACGGAATCGCCGGCGATCAGCGGCGTGGTCGCGGCGTTGCCGTAGCCGCCGCGGCCGAGCAGCGGCGTCTGCCACGCGGGCTTCAGCTGGGCCACGTTCGAGGAGTCGATCGACGAGTCGAAGGTCGCGCGCGAGTTCAGGTAGTCGCGCCCGGGCAGCGGCCAGTCGTCGGCGTGCTCGACGACCTCGGGCGGGATGTTGGGATCGACGGTGCTGCGCGTCGCGTCGGAGCAGGCGCTCGCGAGACCGATTGCTGCGATGGTGGCGGCCAAGAGACGAACGGTGATCATCACGTCGATGCCTCGCACGCATCGCGACGACGGACAACCGAGCAAACGTAGGAAGCGCACGCGACGCCGGGCCAGATGCCCCGATCGTCGCCCGACGCGACGCGCAGAGCCGGCGCCGCAGCGCATCGCGTCGTGACGATCGGCTTGCACCTCGCGACGACAACCGGCACGCGAGAGGGATCAAGGAGGAGATGCGCCGATGCGTGCAGCGGTTCTGGTCGAGGCGGGAAAGCCGCTCGAGATCTATGACGACGTCGAGATCGCCGAGCCGAAGGCCGGACAGGTCCGGGTCAAGGTGAAGCATTGCGGGATCTGCCACTCGGATCTCAGCATCATCGACGGCGTGTTTCCCGCGCCGATTCCGGTCGTGCTCGGCCACGAGGCGGCGGGCGTGGTCGACGCGGTCGGGCCGGACGTGACCGGGCTCGCGCCCGGCGACCACGTCGTGCTGACCCCCGTGCCGCCGTGCGGCAGCTGCTACTTCTGCGTGCGCGGCGAGCCCGGGGTGTGCGTCAACGCGAACGCGATCACCACCAACTCGTTCGCCGACGGCTCGACCGGCCTGTCGCGCGGCGGCAACGTCGTCTTCCGCGGCGTCGGCCTGGGCGCGTTCGGCGAGTACGTGCTCACGCAGGCGTCGGGCGCCGTCAAGATCCCGCACGACGTGCCGCTCGACGTCGCCTGCGTGATCGGCTGCGCGGTGCAGACGGGCGTCGGCGCGGTGTTCAACACCGCGCGCGTCGAGCCGGGCGCGACCGTCCTGGTGATGGGCCTCGGCGGCATCGGGCTCAGCATCGTGCAGGGTGCGGCGCTCGCCGGTGCGGCGCGCATCATCGCCGCGGATCCGCTGCCGGCACGTCGCGAGGCCGCGCAGAAGTTCGGCGCGACCGACCTGCTCGACCCGAAGGACACCGACGTCGTCGCAACCACGCAGCAAATCACCGGTGTGGGCGCCGACTACGCCTTCGACGCGGTCGGGCGCTCGAGCCTGATCGAGGACGGGCTGCGCGCGACGCGCTCGGGCGGCACCACGGTCTGCGTCGGCGCCGCGCCGATCGACCAGAACATCACCATCGCGCCGGCGGCTCTGTTCACGATCACCGAGAAGAAGCTCCTCGGCTGCACGCTCGGCAGCTGCAACTCGCTGCGCGAGATCCCGCGCCTGATCGCGCTCTGGCAGGCGGGACGGCTCGACCTCGCGAGCCTGGTCACCGCGCGCCGCCCGCTCGGCGAGATCGGGGCCGCGCTCGACGACCTGCGCGCCGGAAAAGGCATCCGTACCGTTCTCGACATGACGGCCTAGAACGTGCCTACGATGGAGAAGGCGCGCGGGCCTCGCGCGCCGCATCCATCCGATGAGGGGTACGCGGGCCGTCGCGTGCCGATTTCATCCGACGAGGGAGGAATCGTGAAGCGCACCAAGATCATCGCGCTCGCCGCCGCGGCGAGCCTCGCTCTGTTCGCTCCGTCCGCGCATGCGGGCGATCCCGGCACCGCGCACGCGAAGCTCGCCGACGCGACCGGCAAAGAGATCGGCGTCGTCGAGTTCCGCGACACGCCGAACGGCGTCATCGTGCACGCCGAGTTCACGGCCCTGCCGGCGGGCACGCACGCGTTCCACGTGCACGCGGTCGGCAAGTGCGAGCCGCCGACCTTCGACTCGGCGGGCGGTCACTTCAACCCGGAGAACCACCAGCACGGCTTTGCGGTGAAGGGCGGCTGGCACTCGGGCGACCTGCCCAACGTGACGGCGCCGGCCGACGGCAAGCTGACCATCGACGTGCTGGCGAGCGAGCTGTCGGTGTCGGAGGACGGCGACGAGAAGATGCTCGACGCCGACGGCGCCGCGGTCATCGTCCACGAAGGTGTCGACGACTACACGACGCAGCCGACGGGCAACGCCGGCAAGCGCATCGCCTGCGGCGTCGTGCAGGCGGGTCCGGCCAAGTAAGGATTTCGCCGCGAGGCGTGCCGCCGCAGCGCGATCCGCACCGCTGCCGGCACGCCTCGCGCGGGTCCCGCCACTGCGCGCACGCCTCGCGCGGGTCCGCATCGCTGTACCGGCGGCACCTCCCGAGCTAGAAGCCCGCCGGTGCGGACCGGGAGTCTCGAGCAGCAACGATCGCGCGCGGTCCGTGCCGGTCAGCGCCTGGCGCTCGTCGCGCTCGGTCTCGTGCTCGGCGTCGCGACGGTGGGCGTCGCGGAGCTCGTGCTGCGCATCGCCGGGGTCGCGTCCGACCGCGGCCGCTACGATCCGTTCGCCGGCTTCTCGCGCAGCGTTCCGATGTTCGAGCCGGCGCAGCGCGCCGACGGCACCAGCGTGTTCCGGACCGCGCGTGCGCGCCGCGTGCGTTCGCCGCAGGAGTTCCTCGCCGTCAAGCCGGCCGACGGCTTCCGGGTGTTCGTCGTCGGCGAGTCGTCGGCCGCGGGCGTCCCGTACGACGTCGGACACGCGTTCTCGGCCTTCCTGCAGCAGCGCCTCACCGCCGCGCTGCCGCAGCGGCACGTCGAGGTCGTGAACGCCGCCGTGCCCGGCTACGGCACGCGGCGCATGCTGCCGGTGGTCGAGGACATCGTGCAGCACGAGCCCGACCTGCTGGTTCTCTATGCCGGGCACAACGAGTTCGCCGAGCCGCGCTACTACGCGCACCTGGTCGGCATGGACCCGCGCCTGTTCCGCGCCTGGGAGGCGCTCGCGTCGACCCGCCTGTACGCGCTCGCGACGCGCCTGCCGGGAATCGGCGTCGACATCGAGCCCAAGCCGCCGCACTTCGACTTCGAGACGCTCGACAACCCGCTGCAGATGTTCGCCGTGCGCACGCAGCACCTCGAAGGCGCCTACCCGACCGATCGCGAGCGCGCCTGGGCCGAGCAGCACTACCGCTTCAACGTCGAGACCATGGTCGATCTGGTGCAGGGTGCGGGCGGACGCGTGATGCTGGTCACGATCGGGCAGAACCTCGCCGACTGGGCACCCGGCGGCGCCGCACACGGCACGCCCCTCGACGCGGCACGGCTCGCCGCATGGGACGACGCGGTCGCGGAAGGAGACCGCCGCGCCGCGGACGACGCGTGCGCGAGCGCGCTCGACGCCTACCGGCGCGCGGCCGCGATCGACGCGACGCACGCCGGCCTGCGCTACAAGATCGCCGGCTGCCTGCGGCGCCTCGAGCACTGGGACGAGGCGCGCGCGGAGTACCTCGCCGCGAGCGATCTCGACCGCATGCCGCACGGCGCACCGTCGCGCTTCAACGAGGTCTTGCGCGAGGTCGCGGCCGAGCGCGGCACGCTCTTCGTCGACGCGGCAGCCGTCCTCCAGCAGGCGAGCCCGCACGGGCTCGTCGGCGACGATCAGTTCATCGATCTCGTGCACCCGAACCTGCTCGCCAACGAGCGCATCGCGGCGGCGATCGCGGACGGCATGCGCGCGGCGGGCATCCCGGTGCCGGCAGCGCAGTGGACCGACGACGACCCGGTGCCGCCGGTCGAGATGCTGTATGCCGGCGAGCCGGGGCTGCGCACCCAGGAGCGCCTGGTGCGTGCGAGCGCGTGCCTGCTCGCGCAGCGCGACGACTGCGCACGCCAGGCGATCGACGCGGTGCTGGCGAGCGATCCGAAGAACGCTCTCGCGCTCGAGCTGCGCAGCGGCATGGCGCGACGCGGGGCTGCGAAGCGCGACGGCGAGGCGACCGCGACGCGCGACGCGCGGCCCGGCGGCGAGGGGAGCTGACGGCGGCCACGCCTTCT
>JAIEPK010000327.1 GCA_019749875.1 Candidatus Binatia bacterium | reverse complement strand
GCGTCGGCCCCGCCGGCAGCGCCTGCCGCAGCTCCAGCCGCGCCGGCACCGGCAAAACGCGCCGCACGGCAGGAGCCCCTCGAAGGACCGCCGACCGCGACCCTGGTGGTCTCGCAGGCCCAGTTCGTCGATCAGACCGGCCCCGACGGCCGCACCATGCCGGTGCCCGGCGCGGCCAAGCTGACCATCGTCCGCAACGTCGGCGGCCAGTGGAAGACGACCGTGCTCGAGGACGCGGACAGCAACGTGTTCCACAAGGCGATGCCGTGGGACGGCGGCCTGCTCACCATCGGCGGCAACCAGGCGATGCTCAAGACCTGGAAGTTCGAAGGCGGCAAGTGGTCGCAGGAGACCCACTGGAACCCGAAGTTCGGCGGCAAGTTCGACCGCCTGCGCGACATCGAGCACGGCGACCTCGACCACGACGGCACCGAGGAGCTGGTGATCGCGACGCACGACCAGGGCGTGATCGCGATCGTGCACCCGAAGGACGGCTGGCGCGCGGAGGAGATCGACCGTCAAGCCAACATGTTCGTGCACGAGATCGAGATCGGCGACGTCGACGGCGACGGCAAGCTCGAGTTCTTCGCGACGCCGAGCAAGCCCAACAAGCTCGACCAGGAGCAGGCCGGCGAGGTCACGATGTACAAGGCGAAGCCGGGCGGCGGCTGGGACAAGTCGATCGTCGACGCGCCGGGCGACACGCACGCGAAGGAGATCCTCACCGCCGACGTCGACAAGGACGGCGTGAGCGAGCTGTACATCGTGTGGGAAGGCGCGCTCGCGCAGGGTGGCACCCTGGTCCGCCCGGTGGTCGTCAAGCAGTACCGGATGAAGGACGGCAAGTGGACCAGCAGCGTCGTCGCCGAGGTTCCGGATCGGCAGATGCGCGCGATCCAGGCGGGCGACGTGAACGGCGACGGCAAGATCGACCTGGTCGCGGGCGGGCTCGGCTCCGGCCTGTGGCTCTTCGAGCAGCAGCCCGGCGGAACGTGGAGCAAGACGCAGATCGACGCGCAGTCGTCGGGCTTCGAGCAGCCGGTGCTGCTCGCCGACCTCGACGGCGACGGCAAGCTCGAGATCTACGTCGGCTCCGAGGATCAGGGCGAGCTGCGGCGCTACCGCTTCGAGAACGGGACGTTCGTCAAGACCGTGATCGCGCCGCTCACCAAGGGCGACATCAGCTGGAACGTCAACGACGCGAAGCTCTGAGGTCGCACGCGTGAGCGGCGGCCGGGCGCGCCGCGCGCTCGCCGTCGTCGCCGCGATCGTCGCGTCGCTGGTCGCGTGCGAGCTGCTGCTGCGCCTCGCCACGCGGCGGGACGAGGATGGGCAGCTCTGGCTCGGCGGGCTGCGCCTGATGCCCTACGTGCTGCCGCTGCAGCACATCGGGCAGAACCTCGATGCGCTCCGCACCGGCGAGACCTTCCTCGCCTGGGATGCGGACCTCGGCTGGGCACCGCGCCCGAATGGGCGCAGCAGCACGCGACCGTTCGCCGCCAACGGCGCCGGCATCCGCGCCGATCGGGAGTTCACCGAGACGCCGACGCCGGGCACGCTGCGCATCGCGACCTTCGGCGACTCGTTCACCTTCGGCGACGAGGTCGGCCCGGACGAGACCTGGGAGGCGGCGCTCGAGCGCACACTCGCCGAACGCGGGATCAAGGCCGAGGTGCTGAACTTCGGCGTCAGCGCTTACGGCATCGATCAGGCGTACCTGCGCTGGCGCCGCGACGGACGCCGCTTCCATGCGCACGTCGTGCTGTTCGGCTTTCAGGCGGAGAACGTGCTGCGCGACCGGAACGTCTTCCGGCCCCTCTACTTCGCCGGCACGGAGGTTCCACTGTCGAAGCCGCGCTTCGTCGTGCGCGGCGACGAGCTGGAGCTCGAGAACGTCCCGGTCCTGCCGGTCGACGACGTGCTGCCCGCGCTCGCGACCATGCCCGCGCACCCGTTGTTCGCCTACGAGGGCTTCTACGCGCCGTGGTACGTCGAGCGCTGGTGGCTCGCGAGCCGGCTCGCGGCGTTCGTCGCCTCGGCGACGGTGGCCGTCGACGCGACCCGGTTCCGACTCGACGACGAGGGCCACGAGCTGGCGCGGCGGCTCTTGACGCGCTTTTCCGCCGACGTCACGGCCGACGGATCCGCGTTCCTGCTGGTCCACCTGCCACGCAAGGAAGACCTGCAGCGGCTGCGGACGCACGGTGACGTCTGGTACGCGCCCCTCCTCGACGAGCTGCGCACGCGGATCGCGACGGCGGACCCGACGGCGGGCGTTGCGGTGGTCGAGAATGCGCTGTTCGCGCCGCGCGGGCATTACGCGCCGGCGCTGAACGCGACCGTCGGTGCGGCGCTGGTGGAGCCGGTGCTCCGGACGGCGGGGAGGCCGCTCCGCGCTGCGGCAGCACCGTGAGGTGATCGGCCGGCGCGCCGCCGGCCGACAAGATCCCATCGCGCGTCAAGCCCGCGGGCGAGCAGTCGATGCATCCAGCATCAGTTCTTCCGGAACTGGTTGAGAGCGCGGGCGATGTCTCGGTCGGGCGTCGAGCCCTGATAGTAGCCCGCAAGCGAGTCGTAAAGCCGTACGGGCTCGATGGTCCATTGCGTGCCGTCTGGTCGCGTCCCGCACGCAGTGATGTCGACGTCACCATAGAGGCTGATGTCCTTGGTGAGGAACGGTCGCGCGGTTGCCTCGGCGCGCCGGCGAACGGTCCACCGTGGATCGTCGACGTCTGCCAAAATCTCGTAGGCGACCTTGGTCGTGTTCGGCGGCGGATTCGAAACCCAAAGGTCGATGAGGATTTCCGGCACCCTGCTCTTCGACTGCCGGACGACCCGTCCGTCCTTGTCCTGCACGAATTTCGCAATGAGGGTAGGCTGCCCGAGCTCGTGGACGCGCTGCGCATGCTGCAACCCGTGAACCACGCGCGCCGCGAGCTCTTGCGCGTCGACGGAGATCGTCTGGAACCGACGGATGGGCGCGGGGACCGTCACGCCTCGTGCGGTCAACGCAACCACTGGAATTCCGCGCCCGGTTGCATACGCATATTCATACGTGACCCAGTGCGATTCGGCGCTCTGTTGGGTGACGAGGACGACCACACCGTCCGCACTGCGCAGCGCGGTGTCGATCACCGCGGCCCATTCGGAGCTCGCGGAGATGCTCATCTCGTCGAAAAATACCTCTCCCTGTGTAGAGAGCGCGGTCATGATCTGTCGCGCGAGCGGTCGGTCCGAGCTGCCGTAGGACAGGAACAACTTCATCGTCAGGCTTCCCCCGCAGGACGAGAACCCGCGGCTCGACGATCGAGCTGCGCGGCCGCGCCCCGAGCGCGGATGCGCATCATCACAGACGAGCCCGTCGTCGTCGACCGCGTCACCGATCCTGGGCCGCTTCGCGCGGCGATGGTCGACGACAGCTGGTTGGCGGCCAACCGGAAGCACGCGCGATCGATCATGCATCAGACTCGCACACGAGATTGCTTCGGCGCGAGTCTGCGGTGTGCGTTGCGCGCCGGGCTCCGGGCGCAGCGCGTGACCCGTCCGCCCGAGGGACACGGGGCGCGCAGGATCCGCAGCCGATCACGCGTACGCTCCGGATGTCGTGCCCCGGAATCCCGGACGCTTGCCTCACTGAGACATCCTCAGTAATGAGGATGCCTCGGTAAAGCCGCAGCGCAAAGGAGCCCGCCATGCCCATCGATCCCGCGTACCGGACCGTCTCGCCGGACGACTTCCCCGCCATGCTCGAGGTCGGGCGCTACTACGAGCGCTCGCCGGACTTCGAGGAGATCATCGCCCGGACGGAAGAGCACTTCTGGAATCCGGAGGACCGGGACTACGTCGATCTCGTCACGCCGCCGCCGGCGGGCGAGCCGCTGCTGCCGTTCAGCTTCATCGTCGAGTCGCACACCGCGGTGTGGGACAAGCTCGACGAGAAGCAGCGCATCGACTTCGCCAACGCCTCGGCGAAGTGGACGGTCTCGAACCTGCTGCACGGCGAGCAGGGCGCGCTCAGCCTGTCGGCGAGCCTGTGCGACATCTTCCTCGATCCGGGCGCACAGGAGTACGCGGCGAACCAGGTGCGCGAGGAAGCGCGCCACGTGCACGCGTTCGCGATGTACGCGAAGTCGCGCTTCGGCGGCGACATCTTCCCGGTCGGCGACACCATCGGCACGCTGCTGCGCGAGCTGGTCTCGTCGCCCGTCGTCTACAAGAAGATCGTCGGCATGCAGATGCTGATCGAGGGCGTCGCGATGGGTGCATTCACCACGTTGCACGCGAAGGCGCTCGATCCGACGCTGCGCCGCCTCTGCCAGCTGGTGATGACCGACGAGGCGTTCCACCACAAGTTCGGCAAGATCTGGGCGCACAGCACGATGCCCGGGCTGCCGCAGGAGGAGCACGACGCGGTCGAGGACTGGGCGCTCGAGTGCTTCAACCTGCTGCTCTTCAACCTGGTGAACGCCGAGCAGAAGCGCCTCATGTACCCGCAGTTCGGCCTCGACTGGCAGTGGGTGCGCAGCGCCGTCATGGAAGCCTTCGGCGACGCGCAGCGCCGCGACATGATGAAGGAGTCGACCAACGTCTTCCGCACGCTGGTCAAGACGCTGCTCAAGGCCGGCATCATCACCGAGCGGACGCGCGCGAACTATGCGATGTGGGTCGACATGGACCAGCTCGCAGCGGAAGGCGATCGCATGGTCGGCGACGACGTCGCCGAGGAGGGCATCGAGAGCCTGAAGGCGATCAACGCGACCAAGCGCAAGATCGTCCGGCGCATCAACGCCTGAGGCGCGCGCCGCGATGGGCTCTGCCAAGCGCACCACCGGCGCACCTGCGGCCGCGATCGCACGCGTGCGGCCCGATTTGCCGGCGGCCCTCGAGGGCCGTCAAGCACGCCGCAAGCGCGCGACCGAGGAGCGCCTGCTCGACGCGGCGCTGTCGGTCTTCCTCGAGCGCGGCTACGACGGCACCACGACCGGAGAGATCGCGCGCGCGGCCGACGTCGCGGCGGGTACGTTCTACCTGCACTTCCGCGACAAGCGCGCGGCGTACGACCAGCTCTGCCGGCGCGCCGCGCACGAGCTCTTGACGCAGTGGCGCGCAGCGCTGAAGCCGGGCCGACCCATGGTCGAGAGCGTCGTGCTCGCGCTGCGTCTCACGGCGGACTACTGGCGCGCCGATCCCGCGCGCGCGCAGCTCCTGCTCGAGGGCGGGCCGTCGCTCGGCAGCGTCGGCCACCTGCGGCTGGTGCACGAGATCGCCGCGGTCCTCGCCACACACGCGGGCGGCGGCAAGCCGACGCGTGCGGTCGAGCGCCAGGCGCACGCCTGCGCGCTGGTCGGGCTCGGCATGAGCATCGAGCTCGGGCGCCTCATCGTGGCGCAGCCGGACTCGGCCCAGGAGTGGTCAAATATG
>JAIEPK010000552.1 GCA_019749875.1 Candidatus Binatia bacterium | reverse complement strand
GCGATCGCGGCACCGTCGCGGCGCCGCTTCGCCTGGATCAGCGCGCGCTGGCGCCGCGCCCGCGGCAGCAGCCGCACGACGTCGACGAACGCCGGCAGCGACGACCATTCGCGCGCGAGGCAGCCGCCGACGACCGCCGCGTCGCGCGCGATCCCACGCAGCGCGCAGCGACGCCACACCGCCGCGTCCGCGTTCTTGACGCGCATCAGAAAGCGGTTCTTGACCGAATGACGGTTCAGCATCGCCGGGACGTCGGTGCGCCGCTCGGGCAGCACGCGCCGCACGTGGTAGCCGAGGGCGGAGGGGACGTAAAGGCAGTCCCAGCCGAGCAGCTGCGCGCGCCAGGCGACGTCGGCGTCCTCGCGATAGGCGAAGAACGCCTCGTCGAAGAACTCGCCCTCGACCGACACGTCGTCGATCATCGAGCGCCGGTACAGCGCGGCCGCGGCGGTGGCGCCGAACACCGGCTCCTCGACCGCGTAGCGACCGTCGTCGGGCTCCTCCGAGCCGCGGTCCAGGTGCCGGAACGAGCGCGTGAACACGATGCCGGTCGAGTCGATGCGCGGCGGCACGACGGGCTCGCCGTCGGGATCGAGGCGCAGCAGCTTGCCGCACAAGGTGCCGAGCGCCGCCGGCGGACCCGGCGCGGCGCCGGGCGGTGCGGCGTGCGCGGCACGCGGCGCGAGCCGTGCGAGGAACGCGGGATCGAGCACCACGTCGGGGTTGAGGGTCAGCACCCAGTCAGCGGTCGTCGCCGCGATCGCCCGGTTCTGTCCACCGGCGAAGCCCGTGTTGTCGCGACTCTCGATGACCTTGGTGACGGCGCCGTGCGTGCGCGCGATCGCGAGGCTCGCGTCGCGCGACGCATTGTCGAGGACGATCACCTCGCGCGGCGCGTGCGTCTGCGAGGCGACGGCATCGAGGCAGCGCGCGAGGAACGCCGCGCTGTCGTAGGCCACGATGGTGACCGCGACCGAGACCGGCACGTCAGGCGCCCGCGCGCGCGAGCGACGCGCGCACCGGCAGCGCCGCCACGCCGGTGAAGCCGGGACCACCGCCCGGCACGACCTCGAACAGCAGGGCGCGATCCCACCAGTCGAAGTTCGCGTCGACGTGGGCGTGCTCGGTGTGCAGCGCGACGGTGACCGAGTAGCTGCCGGCGCCGAGGTTCAGGTCGAGCGCGAAGCGCGCGGCGAGCTCGTCGCCCGCGGCGCAGGGCTCGTGTGCGAGGCCGTGATGGAACGTGTTGCTGCCGAACACGTCGTTGCCGAGCCGGTCGCGGATCACGAAGCCGACCGTCGGCGACGGCATCGCCGCGCGCGTCCGGAAGCGGACTTCCAGCACGGCCGGCTCCGCGACGGCGAACGTCGTGCGCTCCGTGCCGTCCGCGGCGTGCAGCATGACCGACGAGATCTCCGCCTCGCGCGAGCCCGAGCGCGTGACGGTGCGTCCGGCGCGCTCGACCTGCTCGATGTGCTCGTCCTCTTCTTTTCGAGCGATCATCGCATTGTAGTAGTCGAACACCGCGTCGGGCGGGCCGTCCTTGATCAGCGCGCCGCGATCGAGCAGCAGCGCGCGGCGGCACAACGCCTTCACGGCGGCGGCATCGTGCGTGACGAAGAGCAGCGTCGTGCCCTGCTCCTGGAACGCGCGGATGCGGCTCGTCGACTTGTGCTGGAAGTACGCGTCACCGACCGCCAGCGCCTCGTCGACGATCAGCACGTCGGGGCGCACGGCGGTCGCGACGCTGAACGCGAGGCGCACCTGCATGCCGGTCGAGTAGGTGCGCACGGGCTGGTCCATGTGGCTGCCGAGCTCGGAGAACTCCTGCACGAACGGCAGCGCGTCGCGTACCCGGCGGTCGTCGAGGCCGAGCAGCTGCAGCGACAGCATGGCGTTGCGCCAGCCGTCGAACTCCGGGTGCACGCCGAGGCCGAGCTCGAGCAGGGCGGCGACGCTGCCCGCGACCGCGAAGCTGCCCTCGCTGGGCTGCGTCGTGCCCGTCAAGAGCCGCAGCAAGGTGCTCTTGCCCGCACCGTTCATGCCGATGATGCCGACCGACTCGCCGTCCGCGATCTCGAAGCTGACGCCGCGCAGCGCCCACTCCGACGCGTGCAGGACGCGCCGATCGCGGCTCGCCCACTCGACCAGGCGCGCGAGCGGGTGGCGGTAGATCCGGTACTCCTTGCCCAGGCCGCGGGCGACGATGCGTGGCATGCCGTCCCGCCTACAGGTGGTCCGCGAGCTCGCCGGACAGGCGGCGGAACAGGCCGCGCGCGAACGCGAGGGCAAGGACCGCGAGGATCGCCTGCGGCAGCCAGGCGTGCCAGGTCGGCCACGCACCGTGCAGCAGGATGCCCTGATAGCCCGCGACCAGATCGGTCATCGGATTCAGGTGCACGAGGGTCTGCATGCGCTCGCCGAGGATCGAGATCGGATAGACGATCGGCGTGAACCAGAACCAGAGCTGGAGCGCGATCGCGAGCAGGTGCGCGACGTCGCGGAAGAAGACGTTCATCACGCCGAGCGCCGTGCCGATGCCGAGCGCCAGCGACTGCTGCACGAGGAGCAGCGGCAGCAGCCCGAGCACCGGCCAGCCGGGAAAGCGTCCCGCGACGAGCAGCAGCAAGAGCAGGATCGAGAACACGATCGCGAAGTTCACCAGCGCCGAGACCAGGACGATCGCCGGCAGCGCCGCGCGCGGGAAGCTCATCTTCTTCAGCAGGTTGCCGTTCTCGAGAAAGACCGTCACCGAGCGCTGCAGGATCTCGGTGAACGCCGACCAGGTGAAGATCCCGGCGCACAGGAAGACGCCGTAGCCGACCGCGTCGTCGATGCCGGGGATGCGGCTCTTCATCAGGTGGCCGAAGACGACCGTGTAGATGAACACCAGGGTCAGCGGATGCAGCACCGCCCAGACGCTGCCCAGCACCGAGCCGAGATACCGCGCCCGGAACTCGCGGCTCGCCATGCCGAGGACGAAGCTCCGGTAGCGCCACAGGTTGCGCAGCATGGTGCCGAGCGGCGCTACCACTTCGCCGACGAGCGGGCAATTGGCCGACGTCGCGCGCCGACCGGCAGGGCATGCGCTTGCGCGGCGCGCAGCGCCGGCACATCAACACCGCGACATGCGCGTTCGCCCGCTGCTGCACGGATCGCTGGCCTTCGTGGCGGGCATCGCCCTGCTCGAGACGCTGTCGCTCGGCTCCGGCACGATGCTGTTCGGCCGCGGCTTCCTCGCCCGGACACGCGAGGCGCGCGCGCGCCTGTCGAGCGCAGGTTTGGACGCACCGGGCGACGCCGAGGTGCCCTCCTCGCTGCGCCCGTACGTCCTGCACCCCTATCTCGGCTTCGTCGGCGATGCCGAGGGCACGGCGGGACCGGTCGTCAACTCGAAGGCACGACTCGTTCCGACGGAGCTCGGCTTCTTCCGGCGCCGCGATGCCGCAGCAGCGAAGTCCGCAGACCCGATCCGGATCGGCATCTTCGGCGGCTCGGTGGCCTTCCAGTTCGGACTGTGGGCCGACGACGTCCTCGCCGAGGCCGTCGCGGCGTCCGCGGCGGCGGCCGGCCGCGAGGTCGTGGTCGAGACCTACGCGCTGCCGGGACACAAGCAGCCGCAGCAGCTGTTCACGCTGCTCTACCTCCTGGTGCTCGGCAGACGGCTCGACGTCGTGGTCAATCTGGACGGCTTCAACGAGCTCGCGCTCCCGGTGAGCGAGAACCTCGCCCAGGGGAGTGCTGCAATCTACCCGAGAAGCTGGTCGCTGCTGGCCGCGACATCGGCGAGCGCTGCGCTGCGCGAGGCCGCGGCGGATCGATCGGCGGACGCAGCACTGCGGCGCATGCTCGCGAGGACGTTTTCGGCTCCGGTGCTGCGGCAGAGTCCCACCGCCGCCCTGCTGTGGAAGCTGCTCGACGACGCGCTCGCCACGCGCATCGCCGACCTCGACTCCGCGGCCGGGGCAACGCTGAACGACGGGATCCCGGCCGCCTTGCGCGGGCCGACGTCCGCCGTGCGCCCGGCCGACGATCCGCTGCCCGAGCTGGCCCGGCTGTGGCGACAGTCGTCGCTGCTGATGCAGCAGATCTGCCGGGCGAACGGCATCGCCTACGTGCACGCCCTGCAGCCGAACCAGTACGTCCCCGACAGCAAGCCGCTCGCCCCGAGCGAGCTGGCGAGCGCGTTCCGTCCCGATCACCCCTATCGCGCCCTGGTCGAGCGCGGCTACCCGCTGCTGGTCGAGCAGGGCCGCGTGCTCGCCGAGTCCGGCGTCCGCTTCGT
This sequence comes from Candidatus Binatia bacterium, assembly GCA_019749875.1. GTDB lineage: Bacteria > Desulfobacterota > Binatia > UBA12015 > UBA12015 > VGTK01. Next base: position 1,112 of record JAIEPK010000552.1, on the reverse strand, counting down.
CGATCTGACCATGGTGTTCGCGAACGAGCGCAAGCCGGTCTACGTCGATGATTGCTGCCACTTCGGGATGCGCGGCAGGCTCCTCCTGGCGCCTCCCGTCGCCGCCGCGATCTCCGCCGCGCTCGCTCGTTGAGCACGACACCCGTCGTGATGCATCCGGCGGCCAGCGGCGCCCGTACTGTCCTCGACGACCACGAGAACCGCTACCGGAGCGACGGCCCGTGCCGCCGCCCATCGAGGAGTCGAGCTCCCGTGTGGGAGAAAGCTGCCACCCCCTCCCCAGGGGAACACCCCGGACGCATGGACATCCCGGCCCACGCCGCGGACCAGGCGCTGCTCGCCCGGGTGTCCGGCGGCGACGCGGCAGCACTGCGCGTGCTCTACGACGGGTGCGCGGGCCGTGCACTGTCGATCGCGTACCGGATCCTGGGATCGCGCAGCGAGGCAGAGGAAGTCGTGCAGGAGACGTTCGTCCAGGTATGGCGGCAGGCGGCCAGCTACGACGCGAGCCGCGGCGGCGCGATGGCATGGATCGCCACCATCGTGCGCAGCCGCGCGCTGGATCGGCTGCGCAGCCGTGCCGCGTCCGAGCGCGCCGTCGCGCGCAGCGAGGACGAGACCGATCCACCGACCGCCCCCGCCCCGCCGGAGCTGGCGGCGCAGCGCGAGCTGCGTGCACAGGTGACGGCGGCGCTCGCCGCATTGCCGGTGGAGCAGCGCAGTGCCATCGAGCTCGCGTACTACGAGGGGCTGTCGCACAGCGAGATCGCGGCCCGGCTGGGCGACCCGCTCGGCACCGTCAAGACGCGCGTCCGGCTGGGCCTCGCGAAGCTCGCCTCGGTGCTCGGTGCGCACCATCCCGGAGGTGGCGCGTGACCTGCGCGGCGTTCAAGGAAGACGTCGCGGCCTACGTGCTCGGCATCCTCGATCCGGCCGAGCGCGCCGCGTTCGAGCGTCATCTCGCGGAGCCGATCGAGCACGCGGGCTGCCGCGAGGCGCTCGCCGAGGCGTACGAGACGACGGCCCTGCTCGGCGCGGCGCTGCCGCCGCTCGAGCCGGGGCCGGAGGTCTGGGCGGGCATCGAGCGCGAGCTCGGCGTGACGACCGGTCGC
>JAIEPK010000035.1 GCA_019749875.1 Candidatus Binatia bacterium | reverse complement strand
CCGGCAGCAGCGCGATCGCCTCGAGCACGCCCTGCTCGCAGGCGGTGCGCCGCGCCGGCTCGAGGCGCGCGCGCTCCGCGGCGAGCGCCAGCGCGCAACCGAACAGTCGCTGGCCGCGCTCGGGCTCGTAGTTCTTCCACACCGAGCACAGCGCGTTGCGCTCGAGCATCGCCAGGCGCCGGCCCGGTCCGAGCAGATGCTCGCTCGCATGCTCGCGATGGAACGCGCGCGCCGCGGGCGCGTGCACGCAGCGCGCACCGAGCGTCCACAGGCGCCAGCCGAGATCGACGTCCTCGAAGTACGCGAAGTAGCTCTCGTCGAAGCCGCCCGCGGCGAGAAACGTCTCGCGCTCGATCAGCATCGCGCCGCCGCTCGCGAACAGGCTGTCGCGCGGCGCCGCCTCGACCGCGTGCCGGGATGCGTCCGCGCCGTGGCGCCAGGGGGCTCCGTGTCCGTAGAAGCTCATCGTTCCGCCATCGAACTCGATCCGGCCACCGTCGGCGCTCAGCACGCGCGCACCGACGCACGCCGCACCCGTCGTCGAACGTGCCGCGACCAGCTCGCGGAGGAACGTCCTAGCGAAGCGCATGTCGTTGTTCACCAGGCACAGCAGCGGCGACGACGCGGCCTCCGCCGCACGGTTGTTGGGGGCGGCGAAGCCGGTGTTCTCGCGTGCCGCGACGACGCGCACCGTGGGATGCTCGCGTGCGAGCCACTCCACCGTGCCGTCGCTCGAGCCGTTGTCGTAGACGAGGATCTCGGTGCGCCGCTCGGGATAGTCCTGCGCGCGCAGCGAGGTCAGGCACTCGGCGAGGAGATCACGCCCGTCGCAGGTGACGATCACGAACGTCACCTCGGGCAGCTCCGCGTCCACGATCCGCGCCTCGCTCACCGCCGCTCCTCGGCCGGCGCCAGCGCCGCGATCGCCGCGCCGACCGCCTCGAGATCCGGCGTGCGCCGCACCACGAGCGCCTCGAGCTCGGCCGCGTGGTCGGCGCCGCTGCGATCGACCACCAGGAGGTGACGGTACGCCGGCTCGACCGTGCTCGCGAGCCCGATCGCGCGATTCGCGCTCTGGTTGGCGAGCACGTAGGTCTGGTCCTGCTCGGGGTGCGACAGCCACGCGTTCACCGTCTGCAGCAGGATCCACGACGGCAGGTGACCCGAGGGCAGCGTCGCCACGCTCGCGCCGCGCGCGACGAAGAACGCGCGCGTCGCTTCCAGGTCGGGATGCCCGTGGCGCAGGTGCTCGGCGAGGAAGCCGTGCTCGTAGCCGTAGCGCGTGCGGATCAGCTCGAAGAGGTAGCGATCGGCCTCGGCCACACCCGGGGTCGCGAACGGGTTGCCGACGAGCAGGAAGCGCCCCGCGACACGCCACAGCTCGGCGAGCCACGCCGCGCGCGCTTCACTCGGCACGTGCTCCAACACGTCGAGCGCCAGCACCACCGGGAACGCGCCATCCGCGAACGGCAGCGGCGCGCGCGGGTCGAGCACCGCGTGCCGCGGCAGATCGATCGCGCGCGCGTCGACCACGTGGACGTCGCGGTCGGGCAGGAAGTCGCCCGTCCACGCGAGGTGCCCTGCCCCGCCCCCCATCGTCCCACCGACGTCGAGGATCGGCGCATCCGCCGGTACGACGCGCGCGACGGCCGCGGCCGCCAGCGCGTAGCGCTCATACATGTCGAAGGGCAGCGTCGCGCACAGCTCGTCGTGCGCCGCCGCAGCGGCAGTGACACGCAGCGCGAGCAGCCGAGCCCACCCGCACGGGATCGCGAAGCGCAGCTGGTGTCCGCCGGCGGGAAGCAGCGTCCGCGCCGCGAGCGCCGTCTCCGCGCCGCTCGTCCGTGCCACGACGCGACCGTCGAGCGTCAAGCTGCACGCGACCGGCTCGGCCAGCTCGACGGCGAGGTCGAGCGCGAGCGGCGTGCGGCCCGCGTTGAGCGCGTAGACCAGCGCGCCGTCGTCGACCACGCGCGACCAGGCGCGCACCGGCGAGCGGTTCGTGTGCGACGCATCGGCTGCCGACCCGCCGCCGGTGCACGGAAGCGCGGTCGCCTCGCCGAAGCCGCTGCGCAGCGCGAGCCGCAGTGCGGGCGACCCCGCGGCGTGCAGCAGCGGGTCGTCCGCGCCGAGGACGTCGTACGCGATCGGCGGCGACGGAGCGCCACGACGCGCGACGATCTCGAGGTTCCACGGCGCCTGGAAGAAGCGCAGGCTGACGCAGAAGCCGGCGCGCTCGAGCTCGTGCACCCACCACGACGGCACGTGCTCGGCGACGTGCGTCTCCTCGCTGCGGTCGAACAGCAGAGGGTCCGGGGTGGCGCCGATCAGCAGGCCCCCCGGACGCAGCACGCGCGCGGCCTCGGCGAGCAGCAGCTCGGGACGCGGCACGTGCTCGAGCACGTCGAACGCGGTGAGCACGTCGAAGCTCGCATCCGCAAACGGCAGACGCTCGGCATGCGCGGCGACCAGCCGCCCGACGGCGGGACTCGCCCAGGTGCGGGCCTCGCCGAGCGCGAAGCGGCTCGCGTCGACGCCGACCACGTCGAAGCCCGCATCGAGCGCCTCGACCACGAGAAAACCGTAGGCGCAGCCGAGGTCCAGGAGCCGCGCGCCGACGCCGACCTGCGCACGGAGGAACGGCATCCAGTGCCGCCACGTCGCATGCACCTGCCCGTAGCCCTCGCGGGCGAAGCCGCTGTTCGCGCCGTGGAAGTAACCGCGGCCGTAGCGCTCCTGCAGGAGCTGCGACGGCAGCGGCCCGCCCGGCGTCGAGTCGAGCATCGCGCGAACTCTAGCGGCGCACCCGAAGGCCTTCAAACGACCCCGTCGCGATGCCCGGTACGGCGCGCCGAGCGCGCACCGCGGCCGCGCATCGAGGCCACGAGCGCGACCCCTCCCGTGAGCGAGACCAGCGCCCCGAGCAGCAACGAGCGCGGCCGATACGACAGCACCACGCGGTGACGACCGGCAGGAACGACCACTCCCATCAACGCTCCATCGACGCCGAGGATGTCGCTTTCCTTGCCGTCGATCGTCGCCGTCCAGCCCGGAAAGCGGAGCCGGGAGACGACCAGCAGCGCGTCGCGCGCCGCGTCCACCGCCACCGTGATCGAGCCGCTGGTGCTCTGCTCGATGCGCACCGCTCCGGGCGGTGCGTCGTCCGGCGCCGCCGGCACGCGCGCGGGGTTGGTGACGCACGCGACCGCGGCGCGCGGGTTCGCGACCAGGCATCGACGCACCTCGTCGAGATCCGCGGCACGTTCGACCCGCGTCGCGAGCCACGCCTCGCCGAGCGCGCCGGGGTTCTCGAAGATGCGCGCCACGTCGTCGGCGTAGCGCAGGATCAGCCGCTCACGCGCCGTCGTGCGCAGCGCGAGCTCGTCGTGCGCCTCGGCCTGCTCGGCCTCGCGACCCGGGGAAGGCCCGATGCCGCCGACGAAGACCGTCGCCGGCGCGGCGCTGGTGATCTCGAATTCGACCAGCGCGCCTTGCGCGCCGTCCCCAGCGGCGTCACGCGAGGCCTCTGGCGCGCCGTCCGCCGGGGGCAACCAGACGTCCTGCCAGGGGCGCGCGCCGCCGAGCGCGAGCAGGGCGCGGGTGTCGTATGTCGCACCCGCGACGTGCAGCGTGCCGCGCACCGCGACGTCGGTCTGCTCGCCTGCCGCGAGCCCGAGGGCGAACGAGCGTGGCACGCGCGTCAGTGCGAAGCGGAAGCTGCACGGCGTGCGGCACGTCCAGTGGAAGCGGCGATCGCCGTCCGCCTCGTGGATGCCGCCGCCGAGGGCATCGGTGTCGATCGCGTACGACTCGAGCGTCGCGAACAGGCGCGACAGCCGGCGCGCGCTCGCCGCCGTTCGCACGACCGCCGGCAGGCGCTCCGCCGGCAGGTCGTCGCGGGCGACGATCCAGCGCAGGTTCGCCGGCCCCGCCCCCGGCGACGTCGCGGCAGTGAGCGGATCGGGATCGGCCAGGATCCACGTCAGGCCCTCGCTGGGCGCAACGAGCTGCGACACGAAGTCGTAGCCCGCACGCGGTGTCAGGACGTCGATCGCGCGCAGGTCCCGCAACCCCAGCGCCGCCGAAACCAGCGGCGGCGCGAGCCCGACCGGACCCGACATGCGTCCCGGAGTCGTCGCGTCGAGCGCGCGCAGGTGCTCGACCCAGGGCGCCGGCGTGTAGGGATCGAGCCGCGGCGGCCGCGGGACGACCCCGAGCCACGCGAGCTCCGCGGTCACCGCCAGCAGACCGCCCACCGCGAGCCCTCCCGCTCGCGGTGGGCGACGACGGCCGTCGTCGGCGTGGACCGGGTCGAGCGCGAGCCCCGCGAGCAGCGCCAGCGCGAGGAAGAGCGGGAAGCAATACTTGACGAAGCTGATCGCGCCGAGCACGGGGACGCCGGCGAGCGACAGCGGTACGAGCCCGAACATCCGCCCGAGCGACAGCACCACCGTCGCGACCAGCACCCAGCCGACGACGCGACCTCGCGTGCGCCAGGCGCCGATCGCGGCCAGCACCAGCACCGCGAGCCCCGCACGGGGCGGTCCCGCGAGCGGCGCGGCCGCGTCGCCCGCCGTCAGCCGCAGCAGCCACGGTCCCACGAGGCCGCCCATCGTCGCGCGCGGCAACGTCCACTCCGACTGGGTGCTGCGTCCCGCGTGGACGAGCCCGCTCGCCGCCGCATGGCTCTCGAGGAACGGGATCAGCGCGACACCGGCGAGCAGCAGACCGATCACGAGCGCCGCCAGCAGACTGCCGAGCCGGGCGGGCGACGCGCCGTCTCGCACGGCGCGCTCGTCGATCAGCACCGCGACGACGATGACGACACCGAAGGCGGCACCGAGGATCGCGCTCTGCGGCTTGACGCCGAGCAGTCCGGCCGCCACCGCCAGAGAGACCACGATGCCCGCGCCCCTCGAGCCACGCAGCACGCGCAGCGCCGCCGCGAGCGCGAGCGGCACGAACACGTCGGTGTTCAGCGGGTGGTGCACGAGCCAGTCGAGGGTCTGCCCCGACAGCGCGAGCGCGGCTGCGGCCGCGAGCGCTCCGATCGGACCGCAGCCGAGCGCGCGCGCCAGGGCCCAGGTCGCGACCGCGAGCAGCCAGACCCGCAGCAGCCATGCCCGGTCCTGCACGACCGGGGTGGGACCGACGTTCACCGCGGCCTGCAGCGGCGACCACGCGGCCATGTTCGGATTCGCCGCCAGCGGCGCACCGAGGCCGACCGCGTCGTTCCACAGCGGCAGCCGATGCTGCGCGAGCGCCGCGTGCACGAGGTACGGTGCGGGCTCGTCGACCCACGCACCGCCCTCGAGGTCACGCAACGCCGCGGGCGGCGGCGGCGGCTCGTCGACCGGCCCCGACGGCAGCACGCCCGGCACCCAGGCCGCGGGCG
>JAIEPK010000288.1 GCA_019749875.1 Candidatus Binatia bacterium | reverse complement strand
CCCGACGGCACGGCCCTCGTGCTCGCCGGCAGCGACGGCGAGCCCGCCGCCGCCGTGCGCGTCGATCTCGCGACCGGGCAGCAGACTCCCGTCGGGTTGCCCGGCGCGGTCCTCGATCCCGCCGGTGCGGCACTCGACGCGAGCGGACGACTGCTCGTCGCCGACGCGCGCCAGGTCGTGCGCTGGAGCGCCGACGGTACGGTCAACGTCTGGACCAGCCCCGCCCTCGTCGGGCCGATCGCGGTCGCGGCGTACGGCGGCCCACGCTGCGGCGACGGCATCGTCGGCGAGGGCGAAGTCTGCGACGCGGGGCCGAGTGGCGGCGGCTGCTGCTCGTCGTCCTGTCGCATCCGGGAGGCCGGCGCGCTGTGCCGTCCGCAATCGACGATCTGCGACAACAGCGAGCGCTGTGACGGCGTGTCGCCGGAGTGTCCGGCCGACGTGACGTCACCCGACGGTGACGGCGACGGCGTCTGCGACCGCATCGACCATTGCCCGCTCGACGCGGATCCGGCGCAGCAGGACACCGATCACGACGGACGCGGCGACGCGTGCGATCCGTGCACCGGCGGCAGCGCGATCGCGCGACCGCGGCTGCGGGTCCTGAACGACGCGACGCCGCAGGACGACGACACCTTCTCGATGTCCGGAACGGTCTCGCTCGCGCCCGACACGGTGGTCGATCCCATTGCGAACGGGCTCCGGCTGTACGTCGAGGACGGGCTCGGGATGGCGCTGCTGGACCTGACCGTTCCTCCGGGAGCGGCCTCCACCGCGAGCGGCTCCGGATGGCGCGGGAACGGCGAGGGCACGGCCTTCCGATACCGCCGCCGCATCGGAAGCGACCGGCTGACGGCGCGCCTCACGACGGCGCCGGCGCATCCGGGAGAGGTGAAGCTGTCGCTGTCGGGCAAGGGCAGCTTCATTCCGAACCTGTTGGACGGCTTCCCGGCCAAGGTCGCGCTGGTGCTCGACCCGTCGCTGGCGGCGAGCGGCGCGTGCGGCGAGGGATCGGTGTACGACGGCACGCTCGGGTGCGCGGTCGGACGGCCTCCGGGCACGCTCGTCTGTCGTTGATCGCGCGCTCGCGCCCGCCGCGACCGCGCGCCTCGTGCGCGCGGAACGCCGAGGTCGCGCGATCGAGCCGCCGCTCAGCCGGGCGTCCGCCCCGTGCGCCGGTGGATCGTGCGCGCGGCACGCCGATTCGCTCGTGGTCTCTCGTCGCAGGATGCCCGCGGGCGAATCTTCCGCGACCCTCTCGCGTGGATTCCGACGCTGTGCGCATGGTCGAGGCCCAGATGGTCGGCGCACAGCTCCTCCTCATGCGGCGATTCTGCATTTCTCCGTGGTCGACGATCGCGCTCGCCGATTGCGTGCCGGCACGACCGTGAGCCTGCTCGGGATCGCAGGCGACGATCGCTCGCCTGAACGGAGCGAGCCGAGCTTTCGGCAAATCGTCGACGGCATCCACGGCCTGGTGTGCACCATGGACGCGAGAGGCGAGCTGGAGTTCGTCAATCAGCAGATCGTCGACTTCACGGGGCGGACGTTCGAAGAGCTGCGCGACTGGCAGCCGCTCCTCCACGAGGAAGATCGCGACGAAGTCGTCCGCCGGTGGAGCCACGCCGTGGCAACCGGGCTTCCCTACGAGAGCGAGCACCGCATCCCGCGCGCGGACGGCGTGTTTCGCTGGTTCCACGTGCGCGGGATGCCGATGCGCGACGCGAGTGGGTCGATCGTCCGCTGGTGCGTGCTGCTCGTCGACATCGACGATCGCAGGAGCGCCGAGGAAGTGAGCAAGGCGCGCGAGCGCGAGCTGCGGCTGCTCATCGACAGCTTCCCTGGCATGGTGGCCGTTGCCAGCGCGGACGGACAGCACGAGTACGCCAACAAGCGCGTGATGGATTACGTCGGACAGACGCTCGCCGAGGCGGCGGGTCTCGGCTGGCTCGGCGGCATCCATCCCGACGATCGCGAAGCAGTGCGCGCGGCGTGGCTGCGCTCGGTGGCGAGCGCCGAGCCGATGGACGTCCAGCACCGCTGGCGACGCTTCGACGGCGTGTACCGTTGGTTCCACGCACGCGTGGAGCCTCTGTTCGACGAGAACGGGAGGGTCATTCGCTGGTACGGTCTCCTCGTCGACGTCGACGATCGCAAGCGCGCCGAGGAGACGCTCCGCCGCAGCGAGGCCCAGCTCGCGCACGTCACGCGCGTCACGACGATGGGCGAGCTGACCGCCTCGATCGCGCACGAGGTCAATCAACCCTTGACGGCGATCGTCAACAACGCGAACGCGTGTCTCGGCCTGCTGCCCGAGTCCATGCCGGACCTGCACGAGGTCCGCGAGGCGCTGCGCGACATCGTCGACGACGGCGACCGCGCGAGCGCCATCATTGCGCGCGTACGTCGGCTGGTGAAGAACGCGCCCTTCGAGAGCGTGCTGCTCGACCTGAGGGACGTCGTGCACGACGTGGTGACGCTCGCCACGCACGAGTCCACGAGACGCGCCGTGACGGTGCGCGTCGATCTGGCCGACGATCTTCCGCCGGTCGTGGGCGATCGCGTGCAGCTCGCGCAGGTCCTCATGAACCTCGTCGTCAACGCGATGGACGCGATGACCACGGCCGACGAGCCGCGGCGCGTCCTGGTCGTGCGCGGCCGGCGCGCGATGCACGACGGTGCCGCCCGGGTCGCGCTGCACGTCGAGGACGCCGGCATCGGGCTGTCCCGCGAGGCGATGGAGCGACTGTTCGAGCCCTTCTACACGACCAAGGCGAACGGGCTGGGCATGGGGCTCGCGATCAGCCGCTCGATCGTCGACGCGCACGGCGGCCGACTGTGGGTCGAGCCCCATCCGGATGCCGGGACGATCGTCTCGTTCGACCTGCCGGTGGCGACCGCGATGACAGCCGACCGTGGCTGAGCCCGACGCCATCGTCTACGTCGTCGACGACGATCCGTCGGTGCGGAGCTCGACCGCGCGTCTGGTGCGCTCGGCGGGACTGGCCGTGCGAACGTTCGGGTCGGCGCGCGAGTTCCTGGATCAGCCGCGGACGGACGCGCCGGGCTGCTTGATCCTGGACGTGCGGATGCCGGGGCAGGGCGGGCTCGAGCTGCAAGAGGAGATCGCACGTTGGACCGACCCGCTGCCGATCATCTTCGTCACCGGGCACGGCGACATCCCGATGACCGTGCGTGCGATGAGGGGCGGCGCGGTCGACTTCATGACCAAGCCGTACCGCAAAGCCGACCTGCTCGGGGCGATCCGCGGGGCGATCGAGCGCGATCGCAGCGCGCGCCGCGATCGGCGCGAGGCGACCGCGCTGCGGCGACGTTACGAGCGGCTCACGCCGCGCGAGCGCGAGGTGATGGCCCGGGTCGTCGCCGGGCTGCTCAACAAGCAGATCGCCGGTGAGCTCTCGACCACCGAGCGAACCATCAAGTTCCACCGCGGCCACATCATGGAGAAGATGCAGGCCTCGTCGCTCGCAGAATTGGTGCAGATGGCGACGCAGCTCGACGTCACGCCCGGCACTGCTCGACCTGTTCCAGAGGACAGCTAGCCGCAGCCGTCGCACGCATGGTCCATTGAACCATGCCGAAGGGGAGTCGTCGGACGAGCGAAGCGGTCGTCGCGCAGAAGAGTGGCGCGACGCAGCTGGTGGCGGTCGTCGACGACGACGCGTCGGTGCGACGCTCGACCTGCAGGCTCGTTCAGTCCTTCGGCTTCGCGTCCCAGGCGTTCGGCTCGGCCGAGGAGTTTCTCGACTCCGGCCGCGCGCCGGAGACCGCGTGCCTGATCCTCGACATGCGCATGCCGGGAATGGACGGGCTCGCGCTGCAGCGCGAGCTCGCCGCGCGCGCTCTGCGCATCCCGGTCATCTTCCTCACGGCGCGGGCCAGTGAAGAGGAAGAGGCGCGCGCGCGGCACGCCGGCGCGCTCGACTTTCTGCGCAAGCCGGTCGGCAAACACACGCTGCTGCGTGCCATTCGGACGGCGATCGACGAGTCGATCGGTGTGTCGCCCGGCGGCGGACGAGAGGATGACGATGGCGGTGTTTGACGTGACGGACCGCTCGGCTTCGACCTTCTTTGGCGCGAACGGTGGCGACCGGGTCCTCGGACAAGGCCATGGAAGCCGGCCTCGCGCGGCACCGTACGCGCTCGAGGAGCGCACCGGCTACCTCGTCGGTCAGCGGAAAGACCACGTCGGCGAAATCATCCCGCTCGGGGCCGCCGATGCCGGGAGCTCCGAGGAGATCATCGGGGCGTCGCCGTCGCTCCGCGCGTTGATGGACCGCGTCGCGAAGGTCGCCCCGACGGACTCCACGGTGCTGATTGGCGGCGAGACGGGAACGGGCAAGGAGCTCATCGCGCGCGCGATCCACCGGCGATCGCACCGCTCTGCGCGCCCGATGGTCAGCGTCAACTGTGGGGCGATCGCGGCGCCGCTCATCACCGCCGAGCTGTTCGGCCACGAGCGCGGCGCGTTCACGGGCGCGTTCCAGCGACGCCTCGGCCGCTTCGAGCTCGCGGCCGGCGGGACTCTGTTCCTCGACGAGGTCGGCGAGCTGCCCATCGAGACGCAGATCACGTTGCTCCGCGCGCTGCAGGAGCGCGAGTTCGAGCGGGTCGGCGGCACGCAGACGATCCGCGCGGACTTCCGCATCGTCGCCGCGACCAACCGCGACCTCGAGGCGGCGATCGCGGCGGGCACGTTCCGCAGCGACCTGTTCTACCGGCTGAGCGTCTTTCCGATCGAGCTTCCGCCGCTGCGCGAGCGCCGGGAGGACGTTCGCGCGCTGCTCGGGCATTTCGTCGCCCGGGCGGCGCGCCGCGCCGGGAAGACGGTCGAGGGCGTGAGCCGGGCGACGCTCGACGTCCTCGAGGCGTACCCGTGGCCGGGCAACGTGCGCGAGCTCGAGAACCTCGTCGAGCGCTCGGTCATCCTGCTCGAATCGCGCCTGTTCACGGTCGACGAGAGCTGGCTGTCCTGTCGCGCGGCGCGGTCGGGGGACGGACGCGCGGTGGCCGCCTCCGCGCCGCATGCGGTGGATGCGGTCATCGGACGGAGGCCCGTCGCGAGCTCCTGGACGGACCCGCGCAAGCTCGAGGAGATCGAGCGCGAGGCGGTCCTGCGCGCGCTGCAAGCGACGGGCTGGGTGATCGGCGGCCGCAGCGGTGCCGCTCATTTGCTGGGGCTCAAGCGCACCACGCTGCAGAGCCTGATGCAGCGCCTCGGCATCGCTCGCGCCGCCGCGTCGACGGCCTCGCGCGGTGCGGCGATCGACGACCGGACACCGGCGCCGGGAGCTCCGTCGTGATGCGCTTTGCCGCGGCGCCGCCGGGTCGGCACACCGTGCCGAGCGACGGGCAGTCTCGCCGTCGC
>JAIEPK010000449.1 GCA_019749875.1 Candidatus Binatia bacterium | reverse complement strand
CACGGCCTCGACGTGCAGATCGTCGTGCATCCGGTCTGGGAGCGCGGCATCGGCAGCTCGATCGCGGCCGGCGTCGCGGCGCTGCAGCGCCGCGACGAACGAGCGCACCGCCGGGCCGGCGCCGGTGGCTGCGCGGCGGACGCGGTGCTGATCACGCTCGCCGACCAGCCGCTGGTCGGTCCCGAGGCGCTGCGCCGCCTGCTCACCGCACGACGCGACGCCGGGAAGGCGATCGCCGCATCGCGCTACGCGGGGACGGCGGGCGTGCCGGCGTGCTTCGAACGCGCGCTCCTTCCCGCGCTGCTCGCCCTCGACGGGGCCACGGGCTGCAAGCCGCTGCTGCGCGCGCATGCGGACGACACCGTGCTCGTCGACTGCCCCGAGGCGGCGCAGGACGTCGACACGCCCGCGGACTTCGCTCGCCTGCTGGCGTCACCGATCCACGTCGCGCACACCACGACGGGGTGAGCGTCGGACACGCAGCAGCCGAGATCGGCGATCGACCCCGGTCTGCCGCGGCCCGACCGGCGTCGCCGGGCGGCAGCACGCGGCTCGGACGTTGTGCGCCACGGGCGCTTGGGCTACCTGCGATCCGCGACCCCGCGCACACGAGCAGCACGGTGGAGCGAACGACGCGCGGCAGCGGTTCTCGCGCCGAGTCCGCCGCGTGGACCGAGGGGCGCTCGACTCCCTCGCCGAGGCAAACGCGAACGTGCTGGAGCGCTTCCCGAACCGCGCACACAGGCTCGTCTTCGAGGCACTGGTGGTGCTCTTCGCGGCCGCCGTCGTGGTCGCCGTCGCGTCGACCACGATGCTCGTCGGACGGGCGTCACCCGGCTTCGTCGTGTGGCGGAACCTCGTCGTGCCCTCGATCGGCGCCGACGACTGGCCGGGCATGCAGGCGGGCGTGCCGATGCGCACGGTGCTGCGCACCGTCGACGGCGCGCCGGTCGCCGACGCGGCCGAGCTGCGGCGCCGCATCGGCGCGCTGCCGCCGGGAACCGTCGTCACGTACACGTTCGCGCGCGACGACGAGACGCAGGAGGTGCGCGTGCCGACCTCGCGCTGGCGCTGGCGGGACCTGCTGCCGGTCTACCTGCCGTACCTGCTGGAGGGCATGGTCCTGCTCGCGACCGCGCTGGTGATCGAGGTGTTCCGGCCGGGCGACGTCGCGGCGCGCGCGGGCGCGATGCTGAGCGGCAGCGCCGGTCTGATGCTGGTCCTGGCGCTCGACCTGTTCTCGGCCGGCTGGGTGCAGCGGGTGTACTTTCTCGTCGAATCGCTGGTGCCGGCGACGCTCTTCGACTTCGGCATGAGCTTTCCCGAGCCGCGCCGCTTCGTGCGCGCCCGGCCCTGGCTGCGGCCGCTGCTGTACGCGGCCTTTCTCGCCCTCGGCGTCGCGCAGAACGTTCTGCTCGACCGCGATCCCGAAGCGCACCTGGTCGCGAACGACCTGGTGTACGGCCTCGCGGCGCTCGCGGGTCTGCTCGCGGTGGTGTCTCTGGTCGCGACGCTGGTGCGCTCGCGCAACCCGCTCGCGCGCCAGCAGGTGCAGGTGGTGCTCGCCGGCGTCGTGCTCGCGGCCCTGATCCCGGCGCTCGGCCTGATCGCGATCCTGGCGCTGGGCGCGACCATTCCGATGAACGCGCTGACGCCCTTCCTGCTGCTCTTCCCGCTGTCGATCGGCTACGCGGTCGCACGCCACGACCTGTTCGCGGTCGACCGCTACCTGCGCCTCGGGCTGTCGTACGCGGCACTCACCGTCATCGTCTTCGGCTCGTACGCGGGCTTCGTGGTGACCGGCGAGCTGTGGCTCGGCCACCGGCTGCCGTCGGTGCTGGTGCCGCTCTACGTGCTGCTGATGATGCTGTTCCTGAACCCGCTGCGCGAGCGCATCCAGCGTACGGTGGACCGGCTGTTCTACCGGCAGCGCTACGACTACCGCGGCACGGTGGAGTCGACGAGCCGCGCGCTGACGACGTACCTGGAATCGGACCGGATCGCTGCGACCGTGCTCGCGACGCTGGTCGACGACGTCGCGGTCGCCTGGGCGGTGCTGGTGATGATCGAGGACGACGATCCGCCGAAGGCGTACGCGCGCCCGCCCGAGGACGCGGCCCGCGTCCTCGCCCTGCTCGACGCGGACCCGGCACTGCTGGCGCGGATCGCGACCCTGGCCCGTCCCGTGCGCCGGCTCGAGCACGCGTCGGGCGGCAGCGACGCGGCGCTCGCGGGCGCGCTGCGCTTCGCCGATGCGGCGGGTGCCCGCCTGCTGCTGCCGCTGCAGTTCGAGGGCAAGCCGCTCGGCGTGCTGGTCGTGGGCGAGAAGCTCTCCGGCGCGCTGTTCTCCGACGAGGACATGCAGCTGCTGCACACGCTCGCCCACCAGGCGGCGCTGGCACTGACCAACGCGCGCGCCTACGAGATCATCCGCCGCACGCGCGACGAGCTGGTGCAGGCGGAGCGTCTGGCGGCCATCGGCGAGATGTCGGCCGCACTCGCGCACGGCATCCGCAATCCCGTCGCCGGCATCCGCCTGTTCGCCGAGCTCGCACGCGACGACCTCGGCGACCGCCCGCAGCTCGCGTCGACGATGACCGACATCATCGCCGAGTCCGACCGCCTCGAGCGTCGCGTGCGCTCCGTGCTCGACATCGCGCGCCCGCTCGAGGTGAAGGTGCACCCCGGCGACCTCGGTGCTCTCCTCGCGACCCTCGCCGACGAGCTGCGCCAGCGCGCTCCGGGCGCGATCACCCTCGCTCTCACCGTCGACGACGATGCGCGGGCTGCGCTGGCGCACACGCTGTTCGACGCGCACGCGCTGCGCGAGTGCCTCGAGACGATCGTCGTCAATGCCTTCGAGGCGCTCGGCGGCGGCGGTGGACACGTGGCACTGCACGCGTCGCTCGACCGCTTCGACGACGGGCGCGCCGCGGCAAGGGTCGACGTCGCCGACGACGGACCCGGCATGGACGAGGCGACGTCACGGCGCGTGTTCGAGCTCTTCTTCACCACCAAGCGATCGGGGACCGGCGTCGGCCTCGCGATGGCGAAACGCCTGATCGAGCGTCAGGGCGGCACGATCGACGTCACCACGGCCGCCGGCCGCGGCACGACGTTCCGCATCCGCCTCGCCGTCGCCGGCTGACGCGACGACCGGCGACGGGGCACGTCCGTGCGACGCTCAGGGCGTCGCGCAAACCGCGCGGTGCGCCCCGGCGACGCAGGCGACGTCGCTGCGCAAGCCGAGCGTCGCCGCGGCGATCTCGAGGCGGATCGACGGCACCGCCGGCGTGCGCGCACCGGCATCGAGACGACGCACGCGCAGCTGCAGCTTGTGCTGCGTCGGATCGTCGAGCGAGCGCCGGATCGACAGGTGGGCGAGCTTCGGCGAGCCCGAGCCGGCCCGGTCGTGGAAGCGGAACACGCGCCCGTCGGCGTTCGGCACCAGGGTGCCCGCCGGCAGGAAGCGCTCGAAGATCGTGCCGCTCGCGTCACTCACGCGCAGCGCGAACGGCAGCGCCGCGAGATCGAGCGCCGGGTCCGCGGTGAACGTCGCCTCGACGACGAGACGGTCGCGCGACGGCACGCTGTCGAGCACGAGCTTGGTGCGCGACACGGACGGTGCACCGACCGTTGCGCTCTGGAGCTCGACGCCCAGCACCTCGACCGGCACGCCGTCACGGAGCACGAAGACGTGCTGCAGCGCGGGCTCGATCAGCGGCTGGCCGGCGTCGTCGATCTCGACGCGCACCCAGCTCGCGTCGGCGAACGCGATCTCCTCGCGCGACGGATCGCCGTCGGTGTCGGGGCTCGCGATGCGCAGCAGCGGCGACGCCTGCAGCACGACCGTGAGGCCGCCCGGCGGTGGATCGGCGGGGTTCGCCGTGAGGTCGGCCGGCATCAGCGCCAGCGACGCATGGCTCGTGTCGCCGTCGCACGGCAGCGTGAGCTGCGTCACGTGCTCCGCGAGCGCGCGCGCGCCGTTCTCGTCGACCGAGGGCACGACGCGGCGCTGCGCGGTCGCGACGAAGGTGGCACGATCGAGCGGTGCGACGAACACGGCGCGCGTCGCATCCCCGGTCTCGCTGCGCAGCAGGTCGACCGTCGGGCTCGAGCCATCGAGGGGGATCGCATACGCCGAGCCGAGCGTCGGCGCGTTGGTCGCGGGGATGTAGAGCGACGAGTCCGACAGCTCGAGATCGACGATGCCGAGCGGGTCCGGATTTGCTTGACCGGGCTCGCCGCCGACGATCTTCGCCTGCTCGAGCGGAAACATCGCGGGAGCCATGGTCGAGATCCACGGCCCGTCCTCGAAGAGGTAGGCGTGCGATCCGGTCGCGACGCCGGCCGACAGCACGACACCGAGCCCGCCGACGCTCGCCGGTGCACCGACGGAGGTCGCGATCGTGCCTGCGGCGACGCCGCCCGAGAGCGCACCGACCGTGCGCCCGACCGGAGCCAGCACTTCCTGGCGCTCGATCTGCAGGTCGTCGTCGCCGTCGGCGGCGCGCGGCCCGATGAAGCCGTCCCCGTCGAGGTCGCCGTAGGCGAAGACCAGCGTACCGCGCAGGTCGAGGTCGTGGTCGAGGATCGCGTTGCCGTAGAGCGACGGCGGCAGGCCGTCGGAGAGGATCACCTGGAACGTCGCCTCGTCGCCGACGCCGATGCGGAGCCCGCCGGGCGCGACCGCGGGGGCACCCGCGACGCTCGCGTGCGGCGCCGGGATCGCGCCGCCGGTGAACGTACCGCCGGTGCGGATCACGACGTCGATGTCGCCGGACAGGTCGGTATCGAGCACGTCGTCCTGCGTCCCGTACTTGCCGTCGGGACCCGGCAGCACGAGCGGCAGACCGGGCAGCATGCTGAACGGCACCCCGGTCACGCCGTCGGTCGGGTCGCCGTCGAACACCGCGAGCTGGGCGCGCGCGGTCCCGGTCGTCGCCAGCAGGAGCACGGCGCAGAGCGCCACGCGGGTCGCGCGTCGCACGGGATGGCGCCTCATGGGACCGTCACCGTGAGCGCGTTGCTGAGAAACGAGTCGCCGTCGAACACGGCGGCGAGAACGACGCTCGCGCCGCCGGCGGGGAAGCCCGCGGGCAGCACCACGGTCACGCCGTCGCGCGTGATGCCGCCGAGCTGCGCGGGCGCTGCCGCCGTCGCGCCCGGAACGGCGAGCAGGGACGCGACCTCGGCCAGCACGATGCCGTCGGCGACCGCCGCCGCGTCGCCCTCGACCACCGTGCCGTCCTGCTCGTAGCGCACCCAGTGCGTGCCGTGCGTCACGATCAGGCTCAACCCGAAGACGTCTTCCACCATGTCGTCGAACGAGAAG
>JAIEPK010000171.1 GCA_019749875.1 Candidatus Binatia bacterium | reverse complement strand
ACGCGGCCTGGCGCGGCTGCGCGAGCTCTACGAGGTGCGGGTCGCGGACGCAGCGCCGCCGGCCGCCGGCGCGACGCTGCTCGCATCGCGCGAGCGGCCGTGATGCGCGCGCTCAGGCCGACGTTCCGACCTCGTAGGTGCGCTCAGTCCGACGTTCCGACCTCGTAGGTGACGGCATCGCTGCAGTCCGGCGGGGGCGGCGGATTGCTCGCGTCGGCGACGCAGTTGCTGTCGAGCACGAGCGCCTGCGACGCCTGGTCCCAGCGGTAGCGCACCTGGCCGTTGCAGATCTCCTTCTTCGTGCGGCAGACGAGCGTTCCGCCGGCTCCGGCCACGCACGCGTCGGCACCGGCGTCCCAGTCGAACTCGCCCGCGGTGAGGAAGGCGTCGTTCGCGTGCTCGCAGCGCGAGAGGAACTCGCGCGTCAGCGTCAGCGTCTGCCCGCTGTTGCTCTCGAAGAGCAAGCTGATCGTGTGCTTGCCGGGCGTCAGCAGGCACCAGTTGAACACGCCGGAGAAGCCGCTGCGCACCGGCGCCACCGGATCGACCGCATGGACGTCGGCACGGCTCGAGCAGCACGCGAGGTCGGCGCGCGATTCCTTCGGGGTGCCGCGATCGAAGGTCACGCCGACGACGCGGTCGAGCGAGATGCCGTTGATCGAGCTGTAGGCGAAGCCGCGGATGTCGGAGATGCCCGCCGCGCCCAGGCAGCTCGGCTGCTCGACCACCGCCACGATGGACTCGGCCTGCTCGGTCTCCATGACGTACGACACCACGTCCGAGCGCGTGCCGGCCGAGGCCGCCCACTGCGGGCTGTCGGCGACGCCCGTCGCGGACAGCGTGATGCGATCCCCCTGGCCGGGCTGTCCGTCGGCCCAGTTGGTGTACGAGAGCGCCTCGCCGTCGACCCAGCCGAAAGCGCCGCCCGACCCTGCGCGCTTTGCGCCGAGCCAGGGGCCGGTCACGACCAGGCCCTTGCAGCACTTCCAGAACTGCGGCTTGCCGGCGACGAGGCCGTAGACGAACGCGTTCTCCTCGGCCGAGGTGATCGTCGCGAGGTGCCAACCGCTGCCGCGCGCGACCGTCGCGGCGTTGGCGTCAGCCCAAGAGATGCCGCGCGACGCGCCGATCACGCTGTAGAAGTCCGTTGCCGCCGTCCTCGACCTTCCACTGCACCGGTGCCGCGGCGGCTCGTCCGGCGATCCCGAGCAGCCCGCACAGCAAGGCACACACAGCGACGCACTTCGACTTCATTCTCGTCGATCTCCGCAGGAGAAAGAGAATCGTACCGGTGGCGGGAGGTGGCGTCCGCGCTCCGTCGCGGGCGCCCTCGTCGGGGCAGGAGAAGAGCCCGAGGGTCGGGGAGCGGCACGCTCCGGTCAAGAGAATTTCTGCACGCGCCGGCGCCGTGCCCCGTCCCCCGGGCTCATCCCGGCCGCCGAAAAGGTCGATCGGAGGATGTGGAAGTCGGCATGTGGATGACGCCCGACCCGATCACGGTCGAGCCGGCGACGCGTCTCTCGCAGGTGGCCCGCCTGATGGCGGTGAAGCACGTCCGCCGCGTCCCGGTGACCGCGGCCGGCTCGAAAGGTCGCACGCTGCTCGGCATCGTGTCGTCGCACGACGTGTGGCAGGCCTGCCCCGCCGGCTTCCACCCGCTCACCGCGACGCACTGGCCCGCCGCCGAGGATCCGCTCGTGGGCTCGATCATGTCGCCCGCCGTGCACACCACCACGCCGGACACGCCGATCGAGGACGCCGCCCGGCTCCTGCGCAAGCACAAGATCGGCGCGCTGCCGGTCCTGCGCGACGGCGCGCTGGTCGGCATCATCACCGAGAGCGACCTGCTCGACGTTCTGCTGGAGATGACCGGCTGCGACGAGGTCGGCCTGCGCGTCTCGTTCGAGATGGACCGCGAGGAGGACATCGTCCGGCGTCTGCTCGGGGTGTGCGACCGGCACGGCATGCAGCTCGCGAGCATGCTCTCGTTCCACCATGCCGAGCGCGGCGACGGTGGTGCGGCGAGACGCATCGGCGTGGCGCGGCTGGTCGGCAACGAGGACGCATCGGTGGTCGACGACGTCTGGGCGACGTGCCGGCGGGTGCGGCGCATCCTGCGCAACGACGCACGCCCGGGCGGGCACGTGGTCGGGCCCGACGAGCTGCCGCGGCGTCGCGCCGCCGGCCTCGCGTCCGTCCCGAATCCACGAATCGGACGCTGATGGCGTTCCGAGCGCTGCGATGAATCCGGCCGATGCAGGCCGCAAGGCCGACGATGGCGGCTGGCACGGGTTTCGCACGCGCCGGGCGCGGGAGTTTTCAATGGTGCAGGCGAACTCGACGATGACGGCAGGACCCATGACCGCGGACGCGCTGAACGCGCGCCCGGGCCGCACGGTCGACGCGGTGGCGGAGCGCGTGCTGGCACTCGGCTTCCTCGCGGCGCTCGGCGTCTGGATGATGCTCGCGGGCTGAGAGACGGCTTCGCCGATCACGGGGCGATGCAGACGCCCCGCGCGTGCTCATCCGACGGGCGGCGAGCCCGCGCCGTTCACATCAGCCCGAGGGTCGCGAGCGCGGCGGCCTGGTTCAGATCGCCGTCGAGCGCGAGCCGCTGCGCGGTGAACGCGTCGGGGCCGGACAGCTCGCCGTTGACGATGCGCAGATAGTCCTCGGCGCTCGCCCGCACGGTACAGCGCGCGTCGCCGCCCTCGTCCGCCAGGCGCTCGACGACGATCGCCGCGTCGCGCACGCGCACCAGCCAGCAGCCGCCGCCGTCGCCGGTGAGCGCGAACTGCACCAGCACGTCGGCGCCTTCCGCCTGCGCGGGATCGAAGCGCTCCTGCAGCGTGCTCGAGAAGAACTCCTCGACGGATTCGACGCGCGCGCGCTCGAGCAAGGCGGTGCGCGCGCGCTCGGCCGGCATCAGCTCCGCCTCCATCGCGGCGAAGGACTCGATCAGGATGTCGACGATGCGGTCCGCGGTCGCGCGGTCGAGGTCGAGCGGCGGCGCGATGCCGACGCACTCGATGCCGAGCGCGCGGCAGTAGAGGCCACGCTCCCACGCCTCGTGCTCGACGCGCGTGCACGCGGTGTGCGGCATGGTGAAGCCGCGCTTGGTCGCCTTGTCCGCGACCAGCTCGATGCCGATCATCAGGCCCATCCCACGGATCTCGCCGACCGACTCGAAGCGCTCGAGCTCGCGCAGGCGGCCCATCAGGTACGCGCCCATCTCCTTCGCGTTCGCGGGCAGGTCCTCGCGCTCGATGATCGCGATGTTGGCGAGCGCCGCGGCGCAGCAGGTCGGGTGGCCGGAGTACGTGAAGCCGTGGTTGAACGGCATCGGACCCGGCAGGCCGCTCGCGATCGTGTCCCACACGTGGTCCGCGACCACCGACGCGCCGAGCGGCAGGTAGCCGCTGGTGATGCCCTTCGCGAGCGTCACGATGTCGGGACGCACGTCCCACTGCTGGAAGCCGAACATCGTGCCGGTGCGCCCGAAGCCGGTGACGACCTCGTCGAGGATCAGCAGGATGCCGTGCTTGTCGCAGATCGCGCGCAATGCGGGGAAGTAGTCGGCGGGCGGCGGGATGATGCCGCCCGCGCCGATCACCGGCTCGGCGATCACGGCACCGATCGTGTCGGCGCCCTCGCGCTCGATCATCTCCTCGAGCGCGCGCGCGCACGCGAGCTTGCACTCGGGGTACGTGAGACCGAGCTCGCAGCGGTAGCAGTAGGGTGCCGGGATGTGCGCGAAGCCCGCCGGCTCCGGGCCGAAGTTCCAGTGCATCGGCATGATGCCGGTCGCGCTCATCGTGGCGAGCGTCAAGCCATGATAGCCGTGGTGACGCGCGACGATGGTCTTGCGGCGCTCCTCGCCCTTGAGCGACCAGTAGAGGCGCACCAGCTTGAAGTTGGTCTCGTTCGCCTCCGAGCCGCCCGAGCCGAACATCACGTGGTTCAGGCCGTACTCGGGCGGGAACATGGACGCGACCTTCTCCGCGAGCTCGATCGCGGGCGGCGTCGACTGGCCGTGGAACGTCGTGAAGTACTCGAGCGTCTCCATCTGTCGCGTCACCGCCTCGATGATCTCGCGCCGCCGGTGCCCGACCGCGACGCACCACAGCCCCGCGAAGCCGTCGATCAGCTTCCGCCCGCGATCGTCGGTGACGTAGGCGCCGTCCCCCTCGACGACGATGCGCGGACCGTCGGTGGTCATCTCGCGCGGCGGCGTCACCGGGTGGATCAAGTGTGCCGCGTCGCGCGCGGCGAGCGGGCTCATGGACTTCGACACGGGGGCTCCTTCCGGCCGGCGCGGCGGGGCTTGCTCCTTTGCTGGCCAGATGCCTAATTACGCGGGTCGGCCGCGTCCCGTCAATGCGCGGCGGAAGGAAACGGGAGGAACCGATGGACTATCGCGGCAAGGTCGTCGTCATCACCGGAGCGTCGTCGGGCATCGGGCGCGACGCGGCGGTCGCGTTCGCGCAGCGCGGCGCGATCGTGGTGGGCGTGGCGCGACGCGAGCAGCTCCTGCAGGAGCTCGCCGACGAGTGCCGCCGCCATGCCGGCGACGCGAGCTACCTCGCCGGCGACCTCGGCGAGCGGGCCTTCGCGGAGCGTGTGGTGCACGAGACGGTCGGACGGCACGGACGGCTCGACGTGCTGATCAACAACGCCGGCATTCCCGTCCACAAGCAGATCTACGACGTGACGCCCGAGGACATGGACCTGCAGATGCGGGTCAACTTCATGGCCTGCGTGTGGACCACGCTGGCGGCGCTCCCGTACATGCTCCGCCAAGGGGAAGGCTACGTGATCAACGTGTCGTCGATGGCGGCCAAGGTCGCGCCGCCGCGCGAGACGCCCTACACCGCCGCGAAGGCGGCGATGGACGGCTTCACCGCGGGCCTGTGGAGCGACCTCGCCGGCTCGAACATCCATGCAGCGCTGGTCGTGCCCGGTCCGATCGATACCGAGATCTGGGGCAAGGACGACACCCCGAGCGGCTACAACGGCCCCAAGTACCCGCCCAAGATCGTGACCGACGCGATCTTCGAGGTGATCGAGAAAAGAATTCACGAGCGCGTCGTGCCGCGCTTCAGTGCGCAGCTCGTGTCGGCGCATCTGCTGCGCTTCTTCGCGCCGTCGCTGCTGCTGCGCGGCATGGCATGGATGGAGCCCGTGCCGGCCGAAGTCGTCGAGAAGGCCCGCGCGCGCGCCGCGACGACCACGCGCAGCGGCTCGGGCAGCGGCAGCGGCACGAGCGGCGCCGGGTGACGAAGGAGCGCGACAGCCGCGGCCCTGCGCGCGTCGCACGACGG
>JAIEPK010000024.1 GCA_019749875.1 Candidatus Binatia bacterium | reverse complement strand
CGGTGCTGCCGGCGGCAGCGCCGCGGGGGCGCGCGGTGCCGGCGCGCCGCGCAGCGTGATCGCGAAGCTCGTGCCGGTCCCGGGTCGCGTGCCGAGCGTCAGCGTGCCGCCGCAGGCTTCCACCGCGCGGCGTGCGATGGTGAGGCCGAGCCCGCTGCCGGCACCGCTCGCACCGGTGCCGCGCTGCAGCGGCGCGAACACGCGTGCCCGTTCGCCGCGCGGGATGCCCGCGCCATTGTCGGACAGCGTCAAGGTCCAGGTCGCGCCGCGGCGCCAGGCGCGCAGCGTGATGCGCGTCGCGACGTCGGGACGACGGTGCTGCAGGGCATTGCGCACCAGGTTGCGCAGCGCGACGCGTAGTCGCTCGGCGTCGGCGAGCACGACCGGCAGGCGCCCACGGACCTCCAGCGCGGCACCGGCGAGGCGCAGCTCGACCCCGACGTCGTCGTGGACGGTCGCCACGACGGCGTCGAGCGCCACCGCGTCGAGCCGCGCCTCGGCCTCCCGTGCGAGCAGCGCCGGCAGCGACGTCAGCAGCTCGTCGGCCTTGGCGATGCTCTCGCGGGCGATCTCGATCAGATGCGGAAGCTCGCCGATCTCGTGCGGCAAGCGGTGCGACAGCCGGTGCAGGGCGGCCCCCGCGGTCGCGACCGGACCGCGCAGGTCGTGGCAGAGAGCGACGCAGAAGCGCTCGAGGCCGAGGCTGCCCGCGGTATCGCGCGCGTGCGGCGGATGATCGGTGTGCTCCATGCACGAGCCCTACGGCGGGCTCGCGCGGCGGGGAAGGGGCTCGGGCGAAGTTCATGCAACGGGCGTCAAGCGTCGGTCGAAGAACATGTACGCGCTGCAGGCGGGCGCGCGGGTAGCAGCCGCGCTTCGACGTCGGCGAGCCACGCGAGCTCGGTCGCGACGAGCCGCAACGCGGCTTCGCGCACCAGCCCGGCAACGTCGCGCGTGGCGGCGCGCTCGTCGCCGCACGGAGGATCGTGTGCCGCGTCGTGCCCGATCGCGGGCAACGGGCGCGCCGCCGCGACAGCCTGCAACCGGACCAGCCGTGCGCGTCGCGCGGCGACCAGCCGCGCGGTGCCGGCTGCGTCACCCAATTCATGCAGCACGAGCAGACGTGCGACGAAGCCGTCGGCGACCTCCGGGTCGACCTCGGCGCGCTCGAGCCAGCGGCGCAGCGCGCGCTCGCCGGCGGGGGTGAGCGCGTACGTGCGCAGCGGAACGCCGTGCGCGTCGCGGATCGCGTCGACCGCCGCGGTGACGAGACGTCGCCTGGTCAGACGTCCCAGCGTCGCATACACTTGACCGGCGCCGACGGGGCGGAGGCCGTCGAGCCGGTGTGCGAGCGATCGCGCGACGGCACGGCCGTGGCGCGGTCCGGTGGCGAGGACGCCCAGGATCGCGTGCGGAAGCGACATGCCTCTCCGTCACGCCGGCGGCGGCGGCAGGCAAGCGCGCACGAGCCGCCGGGCGCGAAAAATGTACTTGCTGCACACGAGGACCGAAGCATGAACGAACGCCGCATCTACATCGTCCGGCACGCGATCGCGGAGGACGTGTCGCCGTCGGGCCGCGACGAGGATCGCGCGCTCACCGCCGAGGGGCGGAAGAAGATGAAGCGTGCCGCGCGCGGCCTCGCCGCCCTCGGTGTGGCACCCGTCCACCTGCTCGCGAGCCCGCTGGTGCGCGCGCAGCAGACCGCCGCGATCGTGGTCGAGGCGCTGCCGCAGCTCGAGATCGAGACCTGCGAGCTGCTGGCCCCCGGTGTCGACGAGCGCGCGCTCACCCGCCTGCTCAACGGCGCGCACGCGGGCCGCGACGTGATGCTGGTCGGCCACGAGCCCGACCTCGGCGAGCTGCTGTCCTTCTGGCTCACGGGCTCGCGCGGCGGTGTGGAGACGCGGTTCAAGAAGGGTGCGGTCGCGTGCATCGCGTCGGCGACGCTGCCGCCGCACGGCAAGGCCGTGCTGGAGTGGCTCATGACCGCCGCCCAGCTCGGCAGCATCGCGTAGGCGCCGGGCGGGCGCGAATCGCGTCAGGCGTGGGCGGGCAACGGGTCGAACAGCGCGAGACCCAGCGCCCGCGTGCGCCGCAGTCGCGCGAGAAACTCCCGGCGCGTGATGTTGCGCGCGCCGAGCCGCTCCATGTGCGGCGTCATCACCTGGATGTCGATCCAGTCGAGGCCGCGCGCGGCGAGGTGATCGAGCAGGTGGAGGAGGGCGAGCTTCGACGCCCACGGCTCGTGGTAGAACATGCTCTCCGCGGAGAACGCGCCGTCGGTGTCGACGCCGTAGAGCCCGCCGACGAGGCGTCCGTCGAGCCAGGCCTCCACGCTGTGCGCGACGCCGAGGCGGTGCAGTCGGACGTACGCCTCGATCATCTCGTCGGTGATCCACGTGCCGTCCTGGCCGGGCCGCGGCTCGGACGCGCAGGTCAGGATGACGTCCTCGAACGCGGTGTCGAGGGTGAACGTGCAGCGCGTCTGGCGACGCGCGCGCGCGAGGCTCCGGCCGACGTGCAGGTGCCGGTACTCGAGGATGGCGCGCTCGCGCGGGCAGAACCACAACAGCGGCAGGTCTTCCGCCGGCCATGGGAACACGCCGTTGCGGTACGCCTCGCGCAGCGTCGCGGGCTCGAGGTTGCCGCCCAGGGCGACGATGTCGTCACTCGACGTGGACATCCGTGGAGCGGGCCTGAGCCCACGATCACGTTTAGACCCTCTCCGGGACGAGTCAAAGGGCGCGCACCGAGCGCGTCAAGCCGGACGGTCCATCCGCAGGGGTCCCGTCCGCCGGCGGGCTCAGCGCGTCCAGGCCGGGTTGGGCCGCACCAGCGCGAACACCTGCTCGAGGTTCCAGCCGCCGCGCCCGCGCGCCTCGTCCCAGAACACCTCGCGTACGTACTCCTCGAACTCGCGTTCCGTCGGCAGCCGCGAGAAGCCGGCCGGCGTGCGGTCGCACAGCATGAAGCGCGCGACCTCGAGCGTCTCGTCGAGCGAGCCGGTCACCAGGCGGCCCGGTGCGGAGCGCATCTCGAGGCTGAGCTCCGGGTGGTGCCGCAGCGTCGCGGCGATGCGGTAGAGGTCGAAGCGCTCGGCGCCGAACGACTCCAGCATCGCGTTGCAGCCGGTGTCGGGATGCTTCAGCGCGACCATGAGCACCCCGTCGTCGGTGAGCTGGCGGGCGGCGTGGACGATGAGCGGGCCCCAGAGGTGGTCCGGCACGTGGTAGAGCACGTGGCTCAGGACGGCGATCCCGCAGCGCTCCGGCAGCTCGACCTTGCCGAGCGAGCCGGTGATGCGGACCGCGGACGGGGCCCCCTGCGCGAGCAGCGGGTGCATCACGTCGCTCGGCTCGACGGCATAGACGGTGTCGAACCGGGTGCACAGCTCGCGCGTCAGCCGACCCGTTCCCGCGCCCCAGTCGACGCAGCGCGTTGTGCGCGGTCGCGCACCGATGACCGCATGCAGCATGCGCAGAAGCTCGCGCGTCCCGTCGGGATCCGAGCGGAGCAGGGTCGCGAACGCGGCGGCGTACTCGGCGGAGCGCTCGTCGTAGAACGAGACGGGGCAGTTTTGATCGAACGATTGCACGGGTCTGGCCAGCGGTGGTGACTTCGGTCTAGAGAGGACGTCTCGGAAGGAGGAGCTCTCTCATGGCTGCCGCGAGTCGCAAATACAAAGTGATCTCAGCCGACTCCCACACGGTCGAACCGCCGGATCTCTGGGACAAGTGGCTCGACAAGAAGTACCTCGATACCGCACCGAAGCTGGTCGACGACGGCGGCGGCGGACACGCGTGGCTCTACATGGGCGCCACGACGCCCGAGCCGCTGGGCCTCGTGACCTGCGTCGGGACGCACCCCGAGCAGCTCAAGTGGACCGGTGCCCGCTACGGCGAGACCATCCACCCGTCCTGCTACGACGGCGCCGAGCGCCTCAAGATCATGGACGAGGACGGCGTCGACGCCGAGATGCTCTACCCGCCGCAGCGCGCGATGCTGACGTTCATGAAGAACAAGGATCGCGACGCGCACCTCGCCGGCATCCAGGCGTACAATCGCTGGCTCAAGGACGGCTTCTGCGCGCCCGATCCCGAGCGCCTGATCGGCATCTTCCAGATGCCGAACGTCGGCATCGAGACGTCCGTCGCGGAGCTGAAGCGCGCCAAGAAGGAAGGCTTCCGCGGCGTCGCGATCTCGGCCTGGCCGTCGGGCGGCGACAACCTGAGCCCCGACGACGACCCGTTCTGGGCGACCGCGGCCGATCTCGACATGCCGGTGAGCATCCATCTCCTGCTCGCGGCGCAGCAGACCAAGGCGGTCGCCTCGAAGACGGCGGCGGTCGCGATCGGTGCGACGGCCTTCTCGCTGACCATGCCGCTCATCACCGAGACCATCTTCCAGGGCATCTTCGACCGCTTCCCGAAGCTGCGCATGGCCGCCGTCGAATCGGGCGTGGGCTGGATCCCGCACTTCCTCGAGATGACGGACGATCGCTACTGGCGGAACCGCATCTGGGCCGGCGTCAAGCTGAAGAAGGTCCCCAGCGACTACTTCCGCGAGCACTGGCTCGCGACCTTCATCGTCGACCGCAGCGGCGTCAGCGTCCGGCATCAGGTCGGCGTCGACAACATGTCGTGGTCGACCGACTTCCCGCACCACGGCAACGACTGGCCGTACTCGCGCCGCGTGATCGACGCTCTGTTCGCCGACGTGTCGGAGGACGAGCGGCGCAAGATCGTGTGCGACAACGCCGCCAAGTTCTGGGGCCTCAGCGAGGAGCGCTGGGGCAGCAGCTGACGTGCGGGAGCGAGGGGGCCGCGCACCCCCTCGCTCCACCGCACCGTCGCGCCCCGTCGGACCGGTGCCGCGACTCCTGCGCACAGGCGCGGTCGAGTGGCATTCCGTCGGTCGTCGTGGAAGCTCTCGAAGCCGTGCTGCGCTGCGGAGCCTTTCGCATCGACCTCGACGACGAGCGCCTGTGGTACGGCGCCGAGGCGATCGCGCTGCGTCCGAAGACGTGGGCGGTGCTGCGCCTCCTGATCGAGCGCCCGGGGCGTCTCGTCACCAAGGGCGAGCTCATCGAGGCGGTGTGGCGCGGGACGGTGATCGAGGAGAAGGTCCTCAACGCGTCGATCGCCGAGATCCGCCGCGCGCTGCGCGACGACGCGCGCGCGCCGCGCTACGTCGAGACCGTACCGCGGCGCGGCTTCCGCTTCGTCGCGCCGGTCGATGCGGCGCACGACGCGCCGGTCGTCCGCGACCGAGCGGGC
>JAIEPK010000379.1 GCA_019749875.1 Candidatus Binatia bacterium | reverse complement strand
CCGCGGCGGAGCCGCGGCGATTCACTCCCCCGGCTCGGCTTCGCCTCGGCCACTCGCGCTTCGCGCTCGCGGGTGGGGCGGTGCCGGGCGCGCTCGCGGGCCGCGGTTTTCGGGGGTTTTGTCTGACGGTCTCGCCTTCGGGGGCGGTGGACGGTATAGGCGCGGCACTTTGGGCTGGGGTGACGTCTCGAGGCGGAGGTTCGGGCGCCGGGCGCGGTGCGTGGTGACGCTCGCGTGGATCGGGCTCGGGTGGGGGAATGCGGTCGCGGCGACGGTGCACGAGCACGCCGCCTTGCCGACGGCGACGCCGGAGGCGGCGGTGCCGCAGCCGACCGGAACCGAGACCCTCGCACAGCAGGTCGACGCGCTGCGCGTGGAGGTCGCGAGCGTACGCAGCGCGCTCGCCGAAGGCGCACGCGCTGCCGAGCCGCCGCCCTGGGCGGCGCAGATGCAGGAGCAGCTCGACCGGCGCCTCGAGCGCATGGCGGAGATGCAGGAGCGGCTCGCGGCGCGCATCGAGACGCCGACGCCGCGGCTCGACGAGCCGATCGTGCTGTTCACCGTCGCGGGCTGCACGCTGCTGCTGGGCTTCGTCGTCGGGCGCGGCGTGCAGCGACGCTCGAGCCGGCGCGACGTCCGGCTGCGGCTGTGATCGCAGCGCTGCTCGCGATCTTCGTCGCCGCCTATCTGCTCGGCTGCATCCCGAGCGGCCTGCTGCTCGCACGCCTGAAGAACGTCGACGTACGGCAGACGGGGAGCGGCAACATCGGCGCGACCAACGTCGCGCGCTCGGCGGGCAAGGGGTTGGGGCTGCTGACGCTGCTGCTCGACGCCGCGAAGGGTGCCGTGCCGGTGCTGGTCGCCGACGCGCTGCACCTCTTTCCCGGAGCCAACCCGGCATTCGATCGCAACGCGACCATCGCCGCGGCGCTCGGCGCCGTCCTGGGACACGTCTTCCCGGCCACGCTGCGCTTCCGCGGCGGCAAGGGCGTCGCCACCGCCCTCGGTGCCATCGCGGCGCTCGCCCCGGCCTCGCTGCCGATCCCGCTGCTCGCGTTCGTCGTGTCGTTCGGGATCACGCGGCGGGTGTCGGTGGGCTCGATCTGTGCCGCCATGGCAGCGCCGTTCGGCTCGGTCGCCGCAGGCTATCCGCCGCAGGTGTCCGCGGCGATCGCGGCCCTGTCGTGCGTGATCCTCTACCGGCATCGCGAGAACATGGCGCGCATCCGCGCCGGCACCGAGCCGCGCTTCGGCGACGGCAGCCAGCGCGACTGAGGCCCCCACCGGCGATCGCTTCGAGGCCGGCCCGCCATTCGCGATCGTGATGCTTTCCATTTGGGCACTGCTCAATTCGTGGGCTCAAAGCCTGCGCAACGAACGTGCAAACCCACGGATTTTCGCGCCCGGCCCGCGGCACTGGCCTTGCTCCGACCTGCGATTTCCACAGGAGGGAACAGCCATGTCCGACGCCATCGCAGCGCCGCCCCGCGGAGGGGCGAGCCGGAAGACCATCCACCCAGCTCTGATCGCCGCCGCGATCGGGACCACCCTGCTGACGCTCGCCGGTGCCGCGTGGGCGCAGGATGCCACCGCACCGCCGACCATCGACAAGGGCGACACCGCCTGGATGATGGTCGCGACCGCGCTCGTCATGTCGATGACCGCGCCGGGCCTCGCGCTCTTCTATGGCGGGCTGGTGCGCGCGAAGAACATGCTCAGCGTGCTGATGCAGTGCATGGTCTGCCTGGCGGTGATCAGCATCCAGTGGATCCTCTTCGGCTACACGCTCGCCTTCGGCGCCACGCAGAACGGCTTCATCGGCGGTCTGGACTTCCTGGGACTCTCGGGTGTCGGCGCGACGCCGAATGCGGACTACGCGGCCACCCTGCCCCACCTGACCTTCATGATGTACCAGGGCACGTTCGCGGTGATCACGCCGGCGCTGATCGTGGGCGCGTTCGCCGAGCGGATGAAGTTCAGCGCGTTCCTGCTGTTCACGACGCTGTGGGCGATCCTGATCTACGATCCGCTCGCGCACTGGGTTTGGGGCGTGGGCGGCTGGATCCGCGGTCTCGGCGCGCTCGACTTCGCCGGCGGCACGGTGGTCCACATCAGCTCCGGCATCTCCGCGCTCGCCGCCGCCCTGTTGATCGGCAAGCGCATCGGCCACGGCCACGAGCCGATGCCGCCGCACAACCTGCCGTTCACCGTCGCGGGCGCCGCCCTGCTCTGGTTCGGCTGGTTCGGCTTCAACGCCGGCAGTGCGCTCGCGGCCGACGGCGTCGCCGCCAACGCCTTCGTGACCACGAACACCGGTGCTGCCGCGGCGACGCTCGGCTGGATCTTCATCGAGTGGATCACGCGCGGCAAGCCGACCGTCCTCGGCGCGGCCAGCGGCGCCGTCGCAGGGCTGGTCTCGATCACCCCGGGGGCCGGATTCGTCACGCCGATGGGCGCCATCGCGATCGGCTTTCTCGGCGGAATCATCTGCTTCTACGGCATCCAGCTCAAGGAGCACCTCGGCGCGGACGATGCGCTCGACGTGGTGGGGGTGCACGGCGTCGGTGGGACGTGGGGAGCGCTCGCGACCGGCATCTTCG
The DNA here is from genome assembly GCA_019749875.1 of Candidatus Binatia bacterium. Classification (GTDB taxonomy): domain Bacteria; phylum Desulfobacterota; class Binatia; order UBA12015; family UBA12015; genus VGTK01. The sequence continues at coordinate 2,649 of JAIEPK010000379.1, read as the reverse complement.
CCACCAAGGCGGTGAACGCGGCCGGCGCGGACGGGCTGCTCTACGGCAACCCCGGACAGCTGGTCACGCAGGCGATCGGCGTCGGCGCGACGCTCGTCTACTGCTTCATCGGAGCGTTCATCCTGCTCAAGGTCACGGACGTGCTGGTCGGGCTACGCGCGACGGACGAGGACGAGTTCGCCGGCCTCGACCTGAGTCAGCACAGCGAGCGTGCCTACATGCTGGGCTCGGTGGCGGAGTGAGGCGGCACGAACCAACAACAGAGGGATTGGCGAGCAGCCGGGAAGTCTTCCGGAGATTCGCCGATGACAGAGGGCACCTGCCCGGAGGAGCGTCATGAAGAAGGTCGAAGCGATCATCAAGCCGTTCAAGCTCGACGAAGTGAAGGAGAGCCTGAGCGCGATCGGCACGCAGGGGCTCACGGTCACCGAGGTCAAGGGATTCGGCCGACAGAAGGGTCACACCGAGCTGTACCGCGGCGCCGAGTACGTCGTCGACTTCCTGCCCAAGGTGAAGCTCGAGGTCATCGTCCCGGACGAAAAGATCACGCAGGTGGTGGAGACCATCGAGAAGGCGGCCAAGACCGGCCGCATCGGCGACGGCAAGATCTTCGTCCTGCCGGTGGACGAAGTGGTTCGCATCCGCACGGGCGAGCGCGGCAACGAAGCGCTCTGATCCGCGCGCAGCGAAAAGCCCAACCCACATCAGTGTTTTCCGATCGGGCGGACCCGGCAGTTGGCCGGGGCCGCCGAGATCCGTGTAGATCGGCAGGAAGCCCGGCGGGCGGCCGCACGATCACAGTGACGTCGAGTGAAACCAGTGGAGGGTGACGAGCGATGACACCGAAAGAGGCAATCGCGTTCGCGAAGAAGAACAATGCCGTTGCGGCCGACCTGAAGTTCCTCGACTTCGTCGGCATCTGGCAGCACTTCACGATCCCGATGAGCGAGTTCGACGAGGCCCTGTTCGAGGACGGCAGCGGCTTCGACGGCAGCTCGATCCGTGGCTGGCAGCCCATCAATGCGTCGGACATGCTCGTGATCCCCGATCCGACGACGATCCGCATGGACCCGTTCACCGCCGAGCCGACGGTGACCGCGATCTGCAACGTCGTCGATCCGATCACGAAGGAGGACTACTCGCGCGACCCGCGCAACATCGCGCGCAAGGCCGAGGCGTACCTCAAGTCGACGGGCATCGGTGACGTCGCCTACTTCGGACCGGAGCCGGAGTTCTTCATCCTCGACGAGATCCGCTACGACACCAACCAGTCGGAGAGCTACTTCCACCTCGACTCGGCGGAAGCGCGCTGGAACACCGGCCGCAACGTCCGCGGCGAGGCGGGTGCGAACCTCGGCTACAAGGTGCGCAACAAGGAAGGCTACTTCCCGGTCCCGCCGAGCGACACGCAGCAGGACATCCGCACGCAGATGTGCCGCGTCATGGAGTCGGTCGGCATCCGCGTCGAGAAGCAGCACCACGAGGTCGCGACCGCGGGTCAAGCAGAGATCGACATGCGCTTCCTGCCCATGCTGCAGATGGGCGACGCGCTGATGTGGTACAAGTACATCGTCAAGTGCGTCGCCTGGAAGCACGGCAAGACGGCGACCTTCATGCCGAAGCCGATCTTCGGCGACAACGGCAGCGGCATGCACGTCCACCAGTCGATCTGGAAGGGCGACAAGCCGCTGTTCGCGGGCAACGGCTACGGCGGCATGTCCGAGATGGCGATGCACTACATCGGCGGCATCCTGAAGCACGCCGGTGCGCTCGCCGCGTTCACCAACCCGACGACGAACTCGTACCGCCGTCTGGTGCCGGGCTTCGAGGCGCCGGTGAACCTCGCCTACTCGTCGCGCAACCGCTCGGCGGCAGTCCGCATCCCGATGTACTCGCCGTCGCCGAAGGCGAAGCGCATCGAGGTCCGCTTCCCCGATCCGACCGCGAACGGCTACATGGCGTTCTCCGCCATGCTGATGGCCGGTCTCGACGGCATCCAGAAGAAGATCGATCCGAAGCAGCCGCTCGACAAGGACATCTACTCGCTCACGCCGGAGGAGCTGAAGGACGTCCCGTCGATGCCGTACTCGCTCGAGATGGCGCTCGACAATCTCAAGAAAGATCACGAGTTCCTGCTCGCCGGCGACGTCTTCACCGAGGACGTCATCGAGACCTGGATCGACTACAAGATGACCAAGGAAGTGAGCGAGATGCGGCTCCGTCCGCACCCGTACGAGTTCGCGCTGTACTACGACGCCTGAGCCTCGCGCGTCGGCGCCGACGCCGGCGTCGGCGCCGGCAGTGGAGAGCCGGGGGGAAACCCCCGGCTCTTCGCATTTTCGGCAGCCGCCGGACGCCCGCGCACGCGCCGGCCGCGCCGTCGCGCGACGCCACGATCGTGCCCGACGGATTGCCGCACGGAACCGGTGCGGATACGACGTGGACGTGCGTCAAGGATCGAGACCGGTCGTCGTTCCGGGCCTCGTGGCAGCACTGCTGCTGCAGCTGGTGCTGGCCCTCGGAACGGCGCACGCGCGGAGCGGCGCGGCGCACGGCGAGCTGAGGCCGCCTCGCGACGCGGGGGCGACGCTCGCAACGCCGGCCAAGCGCGCTCCGGACGTGGCGCGTCCCGAGCGGCTCCTACGGCTG
>JAIEPK010000559.1 GCA_019749875.1 Candidatus Binatia bacterium | reverse complement strand
CCCGCCGCATCCGCGTCGGGCCGTCGTCCGTCGGACGGGTCACGCCGTGACCCGTCCGCGAACGTAAGGCCCGCCGCATCCGCGTCGGGCCGTCGTCCGTCGGACGGGTCACGCCGTGACCCGTCCGCGAACGTAAGGCCCGCCGCGTCCGCGTCGGGCCGTCGTCCGTCGGACGGGTCACGCCGTGACCCGTCCGCGAACGCATCGAGCGACGGCTCGTCGCAGGTGAACGACAGCAGCGTCGCGTCGGGCTCGGCCAGCACGCGCAGCCCCGGGATCGCCCGCAGCCCCGCGACGAGCGCCTCGGTCGCGGCACGCGCGTCGCGCGTCAAGCGCAGGTAGCCCTCCTCGCCGAGGTTGGTCATCACCGCCCACGCTGCCGCGATCGGGCCGCCGCTCTTGGTGCCGAGGATGCCGGAGCTGCCGTAGAGTCCGCCGAGCCAGTTGTCGGTGACGAAGGTCTGGTGCTTCCGCAGCTCCTTGTTGCGGTGCAGCAGCACCGACGCGCCCTTCGCGGTGTAGCCGTACTTGTGCAGGTCGACCGAGATCGACGTCACGCCCGGCACACGGAAGTCGAACGGCGGGATTGCGTGCCCGAGGCGCTCGAGCATGGGCAGCGTGACGCCGCCCATGCAGGCGTCGACGTGGCAATTGACGCCGCGCTCGACCGCGATGGCTGCGATCTCGGCGATCGGATCGACCACACCTTGCGGATACTGCGGCGCCGAGCCGACCAGCAGGACCGTGTCCGGCGTGACGGCATCGGCCATCGCACGCGGATCGGCGCGAAAGTCGTCGCGCACCGGCACGCGCACCGAGCGCACGCCGAAGTACGTCGCCGCCTTCTCGAACGCGGCATGCGCGCTCGCCGGCAGGACCATCTCCGGCGCCGTGATACCGCGCTCGAGCCCGCGTCCGCGCGCGGCCTTCACCGCGAGCAGGATGCTCTCGGTGCCGCCCGAGGTCATGAAGCCCGCCGCCTCGCTGCCGCCGTGCAGCAGGTCGGCCGTCATCGCGACGACGTCCGCCTGCATGCGGCGCAGGCTCGGGAATGCCGCGGTGTTGAGCGCGTTGCTCGACTGGAAGCGCGCGCAGGCCTCGCTCGCGAGCGCGTACACGTCGGGTCCTGGGTAGTAGGCGAGGCTGAACGCGCGCCCGGACTTCCAGTCGACGTCCTCCGCCTGCATCGCGTCGAGATCGTCGAGGATCGCCGCCGCCGAGCGTCCGCGCGCGGGCAGCTTCACTGCATCATCCCCGAGCCGGCGCCCGCCGCGGCCGCGCCCGGCGCGGTCGCCCGGTCGACGCGCTCCATCCAGGCCGCGACCGCGGGCCGCGCGGCGACGATGCGTCCGCCCTCGTCGCTCGCGCGGATGCAGAACAGCTGCGCGAACACCGATACGTCGGCGATCGTCAGGCGGTCGCCGACCAGCCACGCGCCGTCGCCGAGGATGCCGGCGAGCGCGTCGACGTGCCGCTCGACGTCGCGCAGGACGACGTCGAGCGGGCGCTTGCCGACGCCCTGGCTCGACACCTGGCTCTTCAGCACGAACGGCATCGCGTACGGTGCGATCGTCCGGACCAGCGAGCCCTCGTACTTGACCAGCTCCGGGATGAAGCGGCGCGCGTTGTTCGGCAGCGTGAAGCGCAGCCGCATCTCGTAGAAGTAGAGGCTCTCGTCGGCCCAGTCCTCGAGCACGTGGCAGAGGCCGCGCTCGCGCGGGTCCTCGGGCACCAGGCGTGGCTCCGGGTGGTGCGCCTCCAGCCAGTAGGCGATGTCGGTCGAGTCGGCGACCACGGCCCCGTCGGCGACCAGGAACGGCAGCTTGCCGGCCGGGTTCAGCTTGCGCACGACCGACAGCGTCTTGGTCGGCGGCACCTCCTCGATTGCGTACGGCACGCGCTTGACGTTCAGGATGCGACGGATCTTGTCGCAGAAGGGCGAGATCTCGAACTGGTAGAGGGTCAGCATCGCTGGTGCTCCTGCTCGTGCGCGCGGCCGCTCAGCGTCCCGTGAAGCGCGGCGGGCGACGCTTCAGGAACGACGCGACGCCTTCCTTGAAGTCCTCGGTGCCGAACGAGCGCACCATCTCCTGGTCGGCGAGGCGGATCGACGCACCGAGGTCGGTGAACAGATCGCCGTAGAGCTGGCGCTTCATGAGCTTCAGCGAGCGCGGCGAGCAATTCGCCGCGAGGTCCTGCGCGTACGCGCGGACCTCGGGCAGGAGCCGCTCGTGCTCGATCACGCGATTGACGAGGCCCATGCGCTGCGCCTCCTGCGCGTCGATCAGGCGGCCCGAGTAGAGCAGGTCGCACGCGTTGTGCATGCCGACCAGGCGCGGCAGCAGGAAGGCGCTGCCGTGCTCGGCGACGAGCCCGCGGCGCGCGAAGATCGTCCCGAAGCGCGCGCGCTCGGACGCGAAGCGCATGTCGTAGTACAGCATGTACGAGAGGCCGAGCCCGGCGGCGACGCCGTTCACCGCGGCGATCACCGGCTTCGCGAGCGCCATCGGGTAGCTGTACGGACCGCGCAGAGCAGCCGGCACGTCCTCGTCGAGCGGCGGGAGCGCGGGCGCGTCGGCGGGCAGCGACGCGAGCGTCGTGCCGCCGCCCTGCAGGCCGACCAGCATGTCCATGTCGGCGCCGGCGCAGTAGCCCTTGCCGGCGCCGGTGACGACGATCACGCGCACGTCGGGATCGGCGTCGGCGCTGCGCAGCGCGTGCTCGACCTCGGCGCCCATCGACAGCGTCCACGCGTTCAGCTTGTCGGGCCGGTTCAGAGTGACCTGCGCCACTCCGTCCGCTGCCTCGTAGAGGATCTCCGCGTAGCCGTAGCTCATCCATTGCTCCCTCGTTCGCCGGTCTGCGCCGCCTCTTTGCGGGCGGCTCCGCGGACACTAGTCGCTTTTCCACGACGCGCGCAAAGTGCGCTCCAGCGGCCCGCATGCGTTCCGATGGCGCGGCGCTGGGCGTACGCTCGGAGGCAGAGAGGACCAACGCTCCGGGACGCCGTCCGCATTCATGCTCCTGCTCGCGACCGCCGATTCCACGAAGGCGAGACGGCAAGCAAAGGAGTCGACGATGAAGGACCGGTTCTTCCGCAGCTCTCTGCAGCGCGGCGCGCTGCTGCTCTTGACGGCATCGGTCGTCGCGGGCGCCGCGCCGACCGTGCGCGCGGACGACTTCGAGGAGTCGCGCAGCGCCTGGGCGGTCGCACCGCCGTTCGGCGAGAAGCTGCAGCCCGGCGTGCAGCGCGACGGCACGCTGCGCGTGATCCGCTTCGCGAACGACCGCCAGATCCTGAACGACCCCGGTACCGTCGTCGGCTTCACCGCGATCTTCGCGCGCACCGGCGAGCTGTCGCCGACGCACCCGTACATGACGGATCAGAAGTCGATCCTGGAGATCATGCGGCGCGGCGGCGTCAAGCGCGCGGACGTCGAGCCGGAGTGACGTGACCGCGGCGCGGCCGGCGCCGGCTCACTGCAGCAAGGTCGAGGTGTCGAAGTACACCTCGCGCGACTCGTCGCACTCGTCGCAGTAGAGGCGCGCGACGCGGAAGCTGCGGCCGCCCGCGTCGCGCGTGCCCTCGCCGGCGACGCTGAAGCGCGCGCCGCACAGGCAGTGCCGGCGTCGCAGCTCGTCGTCCATGTCGGCGAACGACCGGATCGCGATCGCCTCCTCCGGCGAGCTGCCCGGTCCCGCGAACGACGCGCGGCGCGCCTGCGCCTTGGCGCGACGCTTGAGACCCATCGCGACCACCGCCGCGACGATGACGAGGACGAACAGGATGGTGATCATCGTTCCGCTTTCCGAAAGGTGGTAAGGCTCGAGCATGGCCGAGAGCAAGCCCTTCCGACTCGAAGACGCGCTGCCGTTCCTCTACCAGCGCCACCCCTGGCACGGCATCTCGATCGGCGAGGACGCGCCGCGCAAGGTCGCGGCGTTCATCGAGATCGTGCCGACCGACACCGTCAAGTACGAGCTCGACAAGGCGACCGGATATCTCAAGATCGACCGGCCGCAGAAGTTCTCGAACGTCTACCCGAGCCTGTACGGCTTCATCCCGCAGACCTACTGCGGCGACGAGACCGGGAAGTTCTGCTCGGAGCGGACCGGACGACCGGGCATCGTCGGCGACGGCGATCCGCTCGACATCTGCGTGCTGTCCGAGCGCGACATCTCGCACGGCGACATCCTCGTGCGCGCGATCCCGATCGGCGGGCTGCGCATGCTCGACGGCAACGAGGCCGACGACAAGATCATCGCGGTGCTCCAGGGCGACGCGGTGTACGGCAACTGGCTCGAGATCGAGGAGAGCCCGGCCGCGCTGGTCGAGCGCCTGCGGCACTACTTCCTGACCTACAAGCAGGTGCCGGGACCGGAGAAGGCGCACGTCGAGATCACGCACGTCTACGGACGGGAAGAAGCCTACGAGGTGATCCGGCGCACGCAGCTCGACTACGAGCGCAAGTTCAAGGAGCTGCGCGACGCGATGGCGGCCGGTCGCTTCTGAGCGCCTCGCGACGCGCGCGCGTGACGCTGCGCGCGCGCCGCTGCCGCGGCCGCAGCAGCGTGTCGAGCTACTGCAGCGGCGCGTTCGACAGGCCGTACTTGTCCCAGCCCGGGCCGTCGAAGTGCCACCACTCGGTCGGCAGCGGCTCGAAGCCCTCGCGCACCATCGCCACTTCCAGCAGGCGCATGTTGCGCAGCGCCTGCTTGCTGACGCCCTTCAGCACGTTGCGGTGCGCGCGCTCGGAGAAGTCGTCGAAGTCGGACGGCATCGGCTCCTCGTTGCCGCTGGAGTCGACCAGGGTGACGTCGACCGCGGCGCCGCGGTTGTGCTTCGAGCCTTCGGTCGGGACGCCGTCGGTCTCGACCGGACGCGCGACGTAGCGCGTGTCGGGCTTGATCGCCCAGAGCTTCTGCTGCACCGAGAACGGCCGGTAGCAGTCCCAGACCTTGAGCCCGAGGCCGCGCTGCTGGAGGTTCTGCTGAACTTTTCGAAGGTGGTCGGCGACGTCGCGGCGCAGGTAGCACTTCGCGATCGGATAGATCTGCTGGCCGGTGAAGTTGTCGGCGGTCGCGTAGCGCATGTCGACGACGATGGTCGGATCGACCTTCTTGATGTCGACCAGATCGTCCGGCAGCGGGATCACGGGCGCTTGCTTGCTCGTGCGCCAGACCGTGCCGCCGCTGCAGCCCGCGAGCACGGCGCCGGTGAGCAGCACGAGCGCGAGCGTCGCGA
>JAIEPK010000435.1 GCA_019749875.1 Candidatus Binatia bacterium | reverse complement strand
GGGGGCAGCGTCTCGCGCGCGACCGCACGGCCCGGCAGCGCCGCGTCGAACGGCAGGCTCCACGACAGCAGCGTCAGCACCAGCACCCGCGCGATCAGGTGCGTCAGCGGCGAGCGCTGGAGTCGGATCAGGCTGGGTGGACGCGGCTTCATGGCAGATGGCCCCGGGCGTCAGGCAGTCCGCACCAAAATCCGGCAAGAAGCCCTGCAGAGTCGATACGCCAAATGACGTATCGTCGAGACCCCGGCCCGCCCGGCCCAACCAGTGAGCCGCGCGCGGGTGGCCCGCACGGAGCGCTGGCCGGATTTCCTTGCGGCTCCCGCGCGGAGCGGGCCTCGGGATGTCGCTGCGGCACCCGCGCGCCGGCAGCCCCCGCTGGATCGTCTTCACGACGCCGACCCCGCGTTCGCCCGAGAATACCGCTGCTCGTGCGGCGCGACGGCCGAAGCCCCAGGCGGCGTCGGCACTCGACACTCGACGCCGGCCATGTGTCCCATCAGGTCGAGCGCCTTGCGGGGAACCCGTCGTGCCCGCGACTGTGGGTCAGAAGATGGGCGGGATGTACTCCGCCCCTGCGGCAGCCGCCGTCAGCATCTGACGAAGGTAGTTGATGAAGAGGGCCGCCTGCGGGCTGCCGGGCTTCGGCAAGAGCTTGAGCATCGCCTGCGCGACCTGCGGATTCTGAGCCAGCTTCTTCACCTGAGCTGCGAGCAGCTCCTGCGCTTCCTTCTTGCCCGCCGAGCCGAGCGCTCGATTCGTGGCCACCTGGAAGGTCGACTGCAGCGAGGCGTATTCCTGCTCCGCCTGGATGATCACCTGCGGGGCCTTGGCGAAGGCCTTGAGGCCGGCCGAGCGTAGGAGCACGAAGACCAGCACCGCCGTCACGACGCCGACCCCGACGGCGAGATACAGATTGTTGGTCGCCCGGTAGACCGCGTACCCGACGCCGAACCCGACCGCGGCGGCGATGATCCCCGAGACGATCGTGACCACGAGGTTGATCTGCGCCAGCGTGAGCTCGCGGCCCGTCGGGTCGACGTTGTCGACCGGGCTCGCGGCGACGTACAGGTAGCGGTGCAGCGACACCGGGTCGAAGATGTTGCCCTCGGCCGGGTCGGTGCCGACGAAGCGGCCCTGCGCTGGCGCGTAGTAGCGCGCGCGCAGGTAGTAGAAGCCGAGGTTCGGGTCGAACTGCTCGCCCGTGTACTGGTAGCTGTTGGTCGTCGTCCCGCTCGCGGCGAGCGCCACGCCGAAGGCGTCGTAGGTGTAGATGTCGCTCACCACGCCTGCCGCGTTCGTGAGCTGACGCGTCGAGAGCTGGCCGTCGGCGAGATAGAAGTGCGTGCCCTCGCCCGGCCGCGACTGGCTCACGAGCTGGTTGCCGTAGGTGTAGGTGACGACGGTCGCGCCGGTCGTCTCGACGACCACCTGGGCGAGCTCGCGGTTCTTGTCGAGCAGGTAGCTCGTCGTCACGGCGCCGACCGTCTTGCTCGTCCGCATGCCGTCGGCGTCGTAGGTGTACGACACCGGGCCCGCCGCGGTGGTGGCATCCACCAGGCGGTTCTCGCCGTCGAAGGTGTAGGTCTCCGTCGTCGCGCCCTGCGTCCGGCTCGCGAGGTTGCCGTTGTCGTCGTAGGTGTAGGTCGCCGTGACCGCCCCGGTCGTCTCCGTGAGCAGCCGGTCGTTGTCGTCGTACGTGTAGGTCGTGCTCGTCGCGCCCCGGTCCATCGACAGGCGGTTGCCGACGCCGTCGTAGACGTAAGCGATCGTCAGGTCGTTGGCCGTCCCCGGCTCGTCGATCTGCTCCTCGGTCAGGCGGAGACCGCATCGTAGACGTAGGAGACCGCCCGGCCCGTCGTCGCCGAGCCCGACTCGGTCACGTGCTCGCGATTCCCGGCCGCGCCGAGCGTGTAGGTGTACGACGAGATCACGCCGCCCGGTCCGGTGCTGGTCATCGAGACCAGGCGGTTCTGCGCGTCGTACGCGTAGGTCGTCGTCACGCCGTTCGGGTAGGTCGTCGTGTCGAGGTTGCCGACGTCGTCGTAGCCGTACGCCGTCGTGCCGCTCGCATCGGTGACCGAGGCGAGACGGTTGAGCTCGTCGTACGTGCTCGTCGTCGTGCCCGCCGGTGTCGTCATCGACGTCCGGTTGCCGGCCCCGTCGTAGGTGTAGGTGACGACGGCGCCGCCCGCCTTCGTCTCGGTCAGCAGGTGCCCGCGCAGGTCGTAGTCGTAGGTGTCACCGCCCGCCTGCGTGCGGAGACCGGCCGGCGTGTAGGCGTAAGCGACCGCCGGGCCACCCGGCGGCGTCTTCTGCGTCATCCGACCCGCGCCGTCGTACGTGAAGCTCGTCGTCGCGCCGTTGAAGTCGACGTGGGCGAGCACGTTGCCGTTGCCGTCGTAGGTGAAGGTCTCCTCCTGCCCGAGCGGCAGGAGGCGCCTGGTCACCCGGCCGAGCGCGTCGTACTCCATCCGCGTCACGTGCCCGTTGGCGTCCGTCTGCGACGTCCGGTTGCCCACCTCGTCGTAGGCGTAGAGCGTCTCCTGCCCCTCGGCGTCCGCCACCCGGATCAGGTTGCCGACCGCATCGTACTCGAAGAGCGTCGTACGGCCGGCCTGGTCCGTCTCCGACGTCTTCCGCCCGAGCAGGTCGTAGATCGCCGTCTTCTCGCTCCCGTCGGGGAAGGTCGAGCGCGTGACGTTGCCCCGGCTGTCGTACTCGTAGCCGAACGTGTGGCCGAGCGCGTCGGTCATCTGCGTGCGACGGCGCTGGTGGTCGAAGCGATGGACGGTGATTTTACCGAGGGCGTCGGTCACCGTCTGCTGGTTCGCCGCGTAGGCGTAGGTCGTCGTGTGGCCGCGCTCGTCGGTCTGGGTCAGGAGCCGGCCGACCGCGTCGTAGGTCTTCCCGATCGTCGTCCCGTCGGGGTTGGTGATGGTGGTCTGGCGACCGAGCGCATCGTAGCCGAACCCGGTCGTATGACCGTCGGCGTCGGTGCGGGTGAGCACGTGGCCCTCGGCGTCGTACGTCGAGGTCTCCGTCCCGCCGCCCGGCAGGCCGGTCTCGACCAGGTTCCCGCGCGTGTCGTACGTGAACGTCGTCGTGTGGCCGTTGGCGTCCACCACCGTCGACTTCTTGCCGTTGGGCAGGTAGGTGACGCGCACCTCGCCGCCACTGGCGTCGATCGTCCTGGTGGCGCGCCCGGCCGCGTCGTACTCGTAGCGCGTCACCAGCGTCTGCGTGCCGCCGCCCGCCAGCGTCCGCGTGTGGGTCTCCGTCAAGAGGCTGCCGAGCGCGTCGTACGTGAACGTCGTCACCCGCCCGAGCGGGTCGGTCTCCGACGCCTTGTGGCCGAACGCGTCGTACGTGAACGTCGTCGTGTGCGACAGGGCATCGGTCGACGTGAGCACGTTGCCCGCCGCGTCGTAGGTGAACGTCGTGACGCCGCCCTCGGGATCGGTCACCTGCGTGACGCGCTGCTGCGCGTCGTAGACGTTCGTCGTCACCCGCCCGTCGGGGTCCGTGACCGTCAGGATCTGGCTCGACGTGCTGTAGGTGAAGGTCGTCGTGTTGCCCTCGAAGTCGGTCGAGGTCAGCACGTTGTTCGCCGCATCGTACGTCTTCGTCGCCGTGCGCCCGGCCGGGTCGGTCTCGCTGAGCTTGTTGCCGCGGGCGTCGTACGCGTAGGTCGTCGTGCCGCCGAGCGCATCGGTCTTGCTGGTCACGTTGCCGACCGGGTCGTAGGTGAACACGGTCTGGTGGCCGAGGCGGTCCTTGACGATCTCCTGGCTGCCGCCGAGGTCGTGGGTGAACTCGATGCGATGGCCCTCGGCGTCGGTCGTCGCAATCAGGCGCCCGCTCGCGTCGTACTCGTTGCGCGCCACCCGCGCGCCCGTCGGGTCGAAGATGTCGAGCAGTCCGTGCGTCGAGTCGTACTCGAGCGTCGTCTGGCTCCCGACCGGATTCGTGTGGCGCACGAGGTCGCCGGCCGCGTCGTAGTCGTACTGCTGCGCGTGCCCGGCCGGGTCCGTGATCTGGGTGATGCGGCCCTGGCCGTCGCGCGTGAACACGACGCTCTTGCCCGAGCTGTGGGTGATGCCGAAGGTCCCGATCGTCAGCGTGTTGCCACTCGGGTCGCTCACGCTCGCGACGCCGCCCAGCCGGTCGATCACGAACTGCCGGCCCTCCGCCGTCGTGTAGAGGAAGCGCCGGGGGTTGTAGGTCTCGAACGTCGTGTCGTCCCAGAGCTCGACCTCCGCCCCCGCCGGCACCACCAGCAGACTCCCGTTGTCGAGCCCCTGTAGCCTCCCGAGCGTGCCCGGGCGCGCCGCGAAGCCGACCACGTTGGTCGCATCGAGCGAGAACGGCTGCGCCGTCGGCGACAGCTGCAGGTCGAAGGTCTCCACCTTGCCGTCGGGCAAGGTCAGCGTCACGTAGTGCTGGTCGAGTGCGACGAGCTGCACGTTGAAGCCCGCGTTCTGCGTCGTCCAGCCCGTCCCCAGCACCCGGTTCGTGCGCAGGCGAAGCGTGCCGACGTCGAGCCGCCAGCCGATCCCGAAGTCGCCCTGGCCCTTGTCGCGGCTGTCGTAGGTGCGCGTCACCGTGATCGGTAGACCGGCCACGTCGACGCTCAGGTCGGGGAAGGAGATCGTGAAGAGGCCGACCTTTCGCTCGCGCGTCACCAGGTACGTCGCGCGCGCCTCGCTCACGTTGCCGCCCGCGTCGAAGACGCGCAGCCGCACCTCGTACGGGCCGTTCAGGAGCAACGTCGGGTCGAGCACGCCGAGGACTCCACCGGTCACTGGCGTGCCGCTGGTCGCGAGCCGCGTGAACGTGGTGTCGCCGGCCGGCGCCAGGTCGAGCTCGTAGCGGACGAAGCTCGCATCGCTCGCGGTACCGACGACGTTCGTCGGCGCGGTCACCTCCGCATTCGTCGCCGGCGCGGTGATGACCGCGATCGGCGCGGTCGTGTCACCCGGAGCAGCGGCGTGAACGGTGAGCTGAGCGCTGCCGCTCACCGCACCGGACGTCGCCGTGATCGCCGTCGTACCGGGTGCGGCGCCGGTCGCGACACCACCCGCGCTCACCGTCGCGATCGCCGGGGTGCCGCTGCTCCACGACACGGTCGCGGTCACGTCGCCGCCGCTGCCGTCTGCGAAGGTCGCGACGGCGCGGAACGGACGCGTACCGCCGACGACCACGCCGTCGCTCGCCGGCTCGACCGCGAG
>JAIEPK010000427.1 GCA_019749875.1 Candidatus Binatia bacterium | reverse complement strand
GGCACCGGCACCGGCCGCCGCAGCGGGGCCGTCGGCGCCACCATCGAGCGCACCGCCACCGTCGCGGCGCCGCGGATCTTCTCCGACAGGTGCTCGCCGCGGATCCGCGTCGCCGCCCCGAGCAGCGCCACCGCGCGCGCGATCTCGTTCTCGAGCTCGCGGACGTTGCCCGGCCAGTCGAAGCGCACCAGCAGATCGAGCGCACCGGGCTCGATGCCGACCGGTCCGCGGCCGAGGCGGGAGCTGATCGTCGCGAGCAGCGCCGCGGCGAGCGCCGGAATGTCGTCGCGGCGCTCGCGCAGCGGCGGCAGCCGGATCGGGAACGCCGCAAGCCGGTAGTAGAGGTCGGCCCGAAAGCCGCCACGCTTCACCTCTGCATCCAGATCCCGGTTGGTCGCGGCGATCACCCGCACGTCGACCTTGCGCGGCCGCGTCTCGCCGACCCGCAGGAACTCGCTCTCCTGCAGGACGCGCAGCAGCTTCACCTGCATCGCGAGCGGCATCTCGCCGATCTCGTCGAGCAGGATCGTCCCGCCGGCCGCGGCCTCGAACAGGCCCGCACGATCGGCGACCGCGCCGGTGAAGGCACCACGCCGATGACCGAACAGCTCGCTCTCGAGCAGCGTCTCGGTCAGCGCTCCGCAGTTGATCGCGATGAACGGCTGCTCCGCTCGCCGGCTCGCGTCGTGGATGCCCCGCGCGACCAGCTCCTTGCCCGTGCCGGTCTCGCCCTGCAGCAGCACCGTGAGCTGCGAGCTCGCCGCGTGCTCCATGAGCCGCACGACCTCACGCATCGGCCGGCTGGAGCCGACGATGCTGCCGAACGGGTCCTGGCGCGCGAGATCCTGCCGCAGAGAGGCCACCTGCTCGCGCAGGTCGTCCTGCGAGGCGAGCAGATGCGCGTACAGGCGCGCGTTCTCGATCGAGATCGAGATGCTGGGCGCGAGCGCCTCGAGGAAATGCAGATCCGCGTCGTCGAAGCACGGCTGTCCCAGCTGATTGACGACCTGCAGCACGCCGATGCGCCCCTGGCGGGTCGACAGCGGCACCGTGAGCATCGGCCCGGTGCGCGAATTCGTTTGCTGATCGACGCGGCGATAGAACTGCGGCGTGCTCGAGGCGTCGTCGACGCGCGAGGCCCTGCCCGAGCGCAGCACCGCCCCCGCGACGCCGAGGCCGGCCGGAAAGCGCACCCGGCGGAGCTCGTCCGCGACCGAGGGAATCTTCTGCGCGACGTACGGGAAGTAGAGCTCGTCGGTCTGCGGGTCCAGCAGCAGCACCGCGGCCCCGTGCGCGCGCAGAGCCTCGCGACAACGCTCGACGACCAGCGGGATCAGCTCGTCGAGGTCGGTACGCGCGGCGAACGCGCAGCTGCACTCGTAGAGCAGCCGCAGCCGACTCTCGTCGATGATCGCGGGCGGACGTGCCCGCTCGCGCGGCCGCTCGTTGCCCTTCATCGCGACGACGGCTCCTGCAGGCACCGCTCGATGCGCCGCACCCAGCCGATCGCGCCCATCGCCGTGAATGCCGCGCGTGCGCGCTCGAGCTCGTCGCGCTGCCGCGGCCGATCGTGGAGCGTCTCTGCCGCGCTGGCGAGGTGGAAGCGTGCGATCGCGGCGTAGGAGTCGAGCCCGTGTGCGTCCGCGATCGCCAGCACGCGCTCGAGAGAGGCCTCCACCTCCGACATCGACGCGACGCCGCCGCTGCCCAGCAGCACCCACGCGCGCGCGACCTGCGCCATCGCCTCGCGCAGCGGATTGCCGCTCCGTCGCGCGACGTGCAGCGATTCGTTGGCGAGCGACAGCGCGTGCGCGGTCTCGCCGCGCAGCAGCGTCGCGCACGCCAGATCGGCGAGCAGGCCGCCCTCGTGCTGCAAGCCGACACGATGGTCGCGGGCCAGCAGCAGCGCGCCCTGCATCACGCGCGTCGCCATGCGCGCCTCTCCGCACAGGACGTGCGCGAGGCCCAGCGCCGCGTACGCGAACACACGCCCGTACGGGTTGCCGAGATACTCGGCGAGCTCGACCGAGCGCTGCGCCTTCACCAGGCAGTCCGCCGGATCCTCGGCGAGGAACAACGACACCGTCGGAGCCATCGCGTACACCAGCGACAGATTCTCGACGTCGCCCGCGCGCCACGATGCATCGGCCGCGGCGTCGAGATCGTCGCGCGCACCGAGCGGATCCCCCATCGCGCTGCGCAGCATGCCACGGAAGAGATGGATCTGGCCGGCCTTGCGCCCGACGCGCGCGCGCGGATGGCGCGACAGCTCCTCGACCAGCGAATCGGCGAGCGCGCGCGCCTCGCGAAAATGGCCCGCGTTCAGCAGCGCGAACACGAGCACCGCGCGGTGGCCGAGCAGCCGATGCGGATCACCCGCTCCCTCCGCCATGCGCACCGCCGCGCGCGTCACGTCGAGGGCCGCGTGCACGTCGCCGACGAAGGCCCGCGCCTGTCCGTACGCGGTGTACAGCAGCGCGCGCAGCGCGGGCCGCTCGCAGCGCTCGAGCAGGGCGTTCGCCTCCGCGAAGACCTGGTGCACCTCCTGCGCCGGCATGCCGAGCCGCGCGCCCAGCTCGAGCATCCGACAGCGCGCGACGATCGCCAGCTCGTCCACTTCGGCCGAGGCGGGAGCGCGCTCGAGCAGCGCGAACACGCGCCGCCAACCGCGCAAGCCCTCGCCCAGGTTGCGCTGCCCGATCCAGGCGGCGGCACGCTGTGCCCAGAGCGCCGCCTCGCGGAACCGGCCGGCGTGCTCCCAGTGGTGCGCGATCAGCGCCGCGCGCTCGTCGAGGCGCTGCGCGTAGAGCTCGATGCAGGCCCGCGCGACCTCGCCGTGCGCCGCGGCGAGATCCTCGCTCACCTGGCTCGCGTAGGCCTGCTCCTGCATCATCGGGTGCCGGAAGACGTACTGCTCCTCGTCCGGCGCCTCGCCGGGCGTGATGAACTCCCCGTCGTGCAGCGCCACGATCGCCTCGTCGATCTCCTCCTGCGGCGCATCGAGAACGCGCCGCAGGAGCGGCAGCGAGAACGTCCGCCCGATCACCGACGCCGCCTGCAGGGCCTGCTTCTCGCGCGGCGCGAGCAGGTCGATGCGCGACTCGAGCAGCGCTTGCAGCGACGACGGCAACGACGCGCGCGTCCGGTTCGGACCCGGCCGATAGGCGCCGCGCACGCCGATCAGGGCACCGGTCTCGGCCAGCATCGTCACCAGCTCCTCCATGAAGAACGGGTTGCCGTTGCTGCGCTCGCGGATGCCCTGCACGAGCCCCGCGAGGTCCTCGGAGTCGCCGACCAGACGGCCCAGCAGCTCGCCACTCGCGCGCGGTCCGAGCGGCGGCAGCGAGATCTCGGTATACGCCGGCACCGCCGGCATGCGGAACTCCGGCCGGAAGTTCAGCAGCATCAGGACCCGCGTGCCGGTGACGCTCCCGAGCGCGCCGGCGAGGATCTTGGCACTCGCCGGATCGACCCACTGCGCGTCCTCGATCAGCACGACGGCGGGCCGGCGCCGGCCGAGCACGGACATGAGCGTCGCGAGCATGAGCCGCATGCGCGCCGGATCGCCGGGGTCGACGCCCGGCTGAGCCTCGGAGGAGACGCCCAGGAGACGCTCGAAGAACGGCGCGATCGCGATCGCGTCCGGTGCGAGCTCCGCGAGCCCGTCGTGGATGCGCTGCCGCACCTCCATCCCCTGCTGGTCCGACGCGATGCCGAACATGCGCCGCAGCTCGGAGATCAAGCTCAGGTACGGCGTGCCGCGCAGGTGCGAGACGATGCGCCAGCGGAACACACCCACGTCGTCGCGCGCGCACTGCGCGAGGAATTCGTCGCACAGGCGGCTCTTGCCGACGCCGACCTCGCCGCGCACGCCGATGACGGCGCCCCGCCCCGCGCGCGCATCCGCGAGGCCACGCTCGAGGACGCTCAGCTCGCGGCCGCGGCCGACGAACGGCAGCAGGCCGCGCGAGCGGGAGCGTTCCAGCCGGGTCGCGACGGTGCCGAGCCCGACGAGCTCGAAGACCCGCCCGATGACGCCGCGCGCACGCCCCGGCTGTCCCCGGTCCACGAGGCGGAAGTATCCGTCGACCAGGCGTGCGGTCGACTCGGAGACGAAGATGCGCCGCGGCGTGGCGATGCGCTCCATCTCGGACGCGAGGTGGACCGTCGGTCCGAGCGCCGTGTAGCCTCCGCGGCCCTCCTGGCCGAGCGGTCCCGCGACCACGTCACCGGAATGGATCCCGATGCGCACGGCGAGATCGATGCCGCGCGTCGCCTCCAGCTCGTCCGAGTAGCGGTCGAGCGCACGACGCAGGCGCAGCGCCGCGTAGCACGCCCGCTGCGCGTGATCCTCGAGCGCCAGCGGCGCGCCGAACAGCGCCATGATGCCGTCGCCGGTGAAGCGGTTCACGACGCCGCCGACGCGCTGCACGCCTTCTGCCATGATGAAGAAGAAGCGCGTGACGATGCGGTACCACTCCTCGGGATCGAGCTGCTCGGACAGCGCCATCGAGCCCTGGACGTCGGCGACCAGGACGGTCACCTGCTTGTGCTCCGCGCGACGCGCATCGTGCTCACGATCGTCGTCCTCCCGGGGAGAGAGCCTCCGGCCGCACAACCGGCAGAAGCGGGCGCCCATGGGTGCGTCCGCCCTGCACGCCCTGCACGTGCGGGAGGGGTCTTTGAGAAAGACCAGGCTGCGCTCGGAGGAGGCCATCGGGTGACGCGTCGACGCGGCGGAAGAGTAGCACCTTTCGGCGCGGCTGCGCGCCGAAAATGCACCTGCTCGCGAGCAATTCGGCGGCCGGCGCGGCGGACTTCGTCAGCGCGTCGCGGCGCGCGGCGCAAGCGCTTCCCGCAGGCGCGCCCGGACGCCAGCCGCGTCGATCCTGCGCAGCACGACCACCTTGTCCCGGCTCCCTCCGCCCGCCACCAGCTCGACGTCCTGGAGCGCCACCCCGAGCACACCGGCCAGCAGCCGCAGCACGGCGTCGTTGGCGCGGCCCTTCTCCGCCACCGCGCGCACCGCGAGCTTGAGCGCGCCGCCGTGCACGCCCACGACGCCGTCGCGCCGGGCCCCCGGTGCGACGCGCAGACGCAGGCGAATCCCGTCTTCGCCGGGCGTCAGGACGAGGTCATCGGGGTCCATGTCGCACGACCGAGCGCGTCAGCGGCCCACGCGAGCGCGGGACGAGCCTCAGCGGGGCCCGCCACGAGCGACCG
>JAIEPK010000671.1 GCA_019749875.1 Candidatus Binatia bacterium | reverse complement strand
CGGCGCACAACCATCGTCGGCGGCGAGCCGGCACGCTGCGGCGCCTTGCAGGAGCGGCGCACAGGCGGCATCGGCGCGCGCCACGTCGGGTGCGATCCCGACGACGCCGGCGATGCGTCGCACCTCGCGCAGCGCGATCGCGACGTCCGCCGCGAGCCCGGCGAGCGACGCCGCGGGCGGCGGGTCGAGCGCGTATGCGGGGAGCGCGCCGAGCAGCAGGATCAGGAGGCTCGTCGCGAGCGCAGCCGCGGCGCGAGCACGCGACGTTCGCTTCGTGCGCGCATCCGCACACCGCCCGCGCGGATGCGCCGCACCCGGACGGGCCGCATCAGCAACGTGCGCGCGAAGCGCCGGCGCCGCGAGCGCAGCCAGGCCTCGCTGCGCGGCAGCACGCGCGACGCGTCGAGCAGCGGGTTCAGCCAGCCGGTGGTCACGCAGTAGCCGTGCGAGAAGTCGCCGCGATGGTGCCGGTCGTGGACTTCCGGCGACAGGATGAGCCGCGTCCGCTGCAGCCAGCGTACGACCGCGCGGCACTGCACCGCGTGCGCCCACTTGTGCATCAGGTTGGTGGCGAAGACCGCGAACGAGAACGCGATCACGAAGCCGTGCAGCGCGAGCGACGAGGCCGACGGACGCGGCGGTCCGGCGAGCAGCAGCGCGAGCACCGGCAGCAGGACGGCGAGCGCATTGTTGCCGCACAGCTCGAACAGCCCGTGCCGCGTGATCGCCATCGGGTCCACGTGATGCTCGCGGAACGGGTGGATCAGCATACGGCCGATCAGCGGCGTGTCCTCGGCGAAGAAGCGGTCGCAGATCCAGTGCACCAGACCGGAGACCAGGTCGGCCGCCAGCACGGCTGCCGCGCAGGCGGGGAGGAGGATCCATGCGGCCGCGCCGCCCTCGCCGAGCGCAGGCACCAGACGGGCGACGGCGACGTTCAGCAGCACGAGCAGCGCGCTCACCGATGCGACATCGAACGCCTTGAGCCAGAATGGTCGCTGCTCCTCCTGCACGCGCCGCGCGGCGCAGGCGCCGTCCGGCTCGGGCGTGACGGATCCCGTCGTGGCGCCCGAGGCGCGGAGGTTCGCATCGCCGCCGGGCGAAATCCAGTCCTCGGAGCGTTCAGCGCAGGTCGGCATGATGGTCGCTGCTACGGATGCCGGCGGGCGATCGGATGGGTCGCCGCACGGATTCCCGTTTGTCCGCACCGCGCGGACCGTGCTTTAGGAGCGCGATGCGGATCCGTCGCGGGCTCGCCTGGCTGCTCCTCGGATGTGCGGCCGCCTGCGCCGACGCTGCCCGCACGAGCGGGCGGATCACGGTCGAGGACACGGCCGATGCGATCCGCGTCGCGAGCCCCACGACGCGGGTCACGATCGGCCGTCGGCCGTACCGGCTCGTGCTCGGCGACGCCGACGGCGCGCCGCTCGCGTGCGAGGTCGAAGGCGGCGGCCCCTTCTGGGAGCGCGACGGCAGCGTCGAGCAGCTGGGCGAGGTGACCGCACAGCGGACGCTCGAGGACGGTGTCGAGCTGCAGGTCGCGGCCGGTGCAGCGGGCAACGCGCGGGTGACGGTGCGCTTCGTCAGCGATCGCACCGCGGAGATCACGATCGCGCCGCCCGCGCCGGAGACGCTCACGGCGCTCGGCGAGCGTCTCGACTCGCCGCCCGGCGAGCGCATCTACGGCCTCAGCGAGCGGCTGCGCGACTCGCCGGCGCTCGCCCCGGGCACGGTCGACATCCCGCGCGAAGACCTGGTGCCGGTCGAGGCCGGCAGCCTCGACCGGCGCGGCGAGCGCGTGGCGATGCTGGTGACGCCGACCTTCGCGGTGTACGGGCCGTTCTTCCACAGCTCGCGCGGCTACGGACTCGCGGTGTCCGGCACCAGCGCCGGCTGGTTCGACGTCGCGCGCGACGATCCGCAGGTGCTCGCCTTCCGCTTCGAGACCGGCAACGCGCCGGAGAGCCGCACGCTGCGCTTCCACCTGTTCCACGGCCCGGACCATGCGCGCATCGTCGACGAGTACACGGCGCTCACCGGACGACCGTTCGTCCCGCCCGACTGGGCCTTCCTGCACTGGCGCTGGCGCGGCGAGCTGACCGCAGGCGATCCGGTCGCGCTCGACGGTACGCCGGTCAACCGCGACGTCGCCGACGACGTCCTGATGTACGAGGCGCTCGGCATCCCGCCGGGCGTGTACCTCTTCGATCGTCCGGTGCTCGCCGGCGAGTACGGCTTCGCGCGCTGGGAGTGGGATCAGACCCGGCTGCCGAACGTACCGCAGATGCTCGCGTCGCTGCGCCGGCGCGGCTACCGCCTGATGATGTGGAGCAGCCTGTGGGCGTGCGGCAGCGGCCCCGGCGACAACGGCAGCGAGGCGCTGGCGCTGGGCTTCCTCGCCCCGGGCGGCAGCGGGCCGCCGCGCTGCGACGACGTGCTCGGCAACAACTTCATCCTCGACCCGACCAGTGCCGCGGCGCGCGGCTGGTGGCGCGAGCGGGTTCGTGACTTCTTCCGCGCGAACGGCATTCAAGGCGTCAAGCTCGACCGCGGCGAGGAGCACATCCCGTCCGCGGCGACGGACACCTGGGCGGACGGCCGCAACGGGCGCGAGGTCCGCAACGACTACCCGACGCTGCAGGCGAAGATCCACTTCGACGCCATGGCCGAGGCGTTCCCCGGCGACTCGCTGGTGTTCACGCGCAGCGCCTACACCGGCACGCAGCAGTGGGCGGTCGTGTGGGGCGGCGACATCCCGGGCAGCGAGCGCTTCGGCAGCGGCCCCGGAACCGATCTCGGCCTGCGCAGCGCGATCATCAGCCAGCAGCGCGCGGCCTTCCTGGGCTACCCGATCTGGGGCTCGGACACCGGCGGCTACTACGAGTTCAAGGACCGCGAGGTGTTCGCGCGCTGGCTCGAGTTCAGCGCGTTCTCGGGCCTGATGGAGATCGGCGGGGTCGGCGCGCACGCACCGTGGAGCATGCCGACGTCGCCCGCGTACGACACCGAGCTGATCGAGATCTACCGGCGCTACACGCAGCTCCGCGCGCGCCTGCAGCCGTACATCGTCACGGCCGCGCGCGACGCCGGCGCGACCGGCCTGCCGCTCGTGCGCCCGCTCGTCTTCGCGTTCCGCGACGATGCCGTGGTCGGCGACCTGTGGGACGAGTACCTGCTCGGACCGGACCTGCTGGTCGCACCGGTGTGGCGCAGCGGCCAGCGCGCGCGCGACGTCTACCTGCCCGCAGGCCGGTGGCGAAGCCTGTGGGACGAGACGCAACGCTACGACGGTCCGTTGACCATCACGGTCGACGCGCCGCTCGCGACCATTCCCGTGTTCGTGCGCGGCGACGCGCCCGCTCCGTAGGGCGTCGCGACCGCAGCCGCTTGCGGGCGCCCCGTGACGCGGCACGGGATCCGGGAGGCCCCGCGCGCGGCCGCACGACGCCGCGACAACCGTCGACATGCAGCGGCGACATTTCTTCGCACGCGACCCTGGACTCGACGCTACGAATCCTGCACAGGAAGATTGTTCTTGTCTCAAGACAAAAGTCATCATTGCAGGGACGCCATGCGCTTTTCTCTTTCGATCCTCGTTTTCGTGCAGCTCTGCCTGCTCCTCGGCCCGCCGGCCAGCAACGCCGACTCGCGCGACGCATCCGGCCGCCCGCCCAACGTGGTGCTGCTGATCGGCGACGACCACGGTTGGCCCTACTCCGGCTTCATGGGCGACGCGCGCGTGCACACGCCCAACCTCGATGCGCTCGCGGCGAGCGGCACCACGTTCGTCGACGCGCACAGCCCGTCGAGCTTGTGCGTGCCGGCGCTGCGCTCGCTCCTCGCGGGCGTGCACAGCGAGCAGTGGGACCGGCGTCGGCAGGTCCTCGCAACCGTGCTCGGCCCTCTGCCGACGCGCTCCGAGGTGCAGTACTACCGCACCGTGCCGCGCGAGCTCACGCGGCGCGGCTATCTCACGTGGGAGGGTGGCAAGCTCTGGGAGGGGACCTTCGCCAGCGCCGGGTTCACGCACGGCCTCGCGACGCTCATCCTTCCCGACCTGTTTCGCAGCGCCGGCGACCAGTTCGGTCGCGCCGGCTGGGCCGACGGCACGGCGCTGGCGCCGCTCGAGGAGTTTCTCGACCAGGCACGCGACAGGCCGTTCTTTCTCTGGGTCGCGCCGCTGCTGCCGCACACCCCCTACGACGCGCCGCCCGAGCTCGCACAACCGTATCTGAACGCCGGCCTCGGCCCCGAGGAGGCGCCCTACTTCGCGAACGTGAGCTGGCTCGACGCGCTCGTCGGTCGGCTGCTCGCGACGCTCGATCGGCGCGGGATGCGCGACGACACGGTGGTCCTGTACTTGTCCGACAACGGCAAGGACGCGACCGAGCCCGGTGCGGGCGTCGGCCTCGGCAAGGGCACCCTGCACGAGCTCGGGTTCCGCACGCCGCTGATCGTGCGCTGGCCGGGTCACGTTCCGGCCGGCGTGGTGCGCGACGACCTGGTCTCGACGCTCGACGTACCCGCGACGATCCTCGACCTCGCCGGTGCCGAGCCGATCCGCGACCTCGAGGGCCGCAGCCTCCGCGACGCGGTCCTGCACGGCGTCCCGGTCGGACGCACCCGCCTGGTCGGACGCTTCCGCGGCAACGTCGCGGCGAACGACGGGTACTGGGTTCGCACCGCCGAGTGGCGCTATCTCGCGGCACGCGACGGCCGCGAGACGCTGCACGCGATCGCCAAGGATCCGTTCGAGACGCACGACGTGGCGGCCGCGCATCCCGATCTCGTGCAGCGCTTCCGCGACGACGTGCGGGCCTGGCAGGCGCGCCTCGATCTCGGTCGCGCCACGCTCGACGTGACCGGCGAGCTGCGCGATCCCGATGGCCTGCCGCTCGGCGGCGAGACGCTCGAGCTCGGCGGACGCAGCAGCACCGGACGCCGGGTCCGCTTGCGTGTGCTCACCGGCGCGGACGGCGGCTTCCGCTTCGACGGCGTGCCGCAGGGCTCGTACCTGCTGTCGAGCCGGCGCCCCGGGGACGCGCTCGCCCTGGCCGGCCGCGTCGAGCCGGTCCCGGTTCCGCTGCCGGCGGGCAGCATCGACGCGTTCCTGCCGCTCCGCGCGCGCCCGCCCGCGGCCCCCCGCGCGGCCGGCGACGCGGTGATCGCGGGATCGGTGCGAACCGCCGACGGCAACCCGGCGCCGGGCGTGATCGTCCG
>JAIEPK010000626.1 GCA_019749875.1 Candidatus Binatia bacterium | reverse complement strand
GTCGGCCGCCTGCGCGCTCGCGGCGAGCAGCAGGATCTCGCGGTCACGCGGCAGTGCCGCGAGGAAGGACATCGCGGCGGCGATGCGCTCCGCGGCCGCAGCGCTCGTCACCAGCCGCTGCGCTGCCGTGCCGGCGCGGCTCGGCTCGCGTCCTGTCGCCGCTCCCCCCATCGATTGCTGTTATCACGCGGCGCGCCGCCGCGTCATGGGAGTGCGCGGCGAGACGTCGCGTTCGTCGCGCGGCGTGCTGCGGAACCTGGTTGCACGGGCTGGTCGGGCGCTCGCGCGTCCGCCGCTTGCCGCGCGGCGGTTGCGGTTGCGGCGACGAACCCGCAGGAGAAGGGACACGCGCGCCGCGCGCCGACACCATGCCGACCGGATTGATCCTGCAGCCGACCTACACCGTCCGCGACGACCGTCCGGTGGTGCAGCTCTTCGGTCGGCTCGTCGACGGGCCGGCCTTCCTGATCGAGGACGATTGCTTCCGGCCGTACTTCTTCGTCCGCGCGCGCGACGTCGCGGCGCTGGGGGCCGTGCCGGGGATGTCGGTCGACGTGCGCGACCTGCGCGACCTCGAAGGAACGCCGGTGGCGCGCGTGGTGCTGCCGCTGCCGTCGGCGGCAGCGGCGCTGCGGGACCGCCTGGGGCGTGCCGGCGTCACGACCTACGAGGCCGACATCCGCTTTCCGTACCGCTACCTGATCGACCACGGCGTACGCGCGCTGGCGTCGATCGACGGCACCGCCGAGGAGCGCGACGGGCTTCTGCTCTACCGCAACCCCAAGCTCGAGCCGGCGAGCGGACGCCCGAGCCTGCGCGTGCTGTCGCTGGATATCGAGACCACCCCCGACGCGAGCCGGCTGCTGTCGTTCGCGATCGCGGGCTGCGGCGCCGAGGAGGTGCACCTGGTCGGCAAGGCCGCCGTCGCGGGTGCGGTCGTGCACGCCGACGAGCGCACGCTGCTGAAGGCCTTCGTCGCGCGCGTGCGCGCGCTCGATCCCGACGTGCTGCTCGGCTGGAACGTCGTCGACTTCGACCTGCGCGTGATCGCGCGCCGGCTCGCGGCGCTGCGGGTCGGCGACGGCATCGGCCGCGTCCCGGGACGCATCGGCTTCGAGCAGGACCGGACGTTCACGCGTCAAGGGCGCGCCGAGGTGCCGGGCCGCATGGTGCTCGACGGCGGCGGCCTGGTGCGCGACGCGCTGCGCCTCGAGGACTACCGGCTCGAGACCGTCGCGCGCGCGGTGCTCGGCCGCGGCAAGCTGCTCGCGGCCGACCATCCCGATCCGGCCGCGGAGATCAACCGGCTCTACCGCGACGACCCGGCGGCGCTGGCGGCGTACAACCTGGAGGACGCGCGCCTGCCGCTGGCGATCGTCGAGCACGAGGGGCTGCTCGAGCTGACGCTCGAGCGCAGCCTGCTGTCCGGCATGCAGCTCGACCGGGTCGGCGCGAGCATCGCGTCCTTCGACCAGATCTACCTGCCGGAGCTGCGTCGGCGCGGAATCGTCGCGCCCAACGTGCAAGCCGATCGGCCGTTCGTCGCGGTGCAGGGCGGGGCGGTGCTCGACTCCGTGCCCGGGCTGTTCCGCAACGTCGCGGTGTTCGACTTCAAGAGCCTGTATCCGAGCCTGATCCGGACGTTCAATCTCGATCCGCTCGCGCACGCGCGCGCGCCGCACGACGGTGCGGACGCGATCGTCGCGCCCAACGACGCACGCTTCTCGCGCCGCGACGCGATCCTGCCGGCGCTGCTCGACGGGTTTCTGGCGCGCCGCGAGGACGCCAAGCAGCGCGGCGACCGGCACGCCGACCAGGCGATCAAGATCATGATGAACGCGCTCTTCGGTGTGCTGGGCGCGACCGCGTGCCGCTTCTTCGATCCGGCGATCGCCAACGCCATCACGACGTTCGGCCAGCAGACGCTGCGCTGGACGCGCGCCGCGTTCGAGGACGAGGGGCGCGCGGTGCTGTACGGCGACACGGATTCGGTGTTCGTCGAGCTGCCGCAGGGCGTTTCGGGCGGCGACGCGCGCGCGCTCGCCGAGGCGCTGCGCGCGCGCGTCGAGACGTACATCAAGCAACGAGTTCGTGCCGACTACGGCGTCGAGCCGAAGCTCACCCTCGAGCTCGAGCACGTGCTCGAGCGCTTCTTCATGCCGCGCGTCCGCTCGGGCGCCGGCGGCAGCAAGAAGCGCTACGCCGGCTGGGTGGACGGCAAGCTGCTGGTGGTCGGGCTGGAGTCCGTTCGTCGCGACTGGCCGGTGGTCGCGCGGCGGCTGCAGGAGGGAATGCTCGAGCACGTGTTCACCGATCGCGACCCGATGCCGTTCGTGCGCGACGTCGTGGCGCGGCTGCGGGCCGGGGATCTGGACCACGAGCTGGTCTATGCAAAGCGCATCCGCAAGGGGTCCGTGGAGCGCTACACCGGCGCGGTGCCGCCGCACGTCCAGGCGGCGCGCAAGGCGGGCTCCGCCGCGGGACCGGTGATCCGCTACGTGATCACGCGCTCGGGACCCGAGCCGGTGCTGCCCGGCCACCCGTTGCCGCGCGACGTCGATCGCGAGCACGCGCTGGAGCGCATCCTGCGCCCGGTCGCCGACGCGATCCTGCCCGAGCTCGGCCAGTCTTTCGACGAGGCGCTCGGCCGGCTTCGCCAGCTGGAGATGTTTTGATGCGCGCGCGGCGACCGCGGACCTGCTAAAAGTTCGGCGATGATGGATCGGACCGGCACCGGCCTCGGCGAGCCGCGCTTCGAGCTCCTGTTCGAGCTGTCGCGCTCGTTCGCCGAAACCACGACCGATCTCGAATCGCTGCTGCGCTCGGTGGTCGCCCGCTGCCGCGCCATCTTCGGGGCCGAGTCCAACGTCGCGATCATGCTGCTCGACGACGAGTCCGGCGATCTCTACTTCCCCTACGCCGACACCGACGGGCACGTGCACCTGCAGGCGCTGCGCGACGTGCGCATCCCGGTCGGCGAAGGGATCAGCGGAGCGGTGCTGGCCAGCGGACGACCGGAGCTGGTGGTCGACGCGCACACCGACCCGCGCTTCGACCCGGCAATCGAGCGCCTGCTCGGGGTGGCGGTGGGGTCGATCATCGTGGCGCCGCTGCGGATGCGCGACGGCGTGGTGGGGCTGATGACGGTCGCGCAGTCCCGGCTCGGACCGCGCTTCGACGCGCAGGACCTGGCCTTTCTCGAAAGCCTCGCCAGCTACGTGGCGCTCGCGATCGACAACGCACGCATGTACGAGCGCATGCGCGCCGCCGAGGAGAGCCTGCGCGTCGAGGTGGGCGCGCTGCGCGCCGACCTCGAGCGGCGCGACCTGTTCCCCGAGATCATCGGCACCAGCACCGCGATTCGCGATCTCATCCGGCTCATGGAGAGCGCGGCCGCGTCGCAGATCGCGGTCCTGATCGAAGGCGAGACCGGCACCGGCAAGGAGCTCGTCGCGCGCGGCATCCACCGCGCGAGCGCGCGCGGCCAGGGGCCGTTCCTCGCCGTCAACTGCGGTGCCTTCACCCCGGAGCTGCTCGAGGCCGAGCTGTTCGGGCACGAGCGCGGCGCCTTCACCGGTGCGGAGCGCGCGCACGTCGGGCTGTTCGAGGCCTTGACGGGCGGCAGCATCCTGCTCGACGAGGTCGGCGAGATGCCGCCCGCGATGCAGGTCAAGCTGCTGCGCGTGCTCCAGCAAGGCGAAGTCATCCCCGTCGGCGCCACCGTCGGGCGCCGCATCGACGTGCGCGTGATCTCGGCCTCGAACGTCAGCCTCGAGGCAGAGCTCGCGCGCGGCAGCTTTCGCGCCGATCTGTTCTACCGGCTCGCCGCCTTTCCGATCCGGGTGCCGCCGCTCCGGGAGCGCCGCGGCGACATCCCCGCGCTCGTCGACCACCTGCTGCATCGCGCGGTGGCCGAGCACGACAAGCAGATCCTCGGCATCACGCCGGAGGCGCGTGCGCTGCTCCTCGAGTGCGCGTGGCCGGGGAACGTCCGGCAGCTCAGGAACGAGGTGCAGCGTGCCGTCGCGCTCGCACGTCCGGGGGATCTGATCGACGTCGGCGACCTGTCCGAGGCAGTTCGTGATGTCGTACCGGTGGCGGCGCACGCGGAGGAGCCGGCAGCACCCGGAACGCGCGTCGCGATCGACGCGGCATCGCTGCGCGACGCGCGCCTGGCGTTCGAGGCGAGCTACATCGGCGACGTGCTGGAGCGCGAAGGCGGCAACGTCTCGCGCGCGGCCGCGGTGCTCGGCATCTCGCGCGTCATGCTGCACAAGAAGCTGAAGCAGCTCGGCCTGCGCTGAACGCTCGGAGGCACGGAGGGGCGTTCCCTTGGTCGAACGGGCGCGAGCACGCCCGCGCACGAGGCTCGACGTCACGCCGTGCGCCGAGGCCCGTACGCGCGCTGCGAGGAGCCGGGCATCTCGCGTGTGCGACGGCGTACGGCACGTCAGCGCGCGAAGACGAGGACGTACTGGTAGGGCAGCAGGCCCGGCTCCTCGCGCAGCCGGTAGCCCGCTCGCGTGAGCTCGTCGATCACCTGCTCGCGTGCGAGCTTGTGCTCGGGCGGCGGCCCGACCGGGAGGTCGCCCTTCTGCCAGTCGACGACCACCACGCGGCCGCCGGGTGCGAGCGCCGCGGCGAGCCGTCGCGCGTAGGCCACGCGGTCGTCGATGTGATGCCAGGTGTCGACGATGAGGATCACGTCGCAGGTGCCCGCCGGCAGGCGCGGGTTGTCCGTCGAGGCCAGGATCGGCACCAGGTTCGCGAGGCCGTCGCGCTCGGCACGCTGGCGAAGGTGCTCGACCAGAGCGGGCTCCGTATCCGCTGCGAGCACCGTGCCGCTCGGCCCCACGGCACGCGCGAGGTACCTCGACAGGTAGCCGGTGCCGGCGCCGAGGTCGGCGACGGTCGCGCCCGGCGTGAGCGCCAGTGCCTGCACCAGCTCGGCGGGCTTCTGCCACGCGTCGCGTGCCGGATCGTCGAAGATCCGGCTCCAGTGCGCGACGTCGTCGAACGCGTGCCGTGCGGTGGCGTCGTGCGACCCGTGCGCCGCATCGTGCGCGTGCGGCGCGTGCGCGGCGTCGGGCCGGTGCGGAGCGTGCGCGTCGTGCGGTGGTGGGCTGCTCGGGGTGTTCTCGGCGTCGCGCGGTGGTGGGCTGC
>JAIEPK010000321.1 GCA_019749875.1 Candidatus Binatia bacterium | reverse complement strand
GCTGCGCGGTCGCACCGCGAGCGGGCAGAGCCCGCCGGGCGTGCTGCCGCGGCTGTCGTGGCCGGTCGACGGCCGCATCACGAGCCGCTTCGCGATGCGGGACGGCCGCCTGCACGAGGGCATCGACGTCGCGCAGGCCGCCGGTACGGCGGTGCACCCGGCGCGGCCCGGCGTGGTGGTGCTCGCCGAAGAGCTGCCGGGCTACGGTCGCGTGGTGGTGGTGCAGCACACGGGCGAGATCGCCACGGTGTACGCGCACCTCGCGGAGGTCGACGTCGTCGTCGACGACCACGTCGAGCCGGGGCGGCGGCTCGGGTCGATCGGCACGAGCGGACGCAGCTTCGGCGCGCACCTGCACTTCGAGGTGCGCTTCGACGGCACCGCCGTCGATCCCGTCGTCTTCCTGGATTGACGGTGCGCGAGGGCGGGTCGTCGCCGCGGGTCGCGACGACGCCGTGCGTCCTGGCCAGACGCGGCGCTCTGCACTAACGTCCGGTCTTTCGTTTCACCCGTCTCGTCACAGGAGAGCTGCCATGGCCGAGCCCGCCGTCATCGTCGAGAAGGACGGACACGTCCTCACCGTCACCCTGAACCGTCCCGAGAAGCGCAACGCCGTCAACAGTGAAGTCATGTGCCGGCTCTACGACTCCTGGACGCAGCTCGACCAGGACCCCGACCTCCGCGTCGCGATCCTGACCGGCAAGGGCACCACGTTCTGCGCCGGCATGGACCTGTCCGAGATCGGCAAGCTCGGCAGCGGCAAGCCCG
This sequence comes from Candidatus Binatia bacterium, assembly GCA_019749875.1. GTDB lineage: Bacteria > Desulfobacterota > Binatia > UBA12015 > UBA12015 > VGTK01. The sequence continues at coordinate 4,378 of JAIEPK010000321.1, read as the reverse complement.
AGAACGAGTGGATGGAGCGGGTGATGAAGGACTCCGCGATCATCTACGGCGCGTGGCTCAAGACGTACCGTCCGACGAAGCCCGTGATCCTCGCCGCCGAGGGCTTCGCGCGTGCGGGCGGCACCGAGATCCTGCAGGGCACCGACATCCGCGTCGCCGGCGAGAGCGCCGTCTTCGGCGTGACCGAAGTGCAGCGCGGGCTGTTCCCGATGGCGGGCTCGACGGTGCGCCTGCGCCGGCAGATCGGCTACGCGGTCGCGGCCGAGATGCTGCTCTGCGGCGAGGACCTGCCGGCGAAGCGCGCCTACGAGCTCGGCCTGATCAACCACGTCGTGCCCGACGGGCAGGCGCTCGCGAAGGCCAAGGAGATCGCGGCGCGCATCGCGAAGAACGGACCGCTCGCCGTCAAGGCCATCGTCGCGACCCTGCGCGAGACGGAGATGATGCCCGAGGCCGCCGCGTTCGAGATCGAGCAGGGGCACGGCATGAAGGTCATGGTGTCCGAGGACGCGATGGAGGGACCGCGCGCGTTCTTCGAGAAGCGCGAGCCGGTGTTCAAGGGCAAGTGACGAGCGCGCGCGCGTACCGGAGCAGATGAGGCTCCGGTACGGCGCTCGGAAGGTCGCTGTGCGGGATCAGTCTTGCGTGCAGACCTGCCACGAGCCCATGCCGCCGAGGACGTAGCTCTGCTGGCACGTCGAGCGGACGAGCTGGGGCTCGGTGCCGGAGCCCATGGTCGCGACCTCCGAATCGACCAGTTTGACGCGGCGTCCGCCGCGAACCTCGCCGACCGGGCCGGTCTCGTCGCCGCCACGCATCGCGCCTCGTAGCAGCACCCGGTGTCCGTCGAGTTTCGATCCCGAGTGCAGGACGACCTTGCGTCCGCGAATCGTCCGGGGCGTGGCGACGTGAGTGAGGCCGCCGAGCTCGACGCCATCGAGCACGATGTCGCCGTCGGACTCGATCGACTCCAGGGGAGTGGCGGCGACGCCGACCAGCGTGATGCCGCGACGCGCGCGGATCCCGAACGTGTAGCCGCCGCGGATCTCGACGCCGCTCATCGTCACGCGGCCGTCGGTGACCGCGACGTCATACCAGCCGCCGCCCTCGATCGTCAGATTCTTCAGGACGAGATCGAGGCCGGTGTGGCTCACGACACCATGGGTTCCGGGATCGATCCGTCCCGGGCCCTTCACCGTGCAGCGTCCGCGATCGCCCTCCGCCGTTCCGCAGAGGATCGGCGAGCGCTTGAAGGCTGCGGTGATGGCGTGCCCGTTCAGGGACAGCACCGCACCGGGCTCGAGCACGACCTCCTCCGAGCCGCAGACACCCTTGTCCTGCCTTTCGCAGGTCGTCGCGTCGTCGTACGCGCAGACGATCGAGCGGTCTCCCGAGCAGCGATAGTCGCAGTGCACATCGTTCTGTACGATGCCGTGCTCGTCTTTCGGCACCGTCTGCCCGCATTCCGTGATCGCGACCGTCGCGAAGCTGCTGCCGGGCCAAGCCAGCACGAGCGCGATCGCACACGCCGAGAACATTCTTCGCATCACGCACCTCCGATCGGCCTCTCCGCCCAGAGTAGGAACCGATGGCATGCACCGTGATGGATGCGCCACGGTCTGCGCAAGCGAAAAGTGCGAACGGATCTCCCCGGCACGCGGAGACCGGTGCGCGCCGTCTGGACGGCGGCACGCTCGGTGATGCGATGGTCGGGCGATTCCCTCGTCCGGCGATGACTGCCCATCGGATTCCTTGGCGCACCCGGGCGCGGCAGGGGACGCTCCGCCTCGTCCTACCCCGTCGGCGAGCGACGATCGGGAAGACTCGCGCTCGCCGTCGCGAACCACGGGGCGTTTGCGTACAGTCCGTGCCCGGCAGGTGGCAGCATACCCGGCCAGCCTGAAGACCGGTGCCGAGGGGAGGAGATCGTCGAGGTGAGGTGTTGAAGCTCTGCGTCGGCCAGGGAGTCGAGACGAGGAACCTCGCCATGCCGCTCCTCGCCGAGAAGCGGGCGATGCGCGCGCGCCGGGCGGCGCACGGCGCAGGAAGGACGGCGCCATCGTGAGCGCAGCGACGACCGGAACGAGCTCGAGCGCAGCAGCCCGCCGGACGCGGCCGACGCACGGCCGGCCGGATGGCGACGCCGGAGGGCGGGCGTGAGCGGTCGATCCGAGGCCCGTCGCGAGCATTTCCCACGGCGCGGACTCTCTGGGATAACGGCGGGCGGATTCAACGAGGCGGTCCGGCTCGGCGCCGGCGCCGGGGAAGCGAGCGAGCAGAATGAAGGCGAAGAAGAGCGGGAAGGGCGGCGTCGCCGCGAAGAAGCACGCGGGGGGCGCGAAGGCGTCGGGCAAGAAGCACGTGAAGAAGGCGCAGGCGCAGAGCGCCCCGAAGCTCAAGGCCGGGCTCGGCCAGGTGCCGGAGATCAAGCCGGGCAAGTACGCCGACGGCATGCCGTACAACAAGGTCGAGTACGTCGAGTGCAAGCTCATCCTGCGGCCGAACCACTTCACCTCGCGCAAGAGCTTCTTCGACTTCGCGAAGCTGATGCGGCGTCCCGCGCAGGAGACCGGCGTCAAGTTCTCCACCGGCGAGTTCGTCAACGCGCCGCTGCAGATCCGCGAGGTGCTGTTCCTCGATACGAAGGACTTCCGCTTCTACAACAACGCCTTCATCCTGCGCCGTCGCATCCCGTACCAGGACGGCTTCCCGGTCGGTGATCCCGAGATCGTCTTCAAGTTCCGCCACCCCGACCTGCAGAAGTGCGCCGCGACCGACGTCCGACCCGACGTCCCGGGCGACTACCGCATCAAGTTCAAGGCCGAGGTGCTGCCGCTCAAGGACGAGCTCGGCGGCATGCGCATGCTGTACTCGCACAACGTCGAGCTGTCGCTGAGCTCGCTCGGGCACGAGGAGGACCGCACGTCGCTCGGCGCGCTGATGCGCATCTTCCCGCCGCTCGCGGCGCTGAAGCGGCACGCCAACGAGAAGGTCGAGCTGGTCAGCGACACCATCGTCGAGGAAGTGCTGCAGGACATCGGCACGCTCGACTTCGGCGACGGCGTCACCGCGAAGTGCAACGTCGCGCTGTGGCGCGCCCGCGGCGACCACCGGCCGCTGATCGGCGAGTTCGGCTACCAGCTCAAGTACGGCCGCACCGGCAAGCTCAACGATCGCGCGATGAAGCGTGCCGAAGCCTTCTTCCTGGCGCTGCAGGACGAGGCGCGCGACTGGATCGCGCTCGGCGCGACCAAGACGGCCGTCGTCTACCGGCTGAAGGGCAACCCGCCGAAGGCGCACGAGTGAGCGTCGGCTGAGCGACGGCGTCCTCGCCCGCGTGCGGGGACGCCGTCACGAGTCCACCGTGAACAAGCCCAACGTGCATCTCGCGTCGCACGACCTGCTCGGCGTGCGCTTCGCGATCAACGTCTTCATCGCGTCGGCGATCCTCTGGTACCTGCTGCGCCACGTCGCCGATACCAACCCGATCTGGTCGATCGCGTCGATGGTCGCGTCGTCGGAGCCGCAGGTCAAAGAGGCGAGCCGCATGTTCAAGAGCCGGCTCACCAACGTCACCATCGGCTGCGTGGTCGGGCTGCTGCTGCTGGTGACCGGCGGCTCGAGCGAGTGGAAGCTGCCGCTCGCGCTGTCGGTCGCGGTGCTGGTGTCGTCGTACCTGATCCACGTGCAGACGATGTGGCGTCAAGCGCCGATCACGGCGGCGCTGGTGGTGTCGGCGGGGCTGATGCACGAGTCCAAGGTGACCGGCATCGAGAGCGGCCTGCACAAGGTCGCCGAGGTCATCGTCGGCTGCCTGATCGGGCTCGGCGTGAGCTGGCTGATGTCGCGGGTGTGGCCGCTCAAGGAAGGGCACTCGACCGTCTGACGCAGCGGCGTCCTGCCGGCGGAGCCCGGCGACGGTTCAGCCGCCCTGCGCTGCCGGCAGCACGCGCTCCGCGACCGTACGCAGATAGGGCCACGCGACGTCCGGCGGCAGCCCGCCGACCAGGGGATGCAGCGGCAGCACGCGGCCCGCGCGCACGAACGCGATCGCGTCGTCGACCGACAGCACGCGGTGGCTGCGGTTCTCGCGGCGCAGCTCCGCGGCGCTCTGCGCGAACGAGATGCTCGCGGTGTCGGTGTTGCCCTCGTTCCACGAGGCGTAGCTGCGCACGTCGTGCATCAGGTACGGCCCGAGCTCGTCCCAGGCGCGCTCGAGATCGTCGGCGACGAAGACGGTGTTGGGCTCGTCGGCGGACGGCAGCACGCACATGCCCGGCTGGTGCCCGGCGTCGCGCGCGGCGGCCTCGTACGCGTCACGCAGCGCGGGGTCGCCGCGTTGCGCGAGCAGGCCGATGCCGTTCCGTCCGGCACGGCG
>JAIEPK010000598.1 GCA_019749875.1 Candidatus Binatia bacterium | reverse complement strand
GAGCGGGCCGTCCGACCCGTCGCGGCCCGCAAGCGCCTCGCCGCCCGGCGCGACGCGCGCGAGCTTCGCGCCGACCGCGTCGTCACTCCGGACGCGCTCGCCGTACGACCTGCCCGTGCTCGTGACGCTGCTGCTGGTGGCGGCGCTGGTGCGCGTGCACGGCCTTTCGGTCGGCGGGCTGTGGCTCGACGAGGGCTACTCGCTGCTCCAGTCCGAGCGCAGCTTCGCGGACATCCTGGCGCTGCGCCGTTACGACGCGAACCCGCCGCTCTACGTCCTGCTGCTGCACGCGTGGCGCGTCGCGTTCGGTCCCGGCGTGCGCGCGGCGCAGGCGTTCAGCGTCACCTTCGGCATCGCGGGCGTGGCGCTGGTGTGGCTCGTCACCCGGCTGCGCTTCGGTTCGATCGCAGCCCTCGCCGCGGGGCTGACGGTCGCGCTGAGCCGCTTCCACGTCCACTACTCGCAGGAGATCCGCGGCTATGCGCTGCTGTTTGCGCTGGTCGCCGCGGCGGACCTCGCCTACGTGCGCTTCGAGCTGCGCGGACGCACGCGCGACCTGGTCGCGTGGACCATCGCCGCGATCGCGGCGGTCGCGACGCACACCTTCGCGTGGTGGGTGCTCGGCGTGCACGCGCTGCTCGCCGAGCGACGCCGTCCGCTGCGCATCGCGCTCGGCGTCGTGCTGCTCGCGAGCGTGCCGCTCTGGGTGTCGCTGGTCGAGCACCTGACGACGTTCAAGTCGCAGGCGTGGATCACGGCGCCGGACGCGCAGGGCCTCGTGCAGGTGCTCTGGGTGCTGGGCGGCTGCGGCCCGATCGCGCTCGTGACGTGGGCGCTCGCGCTGTTGGGGCTCGTCGGCCACGTCGCGGCGCGGCTGCCCGCCCTGCTCACACGCGACGCGGCACTGCCCGGCTGGCGCACGGCGGTGGTGCCCGCGGCCCAGCTCGCGCTGCCGTTCGTGGTGTTCGTGCTCTCGGTCACCGTCCTGCCGATGCTGGTCGAGCGCTACCTGCTGCTCAGCCTGCTGCCGCTCGCGGGGCTCGCCGGCGCCGGCGTCGCCGCGCTGCGCATCCCGGCGGCGCGCGTGGTGCTGCTGGTCGCGCTCGTGGCGCTGTCCGTCGGGCCGCTGCAGGACGAAGCGACGACCGCTTCGCGCACCGACGTCAGCCGCGAGATCGCCGCGCTCCTCCAGAGCGAGTACCGTCCGGGCGACGTCGTGCTGTACACGAGCAAGTTCGACTTCGCGCCGATGGTCGCGCAGCACCCTGCGACCATGGAGGAGTATCTGCTGCCGGAAATCGCGGGCGAGGAGTTCAGCACCGTGCTGCTGCACTCGACGCAACGGCGCGTCCGTCGCGACGTGCCGCAGCGCGGTACGTACCGGCGCTTGTGGCTGGTGCGCCGGACCGGCGACGTCCCCGAGGACATCGCCGCGTCCGACTGGTTCCGCGCGCTCGAGCCCGAGCTCGCGTGGCAGCACCCGAGCGAGCTGCTGCTGCGCTTCGACCTGCCGCAGTGACGCCGGGATCGGTGCGGTCGCGCCGGTCGCGCGCAGCGATCCGCCACGGCGGTTGTCGCGTGCGGCGCCGGTACGGCTGCTCAGGCTGCACGTAGGCCCCGGTGGACCATCAAGTTCGGCGCCGGGCGGGCCGAATGGACGGCCGGCGCCGCGGTCCGGACCGGCGCCTTCCGCCATCGCGATGGCCACGGCAGCCGCATCATGAAACCTTCCGGCAGAGCACGCATCGCCCACCTGGCGCCGTCGCCGGGACGCACGTACCGCAGGCGGGGACGACCGACCCATCGCGGCGTGGCGGCGCGCCCCGTCCCGGACGAGGCGGACGCCCTGGCCCGCGCCGTCGGCGGCGCGCACGCGGCGATCACGCTCCTCGACCGCGACTGGCGCATCGTGTCCGTCAATCAGCGCAGCGCCGACCTGCTCGGTACGAGCCGCGAGTCGCTGCTCGGCCGCTGCGTCTGGGACCTCTACCCGGGCGCGGCGACGGGCAGCGCGTTCCACGCCTTCACACGGGCGATGCGCGAGCAGGTCACGGTGACGCTGGACCAGATGTCGCCGAGCGGCGGTCGCAGCTTGCAGTGCATCGCGGTACCGTCGCCCGACGGACTCCTGGTGATCAGCCGCGACGTCGCCTCGCACGATCTGCCGCGCGCGCCCTCGCCGCGGCCGCGCGTCCTGCACGCGCTCGAGCGCACCGACCGGCGCTTTCGCGCCTTGATCGAGCACGGGCTCGATGCGCTGCTGATGCTCGATGCGCGCGGGCGCGTGCTCTATGCGAGCCCGCGCGTGTTCGGGCCGCGCGGGCTGCTGTCGGACGACGCGGGCGACCATCTGATCGCGCACGTCCATCCCGACGACGCGGCCCGGGTGCTCGCGGAAGGCAGCCGGCTCCTCGTCGAGACCGACGGCCGTCTCGCCATGAGCTGTCGCTTCAAGAACGGCGACGGCCAGTGGATCTGGGTGGAAGGCGTCGCGCACAACCTGCTGCACGACGCCGCGGTCGGCGCGATCATCGTCAACTGCCGCGACGTCACCGAGCGTCGTCGCGCCGAGGAGGACCTGCGCTTTCGCGAGCAGCACTTCCGCGCGTTGATCGAAGGTGCGCTCGACCTGGTCACGGTCATCGACGACGCGGGGACCGTCCTGTACGCGAGCCCGTCGCACGAGCGGCTGCTCGGCTGGCGACCCGAAGACATCACGGGCCGCAACGCATTCGACATCGTGCACCCCGAGGACCGCGACGCACTGGCCGCGGCGTTCGCGCGCTCGATCGAGGACGGGACGATCACCCGGCTGCCGGAGTCGCGCCTGCGCCACGCCGACGGATCGTGGCGCGTCTTCGAGGCCACCACGCACCGGACGCCGCCGGGCTCGCCGATCGCCGGCCTGATCATCAATGCGCACGACGTCACCGAGCGCCGCGCCGCGGAGCAACGCACCGCCCTGCTGCTCGAGCTCGCGCGCGAGCTCGCGACCTCGCCCGATCCCGAAGCGATGCTGGAGCGCGTCGGACGCCACGTGGCGGCAGCGCTGCCGTGCGACCTGGTCGGAACCTGTCGCTGGGATGCGCTGCGCCGGCGCCACGTGCTGACCCCCGTGTTCGACCTGCACCCGCAGCAGCTCGGACGGCCGCTCGACATCCCGACGCCGTCGGGCACCCGCTTCTTCGGTCGCCTCGCCGACGGGCCGCTCGTCTACGCGGACGCCATGGCGGAGGGCGGCATGCTCGGTGAGGTCGCGCGCCGGCTCGGGATCCGCCGCGTGGTCGCAGCACCGCTCAAGTCGTCGGCGCGTCACCACGGCGCTCTGGTCGCTGCGTGGACGGGCGACGCAGCGGTCGCCGCCGAGCACGCGACCCTGCTCGGCGCGATCGCCGGTCAGCTCGCGGTCGCGCTCGAGCGCGCCGAGCTCTACCGGCGGCGCGAGCGCGACACGCAGCTGTTCGGCGCGCTCGCGCGCGTCGGCCGCGACCTGCTCGCCGAGCTCGACCCGGCAGAGCTGCCGCAACGTCTATGTACGACGACCGCCGAGGCGCTCGGCTGCGACGTCGTGCACACGCTCGCGTTTCGTCCGGAGGAGGACGCGTTCGCGCTGGTCGCGGCGTACGGCCTGTCGCGCGACGCGCTCGAGGCACTGCACGTGCTCCGCCTGCCGCGCGCCCTCGTCGAGGCGGTCCTTCGGCAGGGCGCCGACGTGGGCGTGGTCACGGCCGACGGTCAGGACGCCGGGGCACGGCTCGCCGCCATGCTCGGCGTCGCCGCGGGACACAGCCTGCTCCTGGTCGCGCTCAGGCGCGGTCGAGAGCTGATCGGTCTCCAGACGGCGGTTCTGGCCGGTCCGAGCGCGACCTTCGACGCGGTCCAGCTCGAGGTGGCGGGCGGCCTCGCGCACCTCGCGTCGCTCGCGCTCGAGCACGCGCGTGCGATCGAGCAGCTCAGCCGCGCGAACGGGCTGAAATCCGATTTCGTCGCGATGATCTCGCACGAGCTGCGCACGCCGTTGAACGTGATCCTGGGCTACAGCGATCTGCTGCTCGAGGACAGCTTCGGACCGCTCGCCGAGGAGCAGCGGGACGTCCTGCGCACGATCCATGGTCGCGGCCACGAGCTGCTGCAGCTCATCCGCGACGTGCTCGATCTCAGCCGGCTCGACAGCGGGCGCATCCCGCTCGACCTCGCCAACGTCGCGCTCGCCGACCTGGTGGCGTCGGTCGAGCAGTGCGTGCGGCCGCTCGAGCGGCCGGGTGAAGTCGAGCTCGAGATCGCCGTCGCGCACGACGTGGGCACGCTTCTCACCGACGCGAGCAAGCTGTCGGTCGTCCTGAAGAATCTGCTCGCGAACGCCTTCAAGTTCACCACCCGCGGGCGCGTGTCGCTCGGCGTCGCGCGCTGCGACGGCGGCGTCTCGTTCACGGTGACGGACACCGGCATGGGCATCCCGGCCGAGCTGCAGCAGATCATCTTCGAGCCGTTCCGTCAGGGCGACCCGACGCTGACGCGACGTCACGGTGGGGTCGGTCTCGGGCTGCACATCGTGCAGCGCATGGTGGAGGTGCTCGGTGGGAGCGTGCGCGTGGACAGCGTCCACGGTTCGGGCTCGACCTTCACCGTCCTGCTGCCCGACGGCAGCGGGCGTGCGCCGGTTGCGTGCGGCCATCTGCCGCGCACGAGCGCGACGGCCTCGTCCGACGCGGCGACCGGCCTGCCGGGGACGGCCGTGCTGCGCGAGCGGCTCGGCGCCGCGATGCAGTGTACCGATCCGGCGCACGCCGCCGGCGGGCTGATCTACGTCGCGCTCGATGCTCCGGTCGACGACGCACGTCGCGATGCGCTGCTGTGCATGGTCGGCGAGCGTCTCGCATCGGTGCTGCGCGCGACGGACACCGTCGCTCGCGTGGGCGAGGGCGACTTCGCCTTGCTGTTGCCGGGCCGCCTGCCGCTCGCGCGCATCGAAGAGCTCGGCCGTCGCGTCCTCGACGTGCTGGCCGGCGAGCTGCTGGTGGGCGACGGGACCGTGCGCGTGCACGCCGCGGTCGGAGCGCTCGCGGTGCGCGGCGGCGACCCCGTGCGCGCGGACGACGTTCTGTCGCGGGCG
>JAIEPK010000258.1 GCA_019749875.1 Candidatus Binatia bacterium | reverse complement strand
GGACGGCGAGCTGTCGCGACGCTGCCTCGATGCCGCGCGGGCGGCCGGCGAGCGCGCCAGCGCGGCGCTCGCGCCGCTGCCCGCGGGTCCTTCGCGCGACGCATTGCTGGCGCTCACGGCACGGCTCGCGAGCGGGGGAGGTGAGCCGTGAAGGCGCTCGTCGTCGGCAGCGGCTTCGGCGGGCTCGCGTGCGCGATCCGGCTCGCGGTCAAGGGCTACGACGTGACCGTGCTCGAGAAGCGCGACAAGCCCGGCGGACGGGCCTACGTCTTCGAGCAGGACGGCTTCGTCTTCGATGCGGGTCCGACCATCATCACCGCGCCGTTCCTCTTCGAGGAGCTGTTCACGCTCGCGGGCCGCAAGATCGAGGAGTACACGCGGCTCTTTCCGATCGACCCGTTCTACGAGATCCGCTTCCACGACGGCGAGCGCTTCCGCTACTCGGGCGACGCGGCGCGCATGCGCGCCGAGGTCGAGCGTCTCAGCCCCGGCGACGTCGAGGGCTACGAGACGTTCATGCGGAAGAGCCGCGCGATCTTCGAGAAGGGCTTTCTCGAGCTCGGCCACGTTCCGTTCCACGATCCGTGGACGATGGTGAAGACCGTGCCGAGCCTGATCCGGCTGGAGAGCTACCGCAGCGTGCTCGGGCTGGTGTCGAAGCACATCCGCAGCGAGAAGCTGCGTCAGGTGTTCTCGTTCCACCCGCTGCTGGTCGGCGGCGATCCGCAGCACGCGCCCGCGATCTACGCGCTGATCTGCTTCCTCGAGCGCACGTGGGGCGTGCACTTCGCCGAGGGCGGCATGGGTGCGGTCGTGCGCGGCATGGTCCGGCTGCTCGAGGATCTGGGCGGCAGCGTCCGGCTGTCGTGCCCGGTCGAGCAGATCGTCGTCGAGGGCCAGCGCGTGCGCGGCGTGCGCGTCGCGGGCGGCGAGCAGATCGATGCCGATCTCGTCGTGTGCAACTCGGACCTGAGCTGGACCTACCAGAAGCTGATCGCGCCCGAGCACCGGCCGCACAACTCCGACCGCAAGCTGCAGAAGATGCGCTACAGCATGGGTCTCTTCCTGATCTACTTCGGGACGCGCCGCACGTACCCCGAGCTCGCGCACCACACCATCGTGCTCGGGCCGCGCTACGAGGGCCTGCTCGACGACATCTTCAAGCACAAGCGTCTCGCGACGGACATGAGCCTCTACCTGCACGCGCCGACGCGCTCGGACGCGTCGCTCGCACCGCCGGGGCACGAGTGCTTCTACGTCCTCGCGCCGGTTCCGAACCTGGCCGGCGGCATCGACTGGACGTCCGTCAAGCACCGCTACCGCGACGCGATCTACGACGTGCTCGAGCGCGACTGCGTGCCCGGGCTGCGCGACGCGCTGGTGACCGAGCGGCTGTTCACGCCGGCGGACTTCGAGACCGAGCTGTGGAGCTGGCTCGGTGCGGGCTTCAGCTTCGAGCCTGTGCTGACGCAGAGCGCCTACTTCCGCGGCCACAACGTGTGCCCGGACATCGCGAACCTCTACTTCGTCGGCGCCGGCACGCACCCGGGCGCCGGTCTGCCCGGCGTGCTGTCGAGCGCCAAGGTCACCGATTCCCTGATCCCCGCGCTCGGGCGGCGCGTCGCACGTGCGCCGGAGGTGGTGCGCTCGGCGGTCGCTTGACGGCGCCCGATCCGTCCGACCTCGCGGCCTGCCGCGAGGTGATCCGCGTCCACTCGCGGAGCTTCCACGCGGCGTCGAGGCTGCTGCCGGCGGACGTCCGTGACGCCGCGATCGCGACCTACGCGTTCTGCCGCGGCGCCGACGACGACGTCGACGACGCCGGCTCGCCCGACGCGGCGCGCGAGCGCCATGCGCGGACTCGCCAGCGTCTCGATCGCCTGTACGCGGGCGACGCGATGGACACGCCGGTCGGTCGCGCATTCGCGTGGGTGGTGCGCAGTCGTGGCATCCCGCGCGTGGAGCCCGAGGCGCTGCTCGACGGCATGGCGCAGGACATGAGCATGGTCCGCATCGCCGACGAGCAATCGCTGCTGCTCTACTGCTACCGTGCGGCCGGCGTGGTGGGACGGATGATGAGCCGCATCATGGGGCGCGCGGATGCCCCGGCGCTGCGTCGCGCGGTCGATCTCGGGATCGCGATGCAGCTCACCAACATCGCGCGCGACGTCGGCGAGGACGCGGCGCGCGATCGCGTCTACCTGCCCGGCACGTGGCTCGCCGAGGCCGGCAGCTCGTTCGACGAGGTGCTGTCGCGCCGCGCGACGGGGGGCGTGCGTGCGACCACGCTGCGCGTGCTGGCGCGTGCCGAGGACTACTACGCGAGCGGCATCGCCGGCATCGCGCTGCTGCCCGCTGGATGCCGGCCGTCCATCCTGTCGGCGGCGCTTCTGTACCGTGCGATCGGACGCCGCGTGTGTGCACGCGGCGGGGATGGCGTGACGTCGCGCGCGCGGGTCGGCGGTGCCGCGAAGGCCGCGCTGATCGCGGCGGCGCTCGTGCGCTGCGCGGTCGATCCGCGCCTGCGCGCGTGTCGGGGTGCGCACGATACCGCGCTGCACGCGCCTCTGGAGCGCGCCGGGCTGGTCCTTTGAGCAGCGAGCGCGACGCACGCGACCGGCTCGAGCGCTCGTTCGCGCGCCCGGTCCGCGGACTCGGCGACCGCATCGCGACCGCGCTGTCGGCCGCGATCGGCATCCGTCCGGTGCAGACCGTGCCGGACGCGGGCTCCGGGCGGCACCGCGTGCACGGCGAGCGCTCGGTGCTGGTGGTCGGTGGCGGTCTCGCGGGCATGTCGGCCGCGATCCGGCTCGCGAACCGCGGCTTTCGCGTGCGCCTCGTCGAGCGCGAGCACCACCTCGGCGGCAAGGTCGGTGCATGGCCGATCCGGCTCGGTGGCGAGGAGGTCGTCGTGGAGCACGGCTTCCACGGCTTCTTCCTGCAGTACTACAACCTCTACCGGCTGTTCGACGAGGTCGGCATCGACGTCGCGGACTTCCCGCTGGTCGACGACTACGCGATCACGGCGTCCGACGGGCGCAGCGAGGGCATGCGCGCGTACCCGCGCACGCCGCCGTGGAACGTGCTGTCGATGGCGCGGCACTCGCCGTTCCTGAACATGACCGAAGCGCGGCGCATGACCGGCTTCGCAACGATGCGCGACGCGTTCGTTCTTTTCGAGCCGCGCGAGGCGCGCGAGCGCTACGACGGCATGTCCTTCGCCGAGCTGTCGCGACGCATGGGGCTCACCGACACCGGCTTCGACGCCGTGTTCAAGGTCTTCGGCCACTCGTTCTTCTCCGACTCGGCGACGGTCTCGGCGTCCGAGATCATCAAGAACTTCCACTTCTTCTTCTTCGCGAACCCCGAGGGGCTGCTGTTCCGCTACTGCCGCAAGGACTTCGAGGCGGCGCTGTGGACGCCGCTGCGGCGCCACCTCGAGTGGCTCGGCGGCACGATCGAGACCGGTTGCGAGGTGCTGTCGCTGGACGCGCGCGACGACGGCTTCGCGGTCGCGGTGCGTGAGCCCGGCGGCGCGCTGGCGACCCGTGCGGCGGGACGTCTCGTGCTCGCAGCCGACGTCCCCGCGCTGAAGCGCATCGTCGCCGGCTCGGCGCATCTCGCCGCGCGCGACGAGCGATTCGCGTCGTTCGCGCGCACCGTCGACGCGATCGCGGGTCCGCAGCCCTATGCGGTGCTGCGCTTGTGGGGCGACCGCGACTGTCTGCCCGAGCGCGCCGCGTTCACGAGCCTGTTCGGCTACGAGCCGCTCGATTCGATCTCGGTCTACCACCGCATGGAGGACGGCTCGCGCGACTGGGTCGCGCGGCATGGCGGAGGCATCTTCGAGCTGCACGCCTACACGCCGCCGTCCGACGATGCGCGCGACCCCGAGCGCATGGGGGCGCTGCTGATCGAGCGGATGCGGCGTGCGTTCCCCGAGCTGCGCGAGATGGCGATCCGGCACAGCTACCGTCAGGTGAAGTGGGACTTCCCCGGCTTCCCGGTGGGATCGGGGCCGTGCCAGCCGGAGACCACGACGGCGATGCCGGGCCTCTACCTCGCGGGCGACTTCGTGCGGATGGATGCGCCGGTCGCGCTGATGGAAGGTGCGGTCGCGTCGGGCATCGCGGCGGCGAACGCGATCTTCACGGAGGAGCAGCTCGCGCGCGATCCGATCTGGTCGGTGCCGGTGCGCGGCGTGCTGCGAGACGCGTGGCCGACGCGAGTGCGCGTCGCCCGCGCGCTCGCGGTGTCGCGGCCGCTCTTCTGGCTCAACAGCGCGACGCTGTGCGTGCTCGCGGTCGTGCTGTCCGGACGGCTGCCGGCTCTGCGCGAGCTGCTGCTGATCGCCTTCGCGACGTTTCCCCTGAACCTGCTGGTCTACGCGCTCAACGACCTGCACGACCTCGAGTCCGACCGCCTGAACCCGCGCAAGGGCTCGGCGGAAGGGGCGCGCGCGAGCAGCGGTGCGTTGCGTACGCTGCAGCGCGCGGCGGTGTGGCTCAACGCGCCGTTCGTCGGGTACTTCGCGCTCACCACGCAGCGCGCGAGCGCGCTCGTCGCGCTCGCGGCGACGTACTTCATCGCGTGGGCGTACAGCGCACCGCCGCTGCGTGCGAAGAGCCGTCCCGGCTGGGACTCGCTGGCGAATGCCGGTTACGTGCTGCCGTTCGTGTTTGCCTGCCTGTACCTCGGCGTGCCCGATCCGCCGTGGCGCGAGACCGTCGCGTTCGCGGTGTGGGCCATCGGCGCGCATGCCTTCACCTCGATCCAGGACGCGGACGCCGATCGCGCCGCCGGCGTGCGCACGATCGCGACCGCGCTCGGCGCGCCGGCGAGCGCGCTGGTCGCGATCGGCGCGTACCTGCTCGCGTTCCAGCTCGTGGTCGACCAGCATCCGGCGTATGCGTCGCTGCTCCTGCTGCACGTCCTGCTCGTGGTGTGGATGCGGCGCACGACGCGGCCCGACGCCGCGCACGCGGCCTACCGCGCGTTCATGGCGCTGAACCTCGCGGCGGGCTTCGTGATCACCGTGGCGGTGGCGCTCGCACACCCGGCGACCACGCGCTGGACGGCGCTGGTGATGCTGTCGCTGTGCGCGCTGGTGG
>JAIEPK010000451.1 GCA_019749875.1 Candidatus Binatia bacterium | reverse complement strand
TGCAAGGCGCGACGACGAGTCATCGTCGTAGGCTATGCCGAGGAGGAGCAACGCAGCAGGCGGGGATGCATCGGCCTCCCGGCGACGGGAGGGGACTGATTCACAGACTCTGAGGCGCCGCGCGCGCGGCGCGCGGCCCACACCGTGACGCGTCCCCGCAGAGACCTTCGAGATCCTCGGGCTCGACCGGACCCATCCGGGCGGAGTACACGGTGCGCTCGCCGCACGACGGCACGCCGGAGGAAGAAGCCGATGACTCTCGTGGAGACGGCCGCGCCGCACGGCGCAACTGCCCTGGGGCGATCGCAGGCACGATTGGCATCGACGCGCGGGCGCCCGAGCCGATGAGCGAGCGACGCGCGCTGTCGCACGTCCGCATCTGCGACTTCACCGGCCAGCTCGCGGGCGCGGGAGCCACCAAGTTCCTCGCCGCCTTCGGCGCACAGGTGATCCGCATCGAGGATCCCGTTCGTCAAGGACGCTGGGACATCCTGCGCGGTGCTTCCCCGTTCGTCGACCGGCGCCGCGGCATCGACCTCGGCGGCGCCTTCAACAACCACAACGTCGAGAAGCTCGGCATCACGCTCAATCTCAAGACCGAGCGCGGGCGCGAGCTGCTCGCGCGTCTCGTGCGCATCTCGGACGTGGTGAGCGAGAACTTCGCGTCGGGTGTCATGGACCGTCTCGGCTTCGGCTGGGAGCGGCTGCGCGAGATCCGACCGGACGTGATCTACGTGTCGAACTCCGGCTTCGGCGCGACCGGTCCGTACCAGCGCTTCAAGACGTGGGGCCCGATCGTGCAGGCGATCTCCGGCCTGACCTTCACATCGGGGCTGCCCGGCGAGGAGCCCGCCGGCTGGGGCTACTCGTACATGGACCACACCGGCGGCTACGTGATGGCGATCGCGATCCTGATGGCGCTGTATCACCGCGCGCGCACCGGCGAGGGGCAGTGGGTGGACATGGCGTGCACCGAGGCGGGCGCGACGCTCACCGGACCCGCGATCCTCGACTGGACCGTCAATCATCGTCCGACGCGACGGCCGGGCATGCCCGACTCGAACCGCAACGCGTGGCCGCCGATGGCGCCGCACGGCGTCTACCCGGCGCGCGGCGACGACCGCTGGGTCGCGATCGCCTGCCGCGACGACGCGGACTGGCGCGCGTTCACGGACGTCGTCGGCCTGCCCTTCACGCGTGACCCGCGCTTCGCGAATCTCGCGGGACGCATCGCCGCGCAGGACGACCTCGACCGCGACGTGGCTTCGTGGACGCGCGAGCGCGACGCCGCCGACACCGCACGCGACCTGGTGGCCGCAGGCGTTCCGGCGTCGGTGGTCGCACGCCCCGAGGAGCGCATCGACCACGATCCGTGCACCTCGAGCTGGGGTCTCTGGCCCGAGGTCGAGCACGCCGCGATGGGGCGCGTGCGCGTCGACGGGCTGCCCGTCCACCTCGAGCGCACGGACTGGTCGATGACGCGCGGCGCGCCCTGCCTCGGCGAGCACAACGACTACGTGCTCGGCGAGCTGCTGGGCGTCGGCACCGACGAGAGGGCGCAGCTTCGCGCGGACGGGGTGATCTGATGGCGGGTCCGCTCGCAGGTCTGCGCGTCCTCGAGATCGCGCACGAGCGCACCGCGTACGCGGGCAAGCTGCTCGCGGACGCCGGAGCCGACGTCTGCCTGCTCGAGCCGCCCGCCGGCTGCGCGCAGCGAGCGCACGCACCGTTCGTCGACGACCGTCCCGATCCCGAGGGCAGCCTGTCGTTCTGGCACTACAACACCAGCAAGCGTGGCTTGACGCTGGCGCTCGACGCGCCGCGCGGCCGCGATCTCGCCCGCGAGCTGCTCACCCGCGCCGACGTCGTGCTCGACGGCGAGGATCCGGGTCGTCTCACGTCGCTCGGCATCGACGCGGAGCCCGAGCTCGAGCGCTGCCCGCGTCTCGTGTGGGTATCGATCACGCCGTTCGGTCGCAGCGGTCCACGGGCGCACGAGCCGGCCACCGACTTGACGCTGCTCGCGGGCGGCGGACCCGTCTGGAGCTGCGGCTACGACGATCATGCGCTGCCGCCGGTGCGCGGCGGTGGCGGGCAGGCGTTCCACATCGGCGGGCACTACGCCGTGATGTCGCTCCTGGTCGCCCTCCTCGAGCGCGAGCAGAGCGGCCGCGGGCAGCTGGTCGAGGTCGGCCTCCACGCCGCGTGCAACGTGACGACGGAGATGGCGAGCTACGAGTGGCTGGTCGCGCGCACGACCGTGCAGCGCCAGACCGGGCGTCATGCGATGGCGGTGCGGACCGCACCGTCGCAGACGCTCTGCGCCGACGGCCGCTACGCCAATACGGGCGTGCCGCCGCGCCGCCCCGAGGAGTTCGGGCGGCTCCACCGGTGGCTCGTGGACCTCGGGCTGATCGACCGGTTCCCGGAGGCCTTCCTGCTCGAGATGGGCATGCAGCGCGACCACATCGACCTCGCGCAGATCGGCCGCGACGAGGAGACCACCGCCATCTTCGGCGCCGGGCGCGAGGCGATCGTCCTGATCGCCTCGCAGCTGTCGGCGGTGGAGTTCTTCCAGGAGGCGCAGACGCGCGGGCTGACCGCGGGCGTCATCTACGCGCCGGAGGAGGTTCTCGACGATCCGCACTTCCGCGCGCGCGGCTTCCCAACCGCGGTCGCACACCCCGAGCTCGGCCGCGACGTCGTGTATCCCGGTGCGCCGTACCGCTTTCGGCAGACGCCGTGGCGCATCGCGCGGCGCGCGCCGCGGCTCGGCGAGCACACGGACGAGATCCTCGGCGAGCTCGGCATCGATGCGGCGGCGTGCGCCGCTCTGCGCGCCGAGGGCATCGTCTGACGGCGGCGGTCACGCGCGCGCGGCATCCGCGCGACGCTCGCGCCTGGCGAGCGCCACCCTTGCGTCGCACGATGCACGTCGCGTCCGTCGCGCGCGCACCGCTGCGCGGTGTTCCTGGCGAGAGCCTTGCTTCGTCCTCGTGTCGCGGGAACGTGGGGAGGTGATGCGGATGCGCGGCTTCGTCGGAGGACACAGGGAAACGGACGCCGCGTGCCTGCGCACGCGCCTGGACAGACTCGTGCGCAGGTCGTGGACCCGTTCCGCGAGCGTCGCGGCGATCGCGCTTCTCCTGTGCGCCCTCGCCGCTCGTGCGGCCGCCGCACCTCTGCCGGTCTACGGCGACGCGCTCGCGAGCGGCTTCGCCGACTGGAGCTGGGGCACGCACTCGCTCACGCAGGCGGCGGTCGTGCACGGCGGCACCGCCGCGATCTCGTTCGAGCCCGACGGATGGGCCGGTCTGTACCTGCACCGCGACGCGGGCATCGACGTCGCGACGCACGACACGCTCGAGCTGTGGGTGCGCGGCGCGGGCGCGGGCCGGCAGAAGCTCAGCGTGGCACTGCTCTCCGGCGGTGCCGTCGCCGGCAGCGCCGCGCTCGAGACCTTCGTCGCGGGCGGCGCGATCCCGGGCGGCGCGTGGGCCAAGGCCACCGTGCCGTTCGCCGCGCTGGGCGTGACGACCGGCTTCCTCGACGGGGTGTGGCTGCAGGACGCGAGCGGCGTCGACCAGGCGACGCTGTACGTCGACGACGTGCAGATCCTCGCCTCGACCACCTCCCCGCCGCCGGCCGCACCGGTCGCCGTGACCATCGACCCGGGTGCCAACCGGCGTCCGGTGAGCAGGCTGATCTATGGCGTCAACTTCGCGTCTCCGGCGGCGCTCGCGCGCGTGCACTACACGGTGCAGCGCTGGGGCGGCAACTCGACGACGCGCTACTCGTGGCGCGTCGACGCGAGCAATCACGCGAGCGACTGGTTCTTCTACGGCATCCCCGAGGACAATCCCGCACCGCAGAACCTGCCGCACGGCTCGACGACCGATCGCTTCATCGACGACGCCCGCGCGGCCGGCGCGGAGCCGCTGATCACCGTTCCGCTGATCGGCTGGACACCCAAGGACCGCAGCCGCGCGTGGGGCTTCTCGGTCGCCAAGTACGGCGCACAGCAGGAAACGGAGTGCACCGCCACCGGCAACGCGTTCTGGTGCAACCCCGACGCCGGTAACGGCGTGCGCCCGAACGGCACGCCGATCACCGGCAACGACCCGCACGACACCTCGGTCGAGATCGGTCCGTCGTTCGTCACCGACTGGCTCGCGCACATCGCGAGCCGCACCGGCAGTGCGGCCGGCGGCGGCGTCAAGCTGTTCGCGCTCGACAACGAGCCGACCCTCTGGAGCTCGACGCATCGCGACGTCCACCCCGCACCGCCGACCTTCGACGAGCTGTGGCAGCGCACGGTCGACTACGCGTCCGCGATCAAGGCGCGCGATCCGGCGGCGCAGCTGCTCGGACCGGTGCCGTGGGGTTGGTGCGCCTACTTCGGGTCGGCGGCGGACGACTGCATCGACGGCGCGGATCGACGGGCGCACGGCGGTCTGCCGTTCCTCGAGTGGTATCTCGCGCAGGTCGCGTCCTACCAGCAAGCGCACGGCGTGCGGCTGATCGACTACCTCGACATCCACTACTACCCGGCGGCCGCGGGCGTGACCTTGTCGGACGACGAGTCGGCGCCCACCGCCGCACGTCGCCTGCGCACGCTGAAGAGCCTCTACGATCCCGCGTACGTCGACGAGTCGTGGATCGGCGAGCCGGTGCGGCTGATCCCGCGCATGCGCGAGTGGATCGCGGCACGCGCGCCGGGCGTCAAGCTCGCGATCACGGAGTACAGCTGGGGCAACGACGACGGCCCCTCGAGTGCGCTCGCGCAGGCCGAGGCGCTCGCCCTCTTCGCACGCGAGGGCGTCGATCTCGCGACGCGCTGGGTCGCACCGGCGGAGCACAGCCGGGTCGAGGACGCGTTCCTGCTCTATCTCGACTACGACGGCAGCGGCGGCACCGTCGACGGCGACAGCGTACGCGCGAGCAGCGACGCCCCCGACGCAGTGGCCGCGTACGCGATCCAGCGCAACGACGGCCGCCTGCACGTCCTGCTGTTCAACCACGACACCGCGGCACGCGACAGCACCGTGACGATCGCCGGCGGCACGAGCGGCAGCGCACGGCTGTTCCGCTTCGCGGCCGC
>JAIEPK010000677.1 GCA_019749875.1 Candidatus Binatia bacterium | reverse complement strand
CGCCTCGAGGATCTGCGCGTCGCGCGCGGTCAGCTGCGCCGCTACGCCACGGCCGCGCCGAGCGAAGCGCTCTACACGTCGCGCTGCGCCTGAGCCGTTCGCGCCCGGCGCGGCAGGATCTGCCGCGTGCGGCACGGCTTGCCGCGGGGACGCACGTCACGAGGCGCGTCAAGCGCCGATGACGCGTGCGCACGGGTGGCACCGTCGTTGCTGAGTCGAGCTCGCGATGGAGCCGTCTCCCCAAGCCGCGCAGGCGACCACGAAGCGTCGCCCCGAGGAACGCTCGGGATGAACGCCGTCCCCGACGACCTGCTCGCGGCGAACCTGGGCGTGCTCGAGCATCGGGCGCCCGGTCTCGCGCGCGACATCGCGGCGGTTGCGACGCCGCCCTCGCACGTGCTGTCGCGCGCGCCCGGTGGCGAGCCGCTGCTGTCGGTCGGCGGCATCACCCTGCAGCATCCGCGCGATCCGCACGGCGATGGCGTGCGCTGGGCGCGTGCCGCCGTCGAGCGTCTCGAGGCGAGCGGTGCCGCGCGTGCCCTGATCGTCGGTCTCGGGCTCGGCTATCACGTGGAAGCGCTGGCGGAGCGCTTCGCCGGCGAGATCGTGGTCGTGGAGCCGGATCTGGCGGTGTGGCGCTGTGCGCTGGAGAGCCGTGACCTGCGCCCGCTGCTGGGCCGCATCGTCGCGTGGCAGGGGGACGAGGCAGAGGCGGCGCCGGGCGGCGTCAAGGCGCGCGTCCTGCAGCACGCGCCGTCCGCGCTGCGTGCCGACGGATCGCACCGGCAGCTGTTCGAGCGGCTGGTCGGACGGAGTGCGGCGACGGGTCTCCGGCTGCGCGTCTTGGTCGTCTCGCCGATCGCGGGCGGCTCGCTGCCGATCGCCCGCTACGCGACGCGGGCGCTGCGGGCGCTCGGGCACGAGGTCCGTCTGCTCGACCTGTCGCGCTTCCACGACGGCCTCGCCGGGCTGGCGAGCTTCGGCGCGCGCCGCGTGCGCACGGCGGAGCTCGAAAGCGCGCTCTGCAACGTCGTCGGCATGGGAGTGGCGGCGGCCGCGGAGAGCTTCGCGCCCGACCTGGTGCTCGCCCTCGCGCAGGCACCGCTCGATGCACGCGCGCTGGCCGCGATCGGTCGCACGGGCGCGATCCGTGCGCTGTGGTTCGTCGAGGACTTTCGTCGCTTCACCTACTGGCGCGAGGTCGTGAGCCAGTACGAGCACGTGCTGACGATCCAGACCGACGACTGCTTCGCGGCTCTGCGCGAGGCCGGCGACGCACGCCTGACCTACCTGCCATGTGCCTTCGACCCGGAAGAGCATCGGCCCATCGATCTCACCGAGGACGAGCGCGATGCGCTCGGCAGCGACGTGTCGTTCGTCGGCGCGGGCTACAGAAACCGCCGCGTCGCGTTCCGGCGCTTCCTCGACCTCGACTTCCGCATCTGGGGCAGCGAGTGGGGCGGTGCGGCGGAGCTCGAGCGTTTCGTGCAGCGCGACGCGGCACGCATCTCGACCGACGAGTCGGTGCGCATCTTCAACGCGACGCGCGTCAATCTCAACCTGCACTCGTCGACCTACCACGACGGCGTCGATCCGCAGGGCGACTTCGTGAACCCGCGCACGTTCGAGCTCGCCGGCTGCGGCGCGTTCCAGGTGGTCGACCACCGCCGCCTGCTGCCCGACCTGTTCGTCCCGGAGCGCGAGCTCGCGGTGGCGCGCGACGTCCACGAGATGCGCGAGCTGACGCGGTACTTTCTCGCCCATCCCGACGAGCGCTTCGCGCTGGCGCAGCGCGCGCACGCCCGGGCGCTCGCCGCGCACACCTACCAGCACCGCATGCAGGATCTCGTCGCCGCGGTGGTGGCGCAGGATCAGGACCGGCTGCTGGCGCGCTCGCGCCCCCCGACCTTCGGCGAGGCGGCGGCACGCGAGAGCGGTGCGCTGCGGGCGCTGCTCGAACGACATCCGGCGAGCGCGCCGCTGGGCCTGGACGCGATCGTCCGCGACATCGGCGTCGGCTCGGGCGACGTCGCGGAGGAAGAGGCGATCTTCCTCTTCCTGCACCAGTTCCAGGAGCTCTACCTGGCCGAGGCGCGCGCATGAGCGTGAAGCGCATCGTGGTGGTCAACCTGACGCGGCTGGGCGACCTGCTGCAGACCTCGCCGACCATCGCCGGGCTCCACGCCGTGCATCCGGACGCATCGATCACGGTGGTGGCCGAGAGGAATTTCGCCGAGGTGTGCGAGTCGATCCCCGGTGTCGATCACGTGTATCGCGTCGACTTCGACGGGCTCGGACATCTGCTCCTCGACGGCCCGGGCAAGGTTCTCGAGGCGTACCATCGCGTGCGCGACGTGGTGACGGAGCTGCGCGCCGAGCGCTTCGAGCTCGCGCTCAACTACTCGAGCTCGCGCATGAGCGCGGTCCTGCTGGGCCTGCTGCGCATCGACGACGTGCGCGGCTGGGCGATGACCGCGGACGGGCACCGCGCGATCCGCTCGCCGTGGGCGCGGCTGTTCGCCGCCAGCTGCCTGAACCGGCGCGTCGCGGCGTTCAATCTGGTCGACTGCTACCGCGGCGTTGCGGGGTGTCTCGACGCGCCGGTCGACGGGCTGTCGTTCCGCGTCGGCGAGCCGGCACGGCGCGCGGTCGCCGAGCGGCTCACGGAGTGCGGCGTCGGCGACGACGCCTCGCTGGTGGCGCTGCAGCTCGGCGCGAGCCGTGAGGTGCGTCAATGGCCGATCGAGGCGTTCGCCGCCCTGGCGCGTGCGCTCGCCGCGGACGGGCACCGCATCGTGCTGCTCGGCGGAGCCGGCGAGCGCGCTCTCGCCGAGCGTCTGCAGGGTGCGTGTGCGGACGCGGCGTCGCCGCCGCTCGACCTCTGCGGGCGCACCAGCATCCAGGAGCTCGCGGCGCTGCTCGAGCGCTGTCGCCTGCTGGTGACCGGCGATACCGGGCCGATGCACATGGCGGCGGCGACGCGCACGCCCATCGTCGGGCTCTTCTTCGGTCCGGCGCTGCCGTTCGATACCGGTCCGTACGGCAGCGGCCACGTCGTCCTGCACGCCGGCGTGAGCTGCGCGCCGTGCGACCACGCGGTGAATTGCCTGGACCCCTTCTGTCGGCGCACGCTGACCCCCGAGCTGGTGACCGAGATCGTGCGTGCGCGTCTCGCGGCGGACGCGGGGCGCCTCGACGCGCTGGCGACGCAGGCGGGTCGATCGGGCGCCGTGCGCGTCTACCGCACCGGCTTCGACGGCGACGGACTGTTCGCCTGCACGGCACTCGGTGATCTCGCGCCGCGCGCCGACGACGCGCTCCGTGACGCGTATCGGGCCACCTGGCTCGCCCGCCTTGCCGGGCGTCCGCTGCCGCCGGCGTGCGGCGCACGGATCGACGCGGCGCCGTTCGCGGCGCTGGGCGAGCTGGCGCGGCTCGGCGGGCAGCTGGCGCGCGATCTGCAACAGCAGGCCACACGGCGTCCGCCGTCGATCGGTGCGATCGAGCGCACCGGACGCGAGATCGAGACGCTGGACCAGAGCATCGCGGAGCATGGCCGCGTCCACCCCGAGGTGGCCCTGCTGACGCAGATGTTCGCGTTCGAGAAGGAAGCGATGGCGGGGGAGACCCTCGATCAGCTCGCGCCGGAGTGCGTGCGGCTGTACCGCGACCTCGCGAGGTCGGCCGACGACATGCTGGCGCTGCTCCGCGGGACGGCGACACACGAGGTGAGCCATGCAGATCTTCGTCAATGACCGGGCGCTCGGCGAGATCGACGCCGCGCGCGTGACCGTGGGAGAGGTCGTCGAAGCGCTCGGCGTCCACGTCGATCCGGGAGAGATCCTGAGTACCGTCGCGCTCGACGAGGAGGTCATCGCCGCGGGCGACGACGAGCGCTATGCGCGGCGACCGGCCGCGGGCGTACGCCGGCTCACGCTGTCGACGTGCAGCACCGGAGCGTTCGCCGCGCGCCTGCGCGCCGACGCGCGCGAGGCGCTGGCGTCGATCGAAGGCCGCCTGCGGCGCGTGATCGACGCGCTCGGTGCGGGCGAGATGCGCGCCGCGCATGGCGAGCTCGCGATCGCGCTGGAAGAGCTGCGGCTCATGCTGCTGGTGGATCAGCATGCGATGCAGCTCGACGGTGGGCAGAGGTTCAGCGCCGCCGAAGAGGTCGAGCCGGTCGCCGAGGCGCTGCTCGGTGCGCAGCGCCGCGCGGACGGCGTCGCGACGCGAACGGTGCTCGCAGAGCGTCTGCTGCCGCTGCTGCGCGACTGGAACGTGCGGGCATGCGCGCTCGACGCCGTCGGCAGTGCGATGTCTTGACGCGCGCGGCGGACGGCGTGCTGACGCGCGCGCGGTCAAGAATCTGACCGGCATCGCGTAGAACCTTCCGAACGGGGGAAAAAACTGCCGCCCTCGAGCGACGGTGACGCCGCGAGCGGTGGCACCTGGCTTGCTGCCGGGCAGAACGTGCCGACCCGGCACGATCTGCCATGCGCTGTCGCACGTTCATTCTCGCCGCCGTTGCGCTGCTGCTTCTGCCATGGAGCACCGCGTCGGCGTCCGAGCTCGCCACGCCGCCGCACTTCCTGACCCTCGCGGACCGCGAGCGCATCGTGCTGTTCAGCGACGGACCGATCGCCGGTGCGCTCGCGGACCGGCGCGCCGACGGCAGCATCGTCGTGACCGTCCCGAAGGTCGCGGCGGCTGCCACGATCGCGGGACGCGAGTTCGACGACACGGCCTCGGGCGGCGACGGTCGCACCAAGGTTCGCGTCACGAGCACGGCGCAGGGCGACGCGCGCATCGAGATCAGCGGTGCGGGCGCGGTCGAACGGGTGCACGCGTACGGCACGACCAAGCCCGCGCGCCTGACGATCGATCTCTTGCATCC
This sequence comes from Candidatus Binatia bacterium, assembly GCA_019749875.1. Lineage (GTDB taxonomy): Bacteria > Desulfobacterota > Binatia > UBA12015 > UBA12015 > VGTK01. The sequence goes on along the minus strand of JAIEPK010000677.1, from coordinate 203 downwards.
GGGTGCGCCGGAGCGCTCGGCCGAGGCGGGCAAGCCGCCCACCAAGCCCGCGGCAACGACAGCGGACGGCGCGGCGAGCAAGGCCACGAGCGCCGCTCCGGCGGCCGCAGCGATGGCCGCGAAGAGAACGCCGCCGCAGGCCGAGAGCAGTCCGGCGAGCAGAGCGGCGGCACCGGCCGCGACGACGACGGCGGCGGCGACCA
>JAIEPK010000075.1 GCA_019749875.1 Candidatus Binatia bacterium | reverse complement strand
TGCCGCCCGCGCCACGGCGCGGCACCGCGCGGTTGCGGTGCCGCACGCGCCCCCGATACAGTCGCGCCCGCGATGGACCTGACGTTCTCTCCCGCCGCCGAAGCCCTGCGCACCGAGCTGCGCGCGTGGCTCGCGCGCAACGTGCCGGCCGAGTTCGCGAGCGGCGATGCCGTCGCGTTCGCGACCCTCGACGCCGAGTTCGCGTTCCTGCGCGACTGGCAGGCGCGCCTCGCGCGCGATCGCTGGGTCGGCGTGCACTGGCCCGAGCCGTACGGCGGACGCGATGCCGGCGTCGAGGCCAACTACATCTTCCAGGAGGAGATGGCGCGCGCGCGGGCGCCCGAGGTGATCAACCGCATCGGCGTCAATCTGGTCGGCCCGTCGCTCATGAAGCACGGCACCGACGCCCAGAAGGACCGCTATCTGGCGCGCATCCTCTCGTGCGAGGACGTGTGGTGCCAGCTGTTCTCCGAGCCGGGCGCGGGGTCGGACCTCACCTCGCTGCGCACCGTCGCGGTGCGCGACGGCGACGTCTACCGCGTGACCGGACAGAAGGTCTGGACGAGCTGGGCGCAGTACGCCGACTTCGGGATCCTCATCGCGCGCACCGATCCGACCTCGAGCAAGGCGCGCGGCATCTCGTACATGATCGTCGACATGCACGCGCCGGGCGTCGAGGTCCGGCCGCTCCGGCAGATGACCGGCAGCTCGGAGTTCAACGAGGTCTTCCTCGACGACGTGCGGGTGCCGGTTGCCAACCTCGTCGGCGAAGAGGGCAAGGGCTGGGACATCGCCCAGACCACGCTCGCACACGAGCGCGGCACCGCACCGCGACAGCTCGTCATCCACCGCATGCTGCTCGAGGACCTGGTCCGCCTCGCACGCGAGCGCGAGGCGCGCGGCGAGCGCGACCTGCGCCAGGAGGTCGCCGCCGCCGCGATCGAGGTCGAGATCGCGAAGCTCAACAACTGGCGCACGCTGACGCGCCTCGTGCGCGGCGAGCCGCTCGGAGCGGAGAGCTCGTTCATCAAGCTCTACTGGAGCGAGATGAGCCAGCGCATGCACGACACGGTGATGCGCGCGCTCGGCCCGCGCGCGGCGCTGACCGGAGCCGACGCCCCGACACGCGGACGCCTCGCCGACTCCTGGCTGTACTATCGCGCGGCGTCGATCTTCGCCGGCACGAGCGAGGTCCAGCGCAACATCATCGCGCAGCGGGTGCTCGGGCTGCCGCGGTGAAGCGCACGACGTCGCCGAGGTCGGGAATTCAGCTCCGCTACGCTGGCGACCGTCACTTTCGAATTCGTCACGACTCGCGTATCGGGGAATAGCCCATGCAGTTCACCAAGCTGGTGCTCCAGAACTGGATGAACTTCCGGAACGTCGACGTGCCGCTCCGCGAGCGAATATTCGTGGTCGGTCCGAATGCCAGCGGCAAGTCCAACTTGCTGGCCGCCTTTCGCTTTCTGCGCGACGTCGCCGAGGCACGAGGTGGGCTGCAATACGCAGTCGAGAAGCTTGGTGGGATGTCGAGCATCCGATCGCTTCATGCTCGCCGCCATCCCGAGGTGGTCCTCGACGTCGAGATGAGCCTCGACGACAAGGCATGGCGGTATCGGCTCGTCCTGGCACAGAACAATCAGCGTCGGGTCATCGTCAAGGAAGAGAACGTGTGGCGCGCGGGCGATCGTATCCTCACGCGACCGGACCGCGACGACGAAGCGGACGCGGGCCGCCTGGCGCAGACGCACCTCGAGCAAGTCAGCGCCAATGCCGAGTTCCGGGACGTCCAATCCTTCTTCGCTCAGGTGAGATACCTGCATATCGTTCCTCAGCTCATCCGCGACCCAGAGCGGTACATGCGGCAGAACGGGGGGCATGACCCCTTCGGTGGAGACTTCCTCGAGCAGCTCGCCCGCATGCAGAAGGAGCAGCGGCGGACCTTCGATTCTCGCCTGAAGCGACTCAACGAGGCCCTCAAGGTCGCCGTGCCGCAGTTTCGCGAGCTGAAGCTCGAGCGTGACGAGGCCGGGCGTCCGCACCTGCGAGCCTTGTTCGAGCACTGGCGCCCTGAAGCCGGGTGGCAGAACGAAGAGCAGTTCTCCGACGGAACGCTCCGTCTCTTGGGTCTGTTGTGGGCCCTGCTCGACGGGACTCGCCCTCTGCTCGTGGAGGAGCCCGAGCTGTCGCTGCACGAGGCGGTGGTTCGCCATCTCACCTCGATGATGTGGAAGGCCACGCGCAAGAATCGACGGCAGCTGTTCGTGAGCACGCATTCGGCAGCGCTCCTCTCGGACAAGGGGATCGCGCCTGAGGAGGTCCTGCTACTGACTCCTTCACCGCAGGGGACGTCGGTCATTCGGGCGGCCGAAAGCCGGGAGATCCTGGCACTTCTCGAGAGTGATCTGTCGATGGGCGAAGCGGTGCTCCCGCGCGTTGCGCCCCCGCGACCAGAGCAACTCCTCCTGGGATTCGCGGACTGACCTTCGCGAATCGACGACGAATGTCCGGCCCGATCACCCTCGCAGTCGAAGGACCAACGGACGAAGCCGTTGCCAGGCGGCTCCTGGACGAGGCCGACATCGAAACTGGTCCCGTCTACTTGCGAAACGGAAAGCACTCGCTCGATCCGCGGTTGGACGCTTACAACAGGGCAGCACGCGTCTCTCGCTGGCTGGTCCTCCGAGATCTCGACGACGATGCTCCGTGTGCCCCGGCGCTGACTGCACGGTTACTTCCGAGGCCATCTCCTGGGATGCGACTTCAGATTGCCGTCCACGCGGTGGAGGCCTGGCTGATGGGAGACGCGGAGTCCTTGAGTGCGTTTCTCGGCGTACGACCGGCAAAGATTCCGTCTCGTCCCGAGGCCATCGTTGATCCGAAGAGAGTGCTCATCGACATTGCGCGGGAGTCGCGGAGACGGACGGTGCGAGAGGAGTTTGCGCCGCCACCGGGCAGCAGGGTGCGCGTGGGGCCAGGGTACGCTGCGGCACTCATCGCGTATGCGGGTGAACAGTGGCGACCCAAGGTTGCCGCCGCGAAGTGCGAGAGTCTGGATCGACTCCGCCGATACCTGAGTCTGGTTCCGAAGCGAGAGCGAGGAGTGCCGTGACCCGAGAACGGACGGCGCGTCAGCCGAGGCGACCGACACCTGCCGCGCAACAGCGGGCGCGGCGTCTGCGAACCCAAACGGCCCGGCTGCCGCTCGCGGGCCTCCGCGTCCTCGACCTCGGCACGCGCATCGCCGCACCGTTCGCGGCGACGCTGCTCGCCGATTTCGGCGCCGAGGTCATCAAGATCGAGCAGCCCGGCGTCGGCGACTTCATGCGCACGATCGGGCCCTTCGAGGACGGCTACTCGCTGTGGTGGGCGGTCGAGGGGCGCAACAAGAAGTCGATCACGCTCGACCTGCGCAAGCCCGCGGGACAGGAGCTGCTGAAGCGCCTGGTCGCGGAGTCCGACGCGCTGGTGGAGAACTTCCAGCCCGGGACGCTCGAGGGCTGGAATCTCGGACCGGACGTCCTGTGCGCGATCAACCCGGAGCTGGTGGTGTCGCGCGTCAGCGTCTACGGGCAGACGGGGCCGTACCGCGACCGTCCCGGCCTCGACCGCAACGGCATCGCGATGGGCGGCCTGTTGCACCTCACGGGCTACAAGGACCGTCCGCCGGTGCGGCCCGGCATCATCGTGTCCGACTACTTGACGGGCATCTTCAACGCGCTCGGCGTCATGATCGCGCTCTACGAGCGCGACCGCCGCGACGGCGCGGGCCGCGTGGCGAAGACGCGCACCGGTACAGCAGCGGGGCGCGCGCGCGGCGGCAGCGGCCGCGGCCAGGAGCTCGACCTGGCGCTCTACGCCTCGATCCTGCGCATCCTCGAGCACACCGTGCCGGCATACGAGCGCCTCGGCATCGTACGCGGGCGCGAGGGCAACCGGCTCGCGAACTCGGCACCGCTCGACAACTGGGAGACCAAGGACGGCCAGTTCGTGAGCGTGATCGCCGCGGGCGATGCGCTCTTCCCGCGCCTCGCGAAGCTGATCGGACGGCCCGACCTGCTCGACGATCCGCGCTTCTCCTCGCTCGAGAAGCGGGTCGAGAACAGCGACGAGATCAACGGCATCGTCGCCGCGTGGGTCAAGCGGCACGACGCGGCCGACATCGAGCAGCGTGCGCTCGCCGGCGGTGTGCCGTTCGCGCGCACGTACACCGTCGCCGACATCTGCGCGGACCCGCACGTGCAGGCGCGAGGCGATCTCGCCGTGGTGCCGGATCCGATCGTCGGCCCCGTCAAGATGCAGGGCGTGTACCCGCGCCTGTCACGCACGCCCGGCCGCATCCGCTCGGGGGCGCCGCGGCTGGGCCAGCACAACGACGCGGTCTACGGCAAGCTGCTCGGCCTGTCGGCGAAGGAGCGCGCCCGGTTGCGCGCGGAGCGCGTGATCTGATGCGACCCCGTCGACGAAGCCGCGTCGTGCGACGCGTGGTCGCGGCGCGAGGCGAGCGAGGCTGACGTCGTGCAGCTGCCGCGCTCGACCTGTGTGCTCGTCGAGGAGCTCGCGGCCAACGCGGTCGCGGCGACGACCGTGCAGCTGGTCGACGGCTGGCTCTTGCGCGCCTGGCCGGAGGCGCCGTTCCGGCGCTGCAACGCGGTGCTGCCGATCCGCGGCGACGCGCATGGGCTCGACGCGCGCATCACCGTCGTCGAGGACTTCTACCGCCGTCGCGACCTGCCGGTACGCTTCCAGCTCGGTGCCGTGAGCGAGCCGGCGGATCTGGAGCGGCACCTCGCCGCGCGCGGCTACGAGATCGAGGCGCGCTCGCTGCTCCAGGTGGCGCGCGTCGCGGACGTGCTGCGTGCGACGGCGGCCGGTTCCCATGGGGCGCTGCAGACCGAGGTCGCCGAGCACCCCGATGCACCCTTTCTCGACGCGGCTGCGTCGGGACATGGCGACGAGCGTGGTGCGCGACGGCGCGTGCTCGCGTACGGCGAGGCGCTCGCGCGCATCGGTCCGCGCGGTGCGGTCGCGATCGCGCGCGATGCCGGCGGCACCG
>JAIEPK010000010.1 GCA_019749875.1 Candidatus Binatia bacterium | reverse complement strand
CGGCGTGCGCGGCGCGCTCGCCGCCGGTGTTGACTGGCCTCCGGCGCCGCGGAACGTCGGCGCATGCGCGCCGTGTGCCTACACCGCCGTGGTGGTCCCGAAGCGATCGTGGTCGGTGACGTGCCCGCACCGGAGCCGGGCCCGGACGAGGTGCTGATCGACGTCCGCGCCGCCGGTGTGACCCCGACCGAGCTCACCTGGTTGCCCACCTGGACCACGCCCGAGGGTGCCGAGCGCAAGCTGCCGGTCGTCCCGGGGCACGAGCTCTCCGGCGTGGTGCGGAGCGTCGGCTCCGCAGTCACGGACCTCGCCCCCGGCGACGCGGTGTTCGGCATGAACGACTGGTACCGCGACGGCGCGCAGGCCGAGCACTGCCTCGCGCATGCGCACGAGGTCGCGGCGAAGCCGCGCTCGATCGATCACGTCCTCGCCGCGATCACCCCGATCTCGGCATTGACGGCCTGGCAGGGGCTCGTCGAGCGTGCCCGGGTCGAGCCCGGCGAGCGCGTGCTCGTCCACGGCGGTGCCGGCGCGGTCGGCAGCTTCGCCTTGCAGCTCGCACGCCTGCTCGGCGCGCGCGTCCTCACGACGGTGTCCGGTCGCAACGTGGCGCTCATGCGCGAGCTCGGCGCCGAGCTGACGATCGACCGTCACACGACCCGCTTCGAGGACGTCGCGCGCGACGTCGACGTGGTGTTCGACACCGTCGGCGGCGACACGCTCGAGCGCTCGTGGCGCGTGCTGCGGCCCGGCGGTCGGCTGGTGACGGTCGCCGCCGCCGGCGAGCGCACCGACGATCCTCGCGTCGCGGCGGCGTTCTTCATCGTGCGACCGGACCGTGCGCAGCTCGCACGGATCGCCGCCTCGATCGACGCCGGCGAGGTGCGTCCGCTGGCCGGTGAGCGCTTCCCGCTCGCCGAGGCGCGTCGCGCCTACGAGACCCGGCCCGCGCACGGCAAGCACGTCCTCGTCATCGACGCTTGACGGTCGACGCCGGGCGGCGAGCTGCGGCACGCGCCCCATGCGCGCGGGCAGCGATGCGCGTCCGGGATGCACAAGCCGTGCGCAGGCGCTGCCCCCCGGAACGGCACACGGCGCCCATGCGAAGCGCCCCCGGCCGGAATTCCACGCGAAACTCGGTTGCCTCGCCGGCACAACGGTTGCTCCGAGCACGCGGGTCGAAAGGAGCGTCCCGTGACCCTCGACCGACTGCACGAACAGATCGTCGCCTCGGCGGACAACCCGCTCGAGCAGGCTCGCGCGCTGCCGCCCGCCGTCTACACCGACCCCGCGCACTACGCCTGGGAGGTCGAGCACGTGCTGCGCAACGAATGGCTGTGCGTCGGGCACGTCTCGCAGGTGCCGGAGTCGGGCGACTACCGGAACGTCGACCTGCTGGGCGAGCCGATGCTGCTCGCGCGCGGCAAAGACGGCGAGGTCCGCGTGCTGTCGCGCACCTGCCCGCACCGCGGCATGGACATCAATCCGCCCGAGTACGGGCGACCGGCGGCGGGCAACGCACGCGTGTTCCGCTGCCCGTACCACTTCTGGACCTTCGGCCTCGACGGCAAGTGCACCGGCGCGCCCGAGATGCAGGAGTCGCAGCTCTTCTGCCGCGACGAGACGCGGCTGCACCCGTTCCGCACCGAGATCTGGAACGGCTTCGTCTTCGTCAATCTCAGCGGCACGGCCGAGACGCCGCTCGCGACGCTCTACGATCGCATGGGCACGCAGCTCGCGCCGTGGCGCATGGGCGACCTCGAGATGGTCGCCGAGATGAGCTGGGACTGCCCGTTCAACTGGAAAATTCTCGTCGAGAACTTCGCCGAGTGCTACCACCACATCGGCGCGCACTCGAAGATCTTCGAGCCGCTGTTTCCCGGCAAGACGTGCTGGTCGGAAGACGAGCACCCGGGCTACACCGTCGCGCACCTGCCGCTCATCCAGCCGCTCGCCGACGAGGTACGCGCGCAGCAGAGCTCGCTGCGCCAGTTCGTCGACATCGATACGGTGCCGGTCGAGAAACGCACCGACTGGTACGTCTACGTCGGCTTCCCGACCTTCCTGCTGTTCGCAGCACCCGACCGCGTCTACTGGTACCAGGTCAGCCCCGACGGCCCGGAGCGCATGAAGCTGCTCACGACGCTGCTCGTCCTGCCCGAGGCGAAGCAGCTGCCCGACTGGGACCAGCGCCTCGCCGAGGACCTGGAGATGCTGAAGGCGTTCCACTTGGAGGACATGGAGATGTGCACCGCGGTGCAGCGCGGCATGCACTCGATCGCCTACCAGCCGGGCGCGCTGAGCCACCTCGAGAAGCCGCTGTGGCTGATCCAGCGTTATCTCGCGCGCCGCATCCAGGCGTCGGGCGGCCCGCAGGGCGGCCGCAAGCCCGTACCGCTGCGCGTGGCGAGCTGAGCGCGACGGATCCGCCCCGCGTGTCGAAGCGCATCCGTGCGCGGCATGTGCTGGTGGCCGCGGCGCTGGTGACCGCGTCGTACGGCGCCGCGCACACCGCCGAGCCCGCGAACTACGTCCTGTGGGCGCTGATCTTCCTGTCGCTGCTGGTGGATTGACGCTCACGACGGCACCGCCGAGGTGAGCGTCGACCCACCGCGACGTCACAGCTTGCGCGGCGACGGCAGCAGGTCGGCGAAGCGCGGCGCGCGCTTCTCCGCCCGCGCGGCGAACGACTCCATCATGTCGCCGGCCTGGAACATGCCCGTCTGCCAGGTCGCGATGTAGTTCAGGCTGTCCGCGACCGAGTGGTCACGCGCGTAGTTGATCATCTCCTTCGAGCCCCAGATGGCGAGCGGGCTCCTCTGTGCGATCTCCTCGGCGATCTCCATCACGCCGGCGAGCATCGCCGCGTGATCCGGATAGACCTCGTTCACGAGGCCGATCTCCTTCGCGCGCGCAGCCGGCATGCGGCGTCCGGTGTAGGCGAGCTCGCGCACGACGCCCTCGGGGACGATCTTCGGCAGGCGCTGCAGCGTGCCGACGTCGGCCGTCATGCCGATGTTGATCTCCTGAATGCAGAAGAAGGCGTCGGCGGTCGCGTAGCGCATGTCGCAGGCGCTGATCATGTCGACGCCGCCGCCGATGCAGCCGCCTTGGATCGCCGCCAGCACCGGCATGCGCGCGCGCTCGAGGGCGTTGAAGCTGTCCTGCAGGTGCAGCGCCATCAAGCGCAGGTTCGCGCGTGCGCGACCGATCTCGGCAGCCTCGCCGCCGCCGGACGACGCGACGCCGCCGTCGCCGGTGAAGACGGAAAGATCCATGCCCGCGGTGAAGTGCTTGCCGGTCGACGCGAGCACGATGGCGCGCGCGCGGCCCTCGTCGCTGATCGCATTCACGATCTGCGGCAGCTCGGTCCAGAAGGCCGGCGTCATGGTGTTGAGCTCGGCGGCGCGCTTCAGGGTGACGCGGGCGATCTTGCCGACGTGCTCGACGTCGAAGCAGGTGTAGGACATGTCGACCTCCAGGCGCTCGCGGCAGGACGGGCGCTCCGCGCGAGGTAGCACGGCGCGCGACGCGCGCCAGAGCGCCGTGCGCCGGTGCTGCCGATCGGTGCGAGCACCCGCGGGCGGTCGCGCCGCGGACCGTGCGGCGCCGCTCGAGCTCGACCGCGCACGGCATCGCGTCAGCGACCCGGTCGCTCGCCGGCGGGCAGCGCGAAATCACGGTGGCACGGCGCCGCCAAGCGTGCGAGGAGCACGCGGTGGCCGGAGCGACGTCGCGTGCACACCGCACTCCTCTCGTCGCGAGGGTGCGCGGCCTCGTCGCGCTCGGGCTGCTGCTGGTCGCGAGCGGGCTCGCGACCGGCTGCCGGACCGCGGACGCGCCGCCCCCCGCGCGACCCAACGTGCTCGTGCTGGTGATCGACGCGCTGCGCGCCGACCACCTCGGCAGCTACGGATACCGGCGCGCGACCAGCCCGAGCATCGACGCGCTCGCGGCGCGCGGCGTGCGCTTCGCGCGGGTCACCAGCGCATCGAACCGCACGCGCAGCGCGATGCCGTCGCTGTGGACCGGGCTCCTGCCCTCGCACCACGGCACCCTGCGCCGCAACGACACCCTGTCACCGGACCTGGTCACGGCCGCCGAGCTGTTCGCCGCAAGCGGCCACCAGACGGTCGCGCACGTGGCGAATCCGGTCTTGACGGCACGTTTCGGGCTCGACCAAGGATGGGACGTCTACGCCGAGACCGACGTGGTGCTGCGCGACGGCGAGGACTGGCGCCGGCACGAGTCCGCCGCGAAGCTCCAGTCGTCGTTCCTGTCCTGGCTCGACCACGAGCGCGACGCGAAGAGGCCGTTCCTCGCCTGGATCCACTACTGGGACGTGCACGGCCCGTATCTTCCGCCGCCCGGCTATCTCGACATGTTCCCCCCCGAGCGGCGACGTGCGCTGACGGCCGACGAGATCGGTCGCGTGCAGAACGGGCTCCGGCTGCCGGTCGACGACCTCGCGTACTACGTCTCGAGCTACGATGCCGAGATCCGCTACGTCGACGACCGGATCGAGGAGCTGCTCGCGGCACTCGCCGCGCGCGGGCTCGACCGCAGCACGTACGTCGTCCTCACCGCGGATCACGGCGAGGCGTTCCTCGAGCACGGGTCCTGGGATCACGGCGAGACGCTGCACGAGGAGCAGATCCACGTACCGCTGATCCTCGCCGGCCCCGGGCTCGCGCCGCGCACGGTCGAGCGCGTCGTGTCGTCGGTCGATCTCTTCCCGACGCTGCTCGACCTCGCGGCGATCCCGGCACCGCCGAGCGACGGTACGAGCCTGCGGCCGTTGCTGTCGGGCGATGACGACACGGCCTACACGCGCACCGTCGCGGTCTCCGAGGTGTCCCACCGGCGCGACGGCATGCACCGTGCCGCGCGCGATGCGGAGCGGAAGCTGCTCGCACACGACCTGGCCGCGACGGAGCTGTTCGACCTGTCGCGCGATCCCGGCGAGACGACCGATCGGCTCGCGGACGAGCCCGCAGCCGCGGCCGCCCTGCGCGCGGCGCTCGTCGAGCAGCTCGCCGCACGGCCGATC
>JAIEPK010000485.1 GCA_019749875.1 Candidatus Binatia bacterium | reverse complement strand
CCGCGCCGCGCGTCGCCGATCGGCTCACGGAACCGGCGGGCACTCCGCGGGTGCGTTGCTGTTGCGGACGCCGACGAACTTGCTGGTCGTGTCGTTGCTCGCGTCCTTCGGCGCGACCGCGGCGCAGAGCTGGACGGTCCCGCCGAGCTCGAGGCGCAGCGCGAGGCCGCCCTGCGGCGCGTTGTCGAGCTGGTAGATGCCCGCGCCGTTGCCGCGGATGGTGAGCGTGCCGTTGCGCAGCGCCACCGACGTGATCGGTCCGCCGGCGTGGCCCGTGTCGCTGTACGAGAAGCCCGGCTTGCTCGCCGTGCCGGTCTTCTTCCAGCGCGACGCTGCGAGCGGCAGCACCACCTTGTCGGTGCCGCCGTCGGTTCGATACACGGTCAAGATCGCGCCGCCGCCGTTCGCGCCGGCGCTGGTCGGGTCGGCCGCGCTGCCCGGCGCGGGGATCACGACGCCGCTCGGCGCGACGCCGTACTTGGCCGACCGGAACGAGAGCCGGCTGACGTTGGGATTGACCGGCGGCGAGGGATCGTCGCGCAGGCTCAGCGACGCGGTGCGGATCAGCGACGGCACGATCGCATGGCTCGACGGGTCCGCGGGATCGGTGCCCGCGTCGAGCTCGTCGCGGTCGTAGAAGCCGTCCTCGTCGCGGTCGAGCCCGATGCGCGTGCCCGAGCCGCGCGGCACGCAGGTGAAGGTCACCTCCTGGCCCGCGAGCAAGGCCGCGGCGCGCAGGTCCGGATCGCTGATCGTCGGCTCGTCCTCGCGGTCGAGCTGGAACGTCCCGTCGGCGAGCCGGAGCCCGCCGCGCGCCTCGCCGTTCAGGTTGGCGCGGATCACCAGATCGCAGTCGCCGGCGGCCGAGCGCGTCTCGAGCAGCGTGACGCGGTTGTTCGGATTGGTTCCGTTCTGCGTCGCCGACAGCGTCGCCTGCTGGCCGACGATCGGCTTCAGGTTCGAGTCCATCGCCAGCACGAAGCTCTGCGCGCGTCGCTGCTGGGTGTTGGTCAGACTGAAGACGCTCGCCGACAGGAAGTTGAAGATCGTGTCGACCGCGCCGTCGTGCAGCACGCCGAAGCCGCGCACCTGGTTGCCCGTGTTGGCTCCCGGCGCGAGCCCGAACATGCCGACCTTGGTGTAGGTGTTGCGCAGGTGCGCGACCTTGAACATCTGCGACTCACCCTCGAACGTGCCGAAGCCGTCGCTGCCGAAGAAGCCGGTGTTGGGCGAGAAGGTCCCGTCGAGCGATGCGTTGACGCTCGGATCGAGGTGATGGCAGCCGTTGCAGTTGAAGAGCACGTCGGTGAGCGGACCGAAGAAGAGGTCGCGCCCTTCCTGCTCCGCGCTCGAGAGCGAATTGTCGAGCGCGCGCACGGGATTCGGCGGGTAGGTGACGCTCAGCATGAAGTCGGCGAAGGCGCGCATGTCGGTCGCGGACAGCTCCGACGTGCGGCCGATCAGCCCGGTGAACGCGGGGTTGAACTTCTCGAATGCGCGCACCTCGTCGAACGAGTCGGGATTGACGGCGTCGTTGCCGGCGGTGCGGTCGCCGCGCCAGTGCAGCGAGCCGTGGTTCGCCATGCCGCGCAGGCTTTGCGTGGTCATGGGACCCTTCAGGGGATGGAAGTCCTTCGGGATGCCGAGCGCCGCGATGCGGAACGGCAGCGGGTTGTTGAGCACCGTGCCCGACGGGTCGCCGAGGTCCCAGGCGAGGCTGTCGAGGTCGCCGAAGACGTGGCAGCTCGAGCACGAGGTCTCGCCGTTGCTCGAGGTGAAGGCCGCGTCGTAGAGCATCGGGCGGCCGTCGCGGATCGTCTCCGGCTCCGGGTTGAAGAGCGCGACCTGCGCGATCTCGCTGGCGGTGTCGGTGTCGATCACGGCGATCGAGTCGTCGAAGCGGGTGAGCACGTAGAGGCGCGAGCGCGCCTCGTCGAGCACGAGACCGGTCGGACCGCCGCCCGACAGCGTGATGTGGCTCGAAGCACTCGGCGTGAAGGTGTCGTTCTCGATCTCGCTGGTCTGGAACACGCCGATCTTGCTCGAGCCGAAGGCCGCGACGTACAGCGTCGCACCGTCCGCGGTCACCGCCATGGCCGTCGGCGTCGCGAGGCTGTTCGCCGCCGTCCCCGGCGGGGCCGGGCGCACGTCGTAGTCGATGTGCTTGTTCAGGTGGCGCGGCAGGACGTTGCCGCCGTCGAGGACCGTGACGCGTGCCTCGTGCAGGTGGCCCTGCACGGTGGTGGCGCCGTTCAGGCCGGGCCCTTCGAAGCGCACCTCGTTGCGCGCCTCGGTGTTGGTCACGTAGATCTTGCCATTGACGGGGTTCTGCACCATGTCGAACAGGATCGTGCCGACGTGCTGGAAGCTCGTGGTCTCGACCGGCAGCGCCGCCGCCGCGTCGATCGCGAACACGTCACGGTCCGGCAGCGAGAAGCGCACGACGCTGGTCCAGTCGCGTCCGAGCGTGTCGAGCCACTGGTTGGTGCCGTTGTCGAACTTGACGATGAGGCCGGTCTCCGGTCCGGGGACGCCGTTCGAGTCCACGTTCGGCGCGGGCAGGCCGCCCGGCGCGTTCGCGCCGCTCGTCGGTACGCACGACGGCGCCCCGGCACCTCCGTCGCATACCAGACCCTCGAGGATCGACGTCGTCTGGTTGCCCGAGTGGAACGCCGCCGCATAGACCGTGTTGCCGTCGGCGCTGCGAGCGAGCGCGCGCGGCGTGTCGGCGAACAGGATCAGGTTCGCGATCGGTGACGCCTGCAGTCCCGAGCCCAGCGCGCTCGCGTCCCACACCTGGACGAGCGCGCGGCCGATGCCCGGCGTGGTCGGGTCGAAGGTCACCGGGCAGTTCTGGCCGCGGCGTGCCGTGGTCACGAAGGCTCGATTGCCGCCCGGACCGGCGAACACGATGTCGCGCGGCTCGTCGCAGGTGGTGATGGTGCGGATCACGCGCGGCGGCGACGACGAGACGTCCACCACGCTGATCGAGTCCGACAGGTGATTGACGACCCAGACCTCGGCGTCGCTGCGCGCCGCGAGCGCGATCGGCTCGAGGCCGACCACGACCGAGCCGTCGTGCGTGAGCGCGCCGCCGGCGCCGATGGTGAAGATCTCGAGCCGGTTGTCCGGCGTGTTGAGCGCGAACAGCCGCGAGCCGTCGGGCGACATCGCGAGCGGCCGGACCTGTCCGGTCTCGAACGCGACGAAGCTGTCGGCCGCGGCCGGCAGGACGCGAGCGGCGAGCAGAGCGATGGCAGCGACGGCGAACGCGAAGCGTCCGCGGGCGGAACGGGTCATGGGGATCCTCCCTCGAGCGCGATGGAGCGGTGACGCTCGCTCGTTGCGCGCGCGCGACCATGCCCGAACGGCTTGCACGCACGCAAGACGAAACGTGCCGCGCGACCTGACGCGTGTCGGCCAAAATGCGCGAACGGTCGATTGGCGGGTGCGAACGGAGCGGCGGGGGCCGAACGGCCTACTCCGACGCCCCTCGAACGACCTTGAGATCGAAGGCGGCCGCGGTCAGCGCGCGCGTGTAGTCCTCGCGCGGTGCCGCGAAGATCTGCTCTGCCGGGCCCTGCTCGACGACCACGCCGTCCTTCAGCACCAGCACGTGGTGGCTCATCGCCCGAACGACGCGCAGGTCGTGGCTGATGAACAGGTACGCGACGCGGCGCTTCGCCTGCAGCGCGCGCAGCAGCTCGACGATCTGGGCCTGCACCGAAACGTCGAGCGCCGACGTCGGCTCGTCGAGCACCACGAAGCGCGGCTCGAGGACCATCGCGCGCGCGATCGCGATGCGCTGCCGCTGCCCGCCGGAGAACTCGTGCGGGTAGCGGTGGCGCGTCTCGGGATCGAGGTCGACCTCTTCCAGCGCCGCGACGATGCGCGCCTCGCGCGACGCCGCGTCGCCGCCCAGGCCGTGCACCAGCAGGCCTTCTTCGAGGATCTGTCCGACCGACAGGCGCGGGCTCAACGACCCGTACGGGTCCTGGAAGACGATCTGCATCTCGCGCCGCAGCGGACGGAGCGCCTTGGTCCGTACGTCCTGGATGTCGCGGCCGTGGAACGCGATCGCGCCCGTGCTCGAGATCAGGCGCAGCAGGGCGAGGCCGAGCGTGCTCTTGCCGGAGCCGCTCTCGCCGACCACACCGAGCGTCTCGCCCTCGCGGAGCTCGAGGGTGATGCCGTCGACGGCGCGCACGACGTCGACCGTCCGGCGAAGGAGCCCCGCCTTGATCGGGTAATGAACCTTCAGCGCGTCGCAGCGCACGACGACCGGCGACGTCGCGTCGACGGGCGCGGGCTCGCCCTTCGGCTGGGCCGCGAGCAGCTGCTGCGTGTACGGATGCCGCGGCGCCGCGAACACGTCCGGCGTCGCGCCCTGTTCGACGATCTCGCCGTGCTGCATGACGCACACGCGGTCGGCGATGCGCCGCACGATGCCGAGGTCGTGCGTGATGAACAAGATGGCCATGCCGAGGCGTCGCTGCAGATCCTGCAGCAGCTCGAGCAGCTGGGCCTGGATGGTGACGTCGACCGCGGTCGTCGGCTCGTCGGCGATCAGCAGGTCGGGATCGTTCGCGAGCGCCATCGCGATCATCACGCGCTGGCGCTGGCCGCCGGACAGCTCGTGCGGGTGGGCGCCGAGCCGCTTCTCGGCGTCGCGGATGCCGACCAGGCGCAGCAGCTCGAGCGTGCGCGCGCGCGCGTCGGCGTCGCTCACGCGCGAATGCAGCAGCACGCTCTCCGAGATCTGGCGCTCGATCGTGTGCAGCGGGTTCAGCGAGTTGATCGGCTCCTGGAAGATCATCGCGATGCGGTCGCCGCGGATCTCGCGCAGCGTCGCAGGCGACGCCCCCATCAGCTCGGTGCCCTGATACGTGATGCTGCCCGACGGGTGGCTCGCGAGCGGGTAGGGCAGCAGCTGGAGAATCGACAGCGCGGTGACCGACTTGCCGGAGCCGCTCTCGCCGACCAGCGCCACGGTCTCGCCGCGGTGCACGTCGAGCGCCACGCCGCGCACCGCGT
>JAIEPK010000391.1 GCA_019749875.1 Candidatus Binatia bacterium | reverse complement strand
TGCGCAGCTTCGCGGACGACGCGGCGCTGCGGCGCGGGCTCGCTCGCGTCGCCGGCGAGCCCGGGGCGCCCCCGGTGCAGGACGACGAGTGGCAGCAGCTCGGTCCGCTGTGCTTCGCGTGCACCGGCTGCACGACGCTGTGCCCGACCTGCTCCTGCTTCACCATCGTGGACGAGGTGTGCGGAAGCGGCGGCGTGCGCTGCCGGCTGCTCGACAGCTGCCTGCTCGAAGGGTTCCAGCGCGAGGCCTCGGGACACAACCCGTCGGCCCGCCCCGGGGATCGCGTACGCCGCTTCTGGACGCACAAGCTCGGCGCGAGCTTCACCCGGCACATGGGACGTCCCGGCTGCGTCGGGTGCGGCCGGTGCGACGTGACCTGTCCCGGATCGATCGGCGCGCGCGCCGTGTTGAGCCGACTCGGAGGACAGCCATGAATCTCAGCGTCTCGTACTTGCCCACGCCGGCGCGAATCGCCGCGGTGGTGCCGGAGTCCGCGGACACCCGGACCTTCGTCCTGGATCTCGCCGGCCCCGCGCTCGCGCCGCCGGCCCCCGGGCAGTTCGTCATGCTGTCGCTGCTCGGCCACGGCGAGGCCGCGTTCACCGTCTCGAGCCTGCATCGCGAGCCCGCCGTGCACAGCCTCTGCTTGACGGTGCGTCGCGTCGGCGAGCTGACCGGGGCGCTGTTCGGCCTGGCGCCCGGCGCACAGGTCGGGCTGCGCGGGCCGTTCGGGCGCGGCTTCCCGGACTGGCCGGCGGACGCCGCCGTGCTGTTCGTCGGGGGCGGCTGCGGCCTCGCGCCGCTGCGTCCCGCGATCGAGCACCGGCTCGCGGTGCGCACGCCCGACGCACCGACGTACGTCGTCTACGGGGCGCACGATCCGGGGGCCCGCATCCTGCGCGCCGACCTCGAGCGCTGGCGCGCGCAGCACGGCGTCGTCGTCATCGATCCGGTCGAGGAGTCCGACCCCTGCTGGGCGGGAGCCCGCGGCGACGTCGCGAGCGCGCTCGCCTGTGCGCTCGCCGAGCGCCTGCCGGACCGCGTCGCCGCCTGTGGCCCGCCGGCGATGCTCGCGGCCGTCGCGCAGCGCCTGCGCGGCGCCGGGGTCGCGCCCGAGAACGTCTTCTTCGCGATCGAGCGGCAGATGAAGTGCGCTCTCGGCGTATGCGGTCGCTGCTACGTGGAGGATCGCTACGTGTGCCGCGACGGACCCGTGTTCAGCCTCGCCGAGCTCGACGCGATCGACCCGACGACCGCGGGGCACGCTCCGGCTCGCCCGACGACGACGGCCCACGCCGAGGCTCGCCCGACGACCGCGGGACACGCATAGGCTCGCCCCACGACCGCGGGACACGCATAGGCTCGCCCAACGACCGCAGGATACGCACCGCGCCGCCGGCGCGGCGTGCACCGGCACCGAGCGCGACGCTTCGTCGCGCCGCTGCCGGAGGCAGCCTCGCCTCGACGGCGCGAGCGTGCGAAGGAGGAACCATGGAACACGCCGCATCGGTCAAGCAAACGTTCGTCGTCGCGACCGACTTCTCGGCCGACGCCGCCTGCGCGGTCGGCTGGGCGACCGAGATCGCCCGCCAGCACGGCGCGCGCGTGGCGCTGGTGCACGCGTTCGCGGCCGACGCGCTGCCGGCTCCGGAGTTCGTGCCGCTGCCGCCGCAGTACTACGAGCAGATCCACGGCGAGGCGATGCAGCGCCTCGAGGCCGAGGCCGCGGGCCTGCGCGCGGCCGGCGTCGACGTCCAGTGCGAGCTCGTGCTGAGCCACCCGGTGCTCGGTGTCCTCGACGTCGCGCGACGCCACGGCGCGACCCTGATCGTCGCCGGCACGCGCGGCCGGACGGGCTGGAAGCGGGCGCTGCTGGGCAGCACCGCCGGCCGCCTGGTGCGCGACGCCACCTGTCCGGTGCTGACCGTGCACTGCCAGGACGGAAGCCGGCCGCGGCCGTTGCGTACGATCCTCGTGCCGACCGACTTCTCCGAGGACGCGGCGCTCGCGGCCGACGCCGCGGCGCGCCTGCTGTGCGTGCCCGGCGACGGCCACAAGCTGGTGCTGCTGCATGCCTACCGCGTGCCGCTCGAGGCCATGCACCTGCCGGCGTCGGTGCTCATGGACGCGATCCGCAAGACGTCGCAGGAGGCGCAGGCGAGCCTCGACGATCTCGCGGCCTCGCTGCGCCGCCCCGGGCTCGCGGTCGAGGCGGTCGCGCGCGAGGGCTATCCGCCCGACATCGTGCTCGAGCACGCGGCCGCGATCGGCGCCGATCTGATCGCCATGGGCACGCACGGCCGCTCGGGCATCGGGCGCGCGGTTCTCGGCAGCACCGCCGAGCGCGTGGTCGCGACCGCCACCTGCCCGGTCCTCACCGTCCGGCGCGCGCACGCCGCATGAGCCGACACTCGCTCCGCCGCGCGGCATGATGCTCGACGACCCCGCCGCCGGCGGAGCTGCGCCAGGCGCGCCTGCGCCGGATGCCTGGTGGGCGCTCGACGCGGCCGCGGTGCTGCTGCGGCTCGGCACGTCGCCCGACGGCCTGAGCGGCGCGGCCGCCCGCGACCGCCTCGGACGACTCGGCCGCAACGAGATCCGTGGCGAGGCGGCGGTGACGCGCCTCGGCGTGCTGCTCGCGCAGCTGCGCAACCCGCTGCTGCTCCTGCTGGTCTTCGCCGCGATCGTCTCGGCGATCGGCGGCGAGCTCACCGACACGACCATCGTGCTGGTGATCCTCGGTGCCAGCGTGCTGCTCGGCTACTCGCGGGAGTATCGCGCCCAGGCCGCCGCCGAGGCGCTCCGCCAGCGCATCCGCGCGCGTGCACGCGTGCTGCGGGACGGCCTGCCGCAGGAGGTTCCGGTCGCCGAGGTGGTACCGGGCGACGTCTTCCTGCTGAGCGCGGGCAGCCTCGTTCCGGCCGACGCTCTGGTTCTCGACGCGACCGACTGCCACGTCGGCGAAGCGGCGCTCACCGGCGAGAGCTTTCCGGTCGTCAAGCACCCGGGCACGCTCGCCGCCGCGACCGGGCTCGCACGGCGCACCAACTGCGTGCACCTCGGTACCAGCGTCCGCAGCGGCACCGCGCGCTGCGTCGCGGTCACGACCGGCGCGCGCACGCAGTTCGGCACCATCGCGGCACGTCTCACGCTGCGTCCGCCGGAGACCGAGTTCGACCGCGGCCTGAAGCGCTTCGGCTACCTGCTCACCAGCGCCATGCTGACGATGGTCCTGCTGGTGTTCGCGGCGCACGCGCTGCAGGGCCGTCCGCCGGTCGAGATGCTGCTGTTCTCGATCGCGCTCGCGGTCGGCCTGAGCCCCGAGCTGCTGCCGGCGATCCTCAGCGTCAACCTCGCCCGCGGCGCGGAGATGATGGCGCGCCACGGCGTGCTCGTCCGCCACCTGAACGCCATCGAGAATCTCGGCAGCATGGACGTGCTGTGCACCGACAAGACCGGCACCCTCACCGAGGGAATCGTCCGGCGCGAGGGCGCGTACGACGCGAACGGCGACCCGTCGCAGGCCGTTCTCGCGCAGGCGGCCTGCAACGCCGCCTTCGACACCGGGCTCGCGAACCCGCTCGACGACGCGATCCTCGACGCGCACCGGCCCGATCTCTCCGGCATCGACAAGTGCGCCGAGGTCCCGTTCGACTTCGTGCGCAAGCGCGTGAGCGTGGTCGTGCGGGACGCGAGCGGCACGCGCATCGTGACCAAGGGCGCGTACCGCCACGTGGTCGCCGTGTGCACGAGCCTCGCCGACGGAACGCCGCTCGACGACGCGGCGCGCGCGCGTCTCGACCGGCTCTACGCGCGCTGGTCGGCGAACGGCGTGCGCGTGATCGCGCTCGCGTCGCGTCCGCTGTCACCGCGGCCGGTGTACGGACGCGACGACGAGCGCGAGCTCGTGTTCGCGGGCTTCCTGACCTTCCTCGACCGACCGAAGGAAGGGGCGGCGCAGGCGATCTGCGACCTCGGCCGGCTCGGCGTCGGCGTCAAGCTCATCACCGGCGACACGAAGCTGGTCGCGATGCACGTCGCGCGCCTGGTCGGCATGTCGGTCGAGCGCGTGCTCACCGGCCCCGAGCTCGACGAGCTGCACGACGAGGCGCTGTGGCGCGAGGCCGAGCGCACCGACCTGTTCGTCGAGGTCGATCCCAACCAGAAGGAGCGCATCATCCTCGCGCTCAAGAAGACCGGCCACGTGGTCGGCTTTCTCGGCGACGGCATCAACGACGCGCCGGCGATGCACGCCGCCGACACCAGCCTGTCGGCCGAGCAGGCGGTGGACGTGGCACGCGAGGCCGCCGACTTCGTGCTGCTCGAGCGCGACCTCGACGTGATCCGGCGCGGCATCGAGGAAGGCCGCAAGACGTTCGCCAACACGCTCAAGTACGTGCTCACCACCGAGAGCGCCAACCTCGGCAACATGCTCAGCATGGCGGTGGCATCGCTCTTCCTGCCGTTCCTGCCGCTGGTCGCCGGACAGATCCTGCTCAACAACTTCCTGTCCGACATCCCCGCGATCGGGCTCGCCGACGATGCCGTCGACCCGGAGCTGGTGGAGCGCCCGCGACGCTGGGACATGCGCTTCATCGGCCGCTTCATGGTCGAGTTCGGGCTCCTCAGCTCGGCCTTCGACGTGCTGACCTTCGCGGTCCTGCTGGTGGGCTTCGCCGCACCACCGGAGACCTTCCGCACCGGGTGGTTCGTCGAGTCGCTGCTGACCGAGCTCGCGATCGCGCTGGTCGTGCGCACGCGGCGACCGTTCTGGCGCAGCCGTCCGGGCACGCTGCTGCTGGTCTCGACCTGCCTGCTGGTGCTGCTGACGCTCGCCATCCCGTACCTGCCGCACGCCGGCTGGATGGGCTTCGTGCCGTTGCCGCCGGCGCTGCTGGCGACCATCGTCGCCATCACCACGGCCTACGTCGCTGCGGCCGAGGCGACGAAGCGCTGGTTCTACCGCAACGGCGAGCTGCCGTCGCCGGGCTTCGCCCGCGCGCTGCGCGCGCTCGGGCGGCACCGCGCCG
>JAIEPK010000361.1 GCA_019749875.1 Candidatus Binatia bacterium | reverse complement strand
CGCGAGCAGCGCGTCGCGCAGCAGTCGTCCGCGCGGCGGCACGGGCTCTGGCGCCCACGGCCGGTCCAGCGCGGGCACGCGCCGCGGCTCGTCGCCGTCGTCCATCACGCCGGCGAGGAGAGCGGCCACCGCCACGCCGTCGGCGAGCGCGTGGTGGATCTTCGCGACCAGCACGACGCCGCGCTCCGCGAAGCCGCGCAGCAGCCACAACTCCCAGAGCGCGCGCGAGCGATCGAGCTGACTGCTCGCGATCCGCGCGACCGCGTCCTCGACCTCGCGCCACCCGCCCGGTGCCGGCAGATCGTGCTCGAGAACGTGGCGATCGAGATCGAACGCCGGGTCCTCGATCCACACGGGATGGTGCAGCCCGAGCGGTACCGGCACCAGGCGGCGGCGGAACTGCGGCAGGAGGTGCAGCCGCTCGTGCAGTGCGTGCTTGACGCTCGCCAGCGTCGCCACGGTTCCGGGCGCCGGCTCGATCACGGCGACCTTGATCGTGTGCATGTGCGCCGCCGGCGTCTCCATGTAGAGGAAGTTCGCGTCGATGCCGCTCAGCCGCTCCACCGTCAGCCTCCGCGCGCGCCGAACGGCAGCAGGCTCGCGATGCGGCTCAGCACGGGATAGGGCCGCGCGGCCGCGAGCCGCGTCAAGGTCGCCTGCATGACGTCGACGATCTCGTGGTAGCAGCGCGCGACGATCGCCGGATCGTCGGCCGCTGCCGGTCCGAGGTGCGACCAGTCCATCGCCGGAAGGATCTCGGTGGTGATCTTCGCCGGCAGCGGCAGGCCGGGCAGCCCGAGCGGCGAGAGCCCCCACGGGATCTGCAGCGCGATGGGAAAGGCGCGCGTGCGCACGCGGTCCGATCCGAGCAGATCGCCGAGCCACTCGCCGCGCGACAGGATCACGACCGAGCTGTGCCCGCCGTGGCTCACCACGGGCACGACCGGCACCTGCTTCTCGAGCGCGAGCCGCA
Organism: Candidatus Binatia bacterium; assembly: GCA_019749875.1. Taxonomy (GTDB): domain Bacteria; phylum Desulfobacterota; class Binatia; order UBA12015; family UBA12015; genus VGTK01. Next base: position 4,055 of record JAIEPK010000361.1, on the reverse strand, counting down.
CGAAGCCCATGCGACCGTCGAAGTCGATGCGGTCGCGCTCCGTCCATGGACGTGAGATCTCGTGATCGCCGCCGGGATACACCAGCACCGGCAGCCCCGCGTCGAGCGCACGGCTCGCGTTGGCGCGATTCGCCGGCACCTCGCCGATCTTGCGCATCAGATCGCGGAAGCCCGGCACGCCGAAGGCCGCGTCGAACGCGAGCGCCACGAGCGGCGAGTCGAGGCCGCGCGCACGGTACCAGGCAGTGAAGAACGCCGTCGTGTCGGGCGTCAAGATGCCGCCCGAGTGGTTGCCGACCAGCAGCACCGGGCCCGTCTCCGGCACGTTCTCGAAGCCGCCGACCTCGGCGTCGAACCAGCGGTTCATGATCTCCATCAGCGGCAGGAGCTTCTCCAAGAACGCGACGTCGCGCTGGAACGGCTCGTCCTGGATCTCACGCGCGGTCGCGTCGGCCCACGCGGCGATCGGGTCGAGCGCCCGCAGGCGCTCGGCGAGCGTCGCCCCGAGACGCTGCAGATCATCCAGCATGGCCCTCTCCTCCCGGTGCGGCACCGGCTTCGGCGAGCACGTGCCCCGTCAGCGTCGTGCCGGCGAGACACGGCCGGTCGTGCAGGCGCGCGTCGCCGACGCGATGCGCCGGCTCGGCGTCGTCGGCCGCGGCGCGCGCCGGGTCGTGCAGGCCCGCGATCAAGCCCGCGATCGCCTCGGCGAGGCAGCGGTGATGCGCGCCGTTCAGCCAGTGCCCGACGCACGGCATCAGCACCTGGAACGTTCCAGGCAACGAGCGCTCGACCGCCTTCGCGAACTGCTTCGAGATCAGCAGGTCGCGCTCGCCCCAGACGAAGCGCGCCGGGATCTCGAGCCGGGGCAGGCGCGTCCAGAAGCCGTCCGGGCCGCGCGGCGGATCGAGCGCCAGCTCGCGACCCGCCGAGAAGAAGCTCGCTCGCGTCGCCGGACAAGACAAGAAGTACACGAACCGCGCCGCGGATTGCGCGAGCTCGTCGTCGCGCACGTAGGGCGTCGATTCGAGCACACCCGCGAGCCAGCGCAGCACCGGCCACACGTGCTCGAGCGGCAGGAGCGTGCTCAGCGTCTCGGGCGCGAGCCAGGTGACGACGCCGGACGACGCGCGGTAGCGCAGCCACGGCAGCCCGGGCGCGATCGGGATCACCGCGCGAAACGCGTCCGGCGCGATCAGCGCCGCCTCGAGCGCGACGCGCCCGCCGAGCGAGATGCCGAGCACGATCGGCGGCTCGTCGAGCGCGCGCGCGAGCTCGATCACCGGCTCGGCGAGGACGGCCGGCTTGAGCGGCAGATCCGGCGCCGGCGTGCGCCCGAAGCCCGGCAGGTCGGCGGCGATCGTGCGCACGCCGCGGCGCGCGAGCACGCGACCGAAGCCCTCGAAGCCCGACGAGTCGAGCCCGAGCGGATGCAGTGCAACGACCGGCGCGCCCCTTCCCCATTCGCGGGTGAACAGCATCGCGCTACCTCAGGCACCCGTAGGTCGCGTCGATGAGCGCCTTCTGCCGCTCGTCGCCCGCGACCTCGAGCTTCATGCGCGTGGTCACGTAGCCGAAGCCGAGACGCGCCTCGGGATCGGCGAAGCCGAGACACCCGCCCGCACCGGGATGGCCGAAGCTCCTGGCGCCCACGTCGGGTGCGAGCATCGGCGGCAGCATGAAGCCGGAGCCGAAGCGCGACGGCACGAACAGCACGCGGTCGGGGCCGTCGGACTGCACGACGCACGCGGCGGACACCGTCTCCGGACGGAGCAGCCGGATGCCGTCGACCTCCCCGACCAGTGCCGCGTACAGGCGCGCCAGCGCGTGCGCGCTCGCGACGCCGTTCGACGACGGCATCTCGGCGGCGAGCAGGTCGCTCCGGTTCCACATCTCGTCGTACGCGAAGAGGTCGCTCGGCCCGCCCATGACGCGCGCGGTGAGCGAGTCCGCGCCCAGCAGGTCGGCGATCGACGGCAGGCCGCCTTCGGGCGGGATCACGCGTGCGCAGCGCGCCTGCTCGCTCTCGGGCAGTCCCACCCACAGGTCGAGCGCGAGCGGACCCGCGACCTCGTCGTCGAGGAAGCGGCCCAGCGAGCGTCCGGTCACGCGGCGCACGACCTCGCCGAGGATCCAGCCGTACGAGCGCGCGTGGTAGCCGTGCGCCGTGCCCGGCGTCCAGCACGGCGCCTGTGCGGCGATCGCACGCACCACGGGCTCCCATGCGAGGACCTCGGCCAGCGTCAAGTCGCCGTCGACCGCCGCGAGACCGGCGCGGTGCGACAGCACCCAGCGCACGGGAATCGTCGCCTTGCCGTTCGCCGCGAACTCCGGCCAGTACGACGCGACGGGCGCGTCGAGGTCGAGCGCGCCGCGCTCGGCGAGCAGGTGGAGACAGACCGCGGTGATGCCCTTGGTCGCGGAGAAGATCAGCTGCACCGTGTCCGGGCGCCAGTGGCGTCCGCCGCCGAGATCGGCGAAGCCGGCCCACAACTCCACGACGGGGCGGCCGTCACGGTAGACGCAGCACGCAGCGCCGAGATCGCCGTGGTGCTCGAAGTTCGACGCGAACGCCTCCCGCACCGGCTCGAAGCCGGCTGCGACCCATCCGCCCGAAGGCACCATGTCGATCGTTCGCATCGAGGCGTCTCCGCTGCGGGATCGGCCGCCACGTCTGGTGACGAAGTGTCACCGGCTGCACGAAGCGCGCCCGGCAGGCGCACTTCGCCGCACGCACCGGACACGTGCGAAATTCCCGCGACGCGCCGCGCCAGCATTCCGACGGAAGGGAATGCGAAGCGCCCGACGTTGCGATGCGCGCGAATCGCGGCGCATCGTCCTCCCCACGCGATCGACCGCTCGCGTTGACCGCGCCGCAGCCCGTCGATACGTCGAGCCGGTGCCTCTCGGTCGTCGCCTCGCGCGCGGGCTGCTGCTCGTGGCACTCGCCGTCGCGGTGTTCTGGACGCTGGGCGAGATCGTCACGCGCACGTTCGATCTCGTCGACCGTTTGAACGGCTTCCCGCGCAAGCTGTTCACCGCGACCGACGAGCCGGACCTCGGCTACCGGCTGCGACCGGGCGTCGACACCGAAGCGCGCGGCGTGCACGTCGTGACCAACGCGCTCGGGCTGCGCGGACCGGAGGTCGCACGAGTGCCCGCACCGGGCACCAACCGCGTGCTGGTGCTCGGCGACTCGGTCGCGTTCGGCTTCCGCCTCGAGCAGGGCGAGACCTTTTCCGTGCTGCTCGAGCACGAGCTCGAGCAGCGCGACGGCGGCTCGTGGGAGGTCCTCAACGGCGGCGTCGAGGGCTACAACACCGTCAACGAGCTCGCCTACCTGCGCTCGTCCCTGCTCGACCTCGAGCCACGGACGATCGTGCTCGTGTTCAACCTGAACGACTTCGACTACGGGCCGGTGATGGGGCCGCTCGGTGTCTTGACGCTCGACCAGTCGCAGCGCGTCCAGAGCGACTCGCTGGCGCTGCGCTCGGAGTTCTTGCTGCTGCTGCGCTGGCTGATCGCGACGCAGGGGCGGGTCTGGCTCGGCCAGGGGCCGGCGGCGACCGCGACGCCCGCACCGGGCGACACGAGCCCGTTCAACCCGTTCGACCGCTTCGTCTCGGCGCTGCGCAAGAGGTACTACGCACAGCCGGACGACGAGCGCTGGCAGCGCATGGTGGACGCGCTGCACGACATGGCCGCGATCTGCCGCGCGCGCGGCATCCGCCTGGTGGTCGCGATCGTGCCCGACGGCGACCAGGTGGGCGTCGCCTCACCCGACCTGACGCCGCAGAAGAAGCTCGCCGACGTGTGTCGCGCTCTGGCGCTGGACTGCATCGACCTGCAACCGAGCTTCGCCGCCGATCGGCATCCGCTGCTCTATCTCGACATCATGCACCCGAACGCCGACGGCCAGCGCATCATGGCGCGCGACGTGGCGAGACACCTGCTCGCGGCGCAGCACTGATGCGACGGCGACGGCGACGCGGCTGCGGCCACGCCGTCGCCGAGGTGCTGCGCCGCCACGTTGCCCGGGGCGCCGCGCGCGATGA
>JAIEPK010000342.1 GCA_019749875.1 Candidatus Binatia bacterium | reverse complement strand
CGCGCCCGACGCGAAGGCCGCGGCACCGTCGCCGAAGCCCGCGCCCGTCGCCAAGGCCACCGCACCGGCCTCGAAGCCGGCGCCGATCGCGAAGGCCACGGCATCGCCGAAGCCCGCGCCGCCGAAGAAGAAGCCGGCGGCCAAGAAGTCGAAGGCGAAGCCGAAGAAGCCCAAGCTGCCGCCGAAGCCTATGACCGACGCGGCGTTCCGCCTGCCGCGCGAGGTCAAGCCGACCCACTACCACGTGCACATCCTGCCGGACCTCGTGCGCTCGAACTTCCGCGGCGAGGTCGTCATCGAGCTCGACCTCAAGCACCAGCGCCCCACGATCGAGCTGCACGCCGCCGACATCACCATCGACCACGCCGAGATCGCGCCGCGCGGCGAGAAGGCGAAGAAGGCGCTCGCGAAGCCCATCCTGCCCGGGGCGAAGCCGGTGGGACCGCCGATCAACCAGGTGGCGGTCGCGATCGTACCGCACGGCGCGCGCGAGACCGTCGAGGTCAAGTTCCTGCGTCCGGTCGGCCCGGGGAAAGTGGCGCTGAGCCTCGCCTACCACGGCAACCTGCAGGAGCGTCTGCGCGGGCTCTACCTGGCCCGCGTCGGCGACGAGAAGTACGCCTTCACGCAGCTCGAGGCGGCCGACGCGCGACGCTTCTTCCCGTGCTTCGACGAGCCGGACCTGAAGGCGCGCTTCACGTTCTCGGTGACCGCCCGCGCCGGCCTGCAGGTGATCTCGAACAACCCGCTCGAGCGCAGCACCAACAACACCAACGGCACCACGACCTTCCACTTCAAGACCACGCCGCCGCTGTCGACGTATCTGTGCGCGCTCGCGGTCGGCGAGCTCGAGGGCTCGCAGGTCAAGATGGCCGGCAAGACGCCGGTGCGCGTGTGGCACGTGCCCGGCAAGCGCCACCTCGCCGGCTTCGCGCTCGAGGCCGCGGTCGAGTCGCTCGCGCGGCTCGAGAAGTACTTCGGCCTGCCCTACCCGTACGAGAAGCTCGATCTGGTCGCGGTACCCGACTTCGAGGCGGGTGCGATGGAGAATGCGGGCGCCGTGTTCTTCCGCGAGACGCTGCTGCTGGTCGACAACGCGACCATCTCGCTCAACGAGAAGAAGCGCGTCGCGGAGGTCATCGCGCACGAGCTCGCGCACATGTGGTTCGGCAATCTCGTCACGATGAAGTGGTGGGACGACCTGTGGCTCAACGAGGCCTTCGCGACCTGGATGGCCTTCCGCGTGGTCGACGAGTGGAAGCCCGAGTGGCGCATGTGGAACAACTTCGAGCCGCACCGCGCCGCGGCACTCACGCTCGACGCCCTGTCGAACACGCATCCGGTCTATGCCGAGGTCGAGAACGCGGCGCAGGCGACCGAGAACTTCGACGCCATCACCTACGAGAAGGGCGCGTCGGTGGTGCGCATGGTCGAGCACTACCTCGGCCCGCAGAAGTTCCGCGCCGGCGTGCAGGCGTACATCAAGCAGCACCGCGAGGGGAACGCGGTCGCGCACGACCTGTGGAACGCGCTGGAAAAAGCCTCGGGGCAGCCCGTGGCGCAGATCGTGCGCGCGTGGGTGCGTCAACCGGGCTTCCCGCTGGTGAGCTTCGAGCGCGAGACCGGCGAGCACGCGGGCTCGCTCGCCGTCAAGCAGGAGCGCTTCAAGGCGAGCCCGACCACGCGCTTCCCCGACACCGCCGCGACGACGTGGCCGCTGCCGATGGTCGTCAAGCTCGGCCAGCCGGGCGGCAAGCCGCCGCGCGTCGAGCGCTTCCTGCTCAAGCGCGCGCGCGAGCGCCTCGACGTGCGCGGGGCCGCGGACGCGCCCTGGTACTACGGCAACGTCGGCGAGGGCGGCTTCTACCGCGTGCTGCACGATTCCGCCTGCCTCGCGGCACTCGCTCCGCAGCTCGCGACCGCGCTCACGCCGGTCGAGCGCATGGGTCTGCTCGGACACCAGTGGGCGATCGTGCGCTCGGGACGGGCACGCATCGCGAGCTTCCTCGACCTGGTCGGCGCGCTCGGCGGCGAGACCGACTACGAGGTCCTCGACGCGCTCGCCGGACCGCTCGCGTTCATCGAGGATCAGCTCTGCGATGCGGTCGGACCGGAGTGCCGCGGCTACTTCCAGGCGTGGCTCGCGGAGGTCTTCGGCGACGCGTGGGGCGAGCTCGGCTGGGATTCGAAGACCGGCGAGGACGAGCGCAACCTGCGCCGCGGCTCGATCCTGCGCATTCTCGGCGCGATCGGCGAGGATCCGGAGATCGCGCGCGGCGCGACGCCGGTGTTCGAGCGCTACATCAAGAGCCGCGCCAGCGTCGAGCCGAACCTGGTCGATCCGATGATCGCGATCGTCGCGCGCGAGGGCGACGAGGCGCGCTTCGCGCGCTTCCGCCAGGCCGTGGGCGCGTCGCGCACGCCGCAGGAGAGCCGCCGCTTCCAGCTCGCGCTGGGCGATTTCCGCGCTCCAGCGCTCGCACGCCGCGCCGCCGAGCTGACGCTCACGCCGGAGATCCCGACGCAGGACGTCGGCTTCCTGCTGATCCGGCTGCTCGCGAACCGGGCCGCACGCGAGGCGACGTGGCAGTTCATCCAGGAGAGCTGGGCCGCGCTCGCGAAGCGGCTGCCCCCGATGATGGTGTCGCGCGTGATCGAGGCCACGGCATCGCTGCAGACGCGCGAGCACCGCAAGCAGGTGGCGATGTTCTTCCGCGCGCACCCGGTCGAGACCGCGACGCGCGCGCTCAAGCTCGCGCTCGAGCGCTTCGATCTGAACGAGGAGCTGCGGCGCCGCGTCGGGCGCGACCTGCGCGCCTGGTTCGTCGCGCGCGGCGTGACGTTCGCGCCGAGCGCGGAGACCGAGGCCCCACCGGAGGACGCCGTCGACTCTTCGGCGAGCAACGCCTGACGCCCGCATCGGCTCCGCCCATCACGGCGGCGGGCCGGCAGGGAGCTTGACCTGAAGCACGCACCGGCCTCGCCGACCACGCAGGATGAACCGGCAGGGCGGATTCATCCGACCAGCGCGGTGTCAGCTCCCGCCGGAGGTGTCGGCGGTGCGTGATCGAATCGTCTACGCCGGCTATCTCGTGCGCTGTCCGCTGGGCGGCTACGCCTGGCAGGTGCTGCACTACTTGACGGGCCTGCGCGCGCTCGGCTGGGACGTCTTCTTCTACGAGGACACGGGGCACGCCGAGCACGCCTTCGATCCCGAGCGCGGCCTGTCCGACGTCGACTACGGCTACGGCTGCCGCTTCGTCGAGAGCTTCCTCGGCCGGCACGGCTTCGGCGACCGCTGGGTCTTCCACGACGTGCGACGCGACGCCTACGCCGGCCTCGACCGCGACGCGACCGAGCAGCTGTTCCGCGAGGCGCGCGTGCTGGTCAATGCCGGCGGCGTGCACCGCTTCGCGCCCGATCGGCGGCGCGGCAAGACCTGCGTCTACATCGACATGGACCCCGCCTTCACGCAGCTCCGCCTCGCCGGCGGCGACGCGCAGCTCGACGAGCTGCTGCGCGAGCACGACCGCCTGTTCACCTTCGGCGAGAACATCGGCACGCCGCGTTGCACCGTGCCGTCCGGTCTTCTCGACTGGCGTCCGACCCGCCAGCCGGTGACGCTCGAGTACTGGCCCGTCGAGCCCCTGCGCGACGACGCGGCCTTCACCACCATCGGCCGCTGGGATTCGGGCGGCCGCGACGTCGAGCTCGACGGCCAGCTCTACACCTGGCGCAAGCGCACCGAGTGGCAGAAGCTGATGGACCTGCCGGCACGCACCGGCGCACGCTTCGACATCGCGATGGACGTGCACGACGCGGCCGACCGCGCACAGCTGCTGGCGAGCGGCTGGCAGGTGCGCGATCCGGTCGCCCTGTCGGCGGACCCGGACGCCTACCGCCGGTTCATCCAGGGCTCGGCGGGCGAGGTCAGCACGGCGAAGGACGTGAACGTCCGGCTGCGCAGCGGCTGGTTCAGCGACCGCAGCGCCTGCTACCTCGCCGCCGGGCGTCCGGTGATCGTCCAGGACACGGCGTTCGACGACGTCCTACCGACCGGCGAGGGCCTGCTGTCGTTCCGCACGCTCGACGAGGCCGTCGCGGCGGTCACGGCGGTCACGGCCGATCCGGTGCGCCACGGGCGCGCCGCGCGCGCGGTCGCCGAGAGCTTCTTCGCCGCGCCCGACGTGCTCAGCGCCCTGCTGGCGCAGCTCTGAGCGTCTGCCGCGCGTCGTCCGCATCGCCCGGGGCGAGCAGCGAGTACGGCTCGCGCGGGCGCAGGAAAGCGTCGAGGTAGCTCGCCATCTGCCGCTGCTGGGTCGCGTGCCGTGCCAGTGCCCGACGCTTGACGGCCAGCTCGGCGGGCGACAGCGCGAGCACGGCACGCCCCCCGCGCAGCGGGAGATCCTCGGGGAGATCGAGCCCCCGTGCGGCCAGCGACGCGTCGCTGGCCGCCGCGTCCCAGCCCGGGGGCCAGGCGGGCCAGTGCACGAGGTAGGCGAGGATGCGCGCGTCCGAGCGTGCGTCGGCGAGTGCGGCGAGCGCGAACAGGCCCGTCGTCGCGTGGTCGTCGTGCACGTCGAGCGGATCGGGCAACGCGACCAGGGTCGGGCGCACGATCCGGACGACGCGCGTCAGCGCGTCGAGCAGCGCTGCGCCGGAGTACGGCACGGCATCGTCCGCGACGAGCCCGTCGTACGGTGGATCGAGCGCACCCGTGGTGGGCGAACGCGCCGGAGCCGCCGCCGACCAGTGCTCACGGCGCAGCGACGCCAGCACGCCGTCGGGGAATCCCAGCACCGTCACATGCACCTGCCCGGCTCCTTCGCCGAGCGCCTCGAGCGCGGCCCGGGTCTCGGCGATGCGGCGCGCGCCGTAGGCGACGTAGTCCGACGCCGCCGGCACAGCGAGCCCGGTCGCGCCGCGCACCGCGTCCGGGTAGCCGTCGCCGGCGGTGACGAGCACGACGTTCACCGTCCCGCCGCGCGCGAGCACCCGCTGCACGAGACCGCCCGCGCCGAG
>JAIEPK010000524.1 GCA_019749875.1 Candidatus Binatia bacterium | reverse complement strand
GGCTGCGCGGTCACGCCGCGCCCAGACCGCGCGGCACGCAGCAGCCGGCGCTCGCGGGCGCCTGCGCCGCCTCGGGCGCCGTCGACGCCTGACCGAGGAACTTCCGCAGCGCGGGATCGGCGGCGGTCTCCGCGTCGACGTCCTCGAGCAGCGTGTACATCTCCCAGGGCACGCCGTTCGCGTCGCGCACCCAGAACTTGTCGGCCTTCGCGTAGCAGCACGTGGTGCCTTCCTGCTGGAAGAGCGGCACATCCGCCTGCTTGACGCGCACCATCTCCGACGCGACCTCGCCGGTGCTGCCGTAGCGGATGCCGAGATGGCTGAGCTTGCCCGGCTCGCCGCCCGCGTTCAGCGAGAGGATGACCGGCGGGTCCTGCAGCTCGAACTTCGCGTAGTCGTGGCGGACCTTCGCCGGCTCGATGCCGAGCAGCTTTCGGTACTGGGCGACGGCGTCGTCGATGCTGTCGACGTACAGCGCGACGTGGAACGTGTTGGGCATGGCGTCTCTCCTTCTTCTCCCGCAGGCGGGACATCGATCAACGTCGATACGTTTGCCGAAGACATCGAAGTATGTCAATACGTCGACATGGATCCGATTCCCTGCTGCCCGCCCGTCCTGAAAGGCGGCCTCAAGAAGAGCGATGCCGCCGAGCTCGCCGGCGCCTTCAAGGCCCTCGCCGACCCCGCGCGTCTGCAGCTGCTGAGCTTCATCGCGTCGCAGCCGGATGCGGAGGCGTGCGTGTGCCACGTGGTGGCACCCGTCGGGCTCTCGCAGCCCACGGTGAGCCATCACCTCAAGGTGCTGCACGCCGCGGGGCTGCTCGAGCGCGACAAGCGCGGCGCGTGGGTCTACTACCGGATCCGCCGCGAACGCCTCGAGGCGCTGCGCGCGGCGCTGTCGACCGCCGGCGTCGCGGCACCACGCAAGGCGAAGCGGGCATGACGACGGCGGCAGCGAACGTCGCGTCCGCGCCGAAGCGGCTCGGCGCCTTCGAGCGCTGGCTCTCGCTGTGGGTCGCGCTCTGCATGCTGACCGGCGTCGCGCTCGGACTGTACGCCCCGGGGCTGGTCGGCTGGCTGCGCGGCATCGAGTTCGGCGCCGACAGCCACATCAACGTCCCGATCGCCGTGCTGCTGTGGCTGATGATCTACCCGATGATGCTGCGCATCGATCTCGCGAGCGTGCTCGGCGTCGGGCGGCGGCCGCGCGGCATCCTGGTGACGTTGCTGGTCAACTGGCTCGTCAAGCCGTTCTCGATGGCACTTCTCGGCTGGCTGTTCTTCAAGCACGCGTTCCGGCCGTGGATCACGCCGGAGCTCGCCGATCAGTACGTGGCCGGCGTCATCATCCTGGCTGCCGCGCCGTGCACGGCGATGGTCTTCGTCTGGTCGTACTTGACGGATGGCGACCCGGCCTACACGCTGGTCCAGGTCTCGCTGAACGACCTGCTGATGCTGGTGCTGTTCGTGCCGCTGGTGACGTTCCTGGTGACCGGCGCGAGCGGCCTCACGGTCCCGTTCGAGGTGCTGCTGTACTCGGTGCTGGTGTTCGTCGTGGTTCCGCTCGCCCTCGGCAGCCTGAGCCGCACGCTGCTGCTGCGCGCACGCGGAAGCGCCTGGTTCGAGCAGCGCTTCCTGCCCCGCTTCCAGCCCGTGACCACCGCGGCACTGCTCGCGACGCTGGTGCTGATCTTCGCCTTCCAGGCCGAGAATCTCACCACGCGCTTCGCGCACGTGCTGCTGATCGCGGTGCCGATCCTGATCCAGGTCTACTTCAACGCGGGCCTCGCCTACGGGCTGATGCATGCGCTGCGCGTGCCGTACGACGTCGCTGCCCCGGGTGCGCTGATCGGCGCGAGCAACTTCTTCGAGCTCGCGGTCGCGACGGCGATCGCGCTCTACGGACCGGGCTCCGGAGCGGCGCTCGCGACGGTGGTCGGCGTGCTGATCGAGGTGCCGGTGATGCTGTCGGTGTGTGCTCTTTGCAACCGCACGCGGGAGTGGTTCCCGCAGGAGGCCGTGACGTCATGAAGCCGGCGACGGTGATCTTCGCCTGCGTACACAACGCGGGGCGGTCTCAGATGGCGGCGGCGCTCTTCGAGCTCCTCGCCGACCCCGCGCAGGCGCGCGCGATCTCCGCCGGGACGCAGCCCGGACCGCACGTGCACCCCGAGGTGGTGGAGGTGATGCGCGAGGAAGGGCTCGACCTCTCGACGCGCACGCCGCGGCTGCTGACCGACGCGCTCGCGCGCGAGGCGACGCTGCTCGTCACCATGGGCTGCGGCGAGAGCTGCCCCGTCGTGCCCGGCCTCGAGCGCCGCGACTGGCCGCTGCAGGATCCCAAGGGACAGCCCGCGGACACCGTGCGCGCGATCCGCGACGACATCCGCGACCGCGTGCGCGCGCTGGTCGCCGAGCGCGGCTGGGTCCGCCCCGCTCGCTGATGCCCTCCGGCGCGCGGCGCGCGCTTCAGCTCGTCACGCGGTTGCGGATCACGCCCAGCCGGTCGACGTGGATCACGACCTCGTTGCCCGGCTTCAGGTACGCACCCGCCGCGCGCGCGTCGTCGATGTAGGTCTCGACCACGCCGCTCCCGACGCCACCGGAGAATCCACCGAGCGCCCAGCGCGCGACGCCGCGCAGCTTCTGCGCCGTGGAGACGCCCGCGAACACGGTGCCGTGCGGAGTTCCCGTCAAGAGCAGCATGTCCTCGCCGAGCACGCCGTCGTCGCCGAGCAGCGCGACCTCGCTTCCGCGATGGTCCCAGCGCAGCGACGCGCGCGCGAACGTCTGCGCGAGCAGCGCGTCGGTGTTCCAGATCATGGCGCGCGCGTGCTCGCGCTGGCGCAGCCGGCCGTCGACGTAGAGCTCGAGCTCGATCCCGGGCACGAACGCACGGTGATCGCGCGGGATCACCAGCAGATTGCCGATCGGCATGTAGCCCGGGAAGCTCTTGCCGGTGGTGAAGCCCTTGCCCGACGCGACGTCGAACGGGTCGATGTGGCGCAGGAGCGTCGCGCGATCGGTGTAGTCGTTCGCGAGCACGAGGCCGAGGTGCCGAGGTGCAACGCCCGCGCGGATCGGCTCGAGCGGCACCAGCGCGATCTCCACCTCGTAGTCGAGCAGGCCCTCGCCCGCCGCGACCGGCGCGTACGGGCCGGTCGCCGCGACCAGCTTCGCGAACAGGAAGGGCCCTTCCTTCACGCCGGCCTCGCCCGCGTGCTCGGGATAGTTGGTCCCCGCCGCGACGTGCGACGCGCCCACGTCGACCGGCATCACGAGCTGCGCCGCCGGCACGAAGACCACGTGCTGCTGCGGTGCGGACGCGACCGTGCGCGCGAGCGCGTCGTAGCCCTGCTCACGGAACAGCTCGACCGCGCTGCGCACCGGGCGACCGTAGAGCGCCGACAGGTCGATGGCGTCCAGCTGGCCCTGCCGATAGCCGCGCACCGCGAGGACGCGGCGCCCACCGTCCTGCTCGACACGCGCGAAGGTCAGCGCCTCGGTCGGATCGGCGATCGCGACGTCGTCGAACGCGCCCGGCGGCGCCGTCTCGGCGTACGCGGGCTCGGCAGAGAAACCCCACGAGCCCAGCACGGCGGCGAGCGCGGGGACGAACGAGGGCAGCAACGCACGCAGCATGAGGCCGCAGGGTAGCCGGAACGCGCGGCCGACGCTTGACCCGACGAGCCGATCGCTTGGCCGGGCGAGCCGGCGTCGCGAGCGCTCTCCGGCACCGGCGAGCCACGCGACGAGGCCGCGACCCCGGCGTCGTCGCTCCCCGAGCACAGCTCGGCCATGACCGTGCCGTACTTTGCGGGCGCCGTGCGGGGCCCAGCCCGGTAGACGCGAGATTCGAGAAGAGACCCTACGTCAAAGTCGGGCCCTGATGGGGCCTGTCCGCCGAGCTCAGACGGCAGCGACCCCGAACGTCTCGACGCCGAGGCGTTCGAAGTCCTTCGCGTTCGCCGTCGCGACCGCGGCGTTCGCCGCGATCGCCACGGCTGCGATCATGCAATCGGCCAGCGTCCCTCGCCGGCGGCCGCTCCGGTTGAACAGGCGCGCGGCGAGAAGCGCGTCCGCAGCCGTGAACGACGCAATCTCCTGCAGGATGCCGCTCGCGAGATCGACTTCTGCGGCGCCCACCGGACCGCAGAGGAACTCGCTCCACGCGACCGAGCTCATCCCGAGATCCTCCTCGTCGCGGAGCCAGCGCCGGATCTGCCTGTCCGCGGCGGATCCGGGCACCAGCGCGTGAATGAGGAAGCTCGTGTCGAGATGAATCACCGGCGCGCCGTCTTCGCCCGTCCGGGAGAGCGAGCAGCGCGCTCGGCCTTGACCTCACGAACCCAGCGCGCCGCGTTCGCGGGATCCAGCGCCAGCTTCCGCTGCAACTCGTCGAGACGCGCCAGGTGCATTCGACCGTCCGGGGAGTCGTTGGCGGCAGCGGCTCGAATCGCACGGCGCAACGCCTCCGACTTCGACACGGCCCAGCGCTTCGCCATCCGCTCCAGCGCCTTCACCGTGCTCACGTCCAGCGAGTACGTCGCCTTCACGATCGGTATGGCCATACCCGTCTATGGCCACGGGCCGCCGACTTCGTCAACTCGTCGCCACGGGAACGACACCGCGACCAGCGACAGCGGCGGCACCAGCAGCTCCGCGCTCCGTCCGGTCGCCGTGGCCCCCGTGGACGACCGCGCGGTGATCCGCAGCGCCGCCCCGCGGCGGCGCACGCTGAACATGCGGAAGGCACGCCTGCAGCAGGGGCAAGCGATCGCGTCGACGTTCGCCATCCGCTCCCGGCGCGCGTGCGCGTCGCACGCACGCTCGGACCCCGAGCCGCGCGCCGGCGTCGCGACCGTGTCGCGCGGAATCGGGCCCATGCGCCTCGCTTTCACCACCGCGCGGCTCGTGGTCTGCTGGCGCCGATGCCGCTCCCGACCCTGCGCCGCACGCCGCTCGCCGCCATCGCCCTGCTGCTCGCAGCCGTGGCAGCACTGCCCGCGAGAA
>JAIEPK010000094.1 GCA_019749875.1 Candidatus Binatia bacterium | reverse complement strand
GACGCGGTGGCCCGCGTGCTGCGCCTGCACGCGATCCTGCCGCCGGGCTTCGCGCGCGACGTGCGCGTCGAGGGCGAGCGCGTGATGCTGCGCCTCGAGCCGCAGGACGCGGCGCTGCTCGACCCCGAGCACCCGGGATGGCTGGGACTCGCGTCGCGCGGCGAGGGGCTCGGCATCGAGACCGCCGCGCAGGGCGTCGACGCGCGCGCTCGTCTCGCGTCGATCGCGGTGCGCGACGGCGCGATCGACGCGGAGCTGCACGTGCGTGCGGGCGCCGAGCCGGCGAGCATGCCGAAGGCCGCGACGTTCCTGAAGACGAGCACCGCGATGACGTTCCGCTTCGACACCAGCGCGGCGCGGCTCGGGAGCTGAGGCGTCCAATGCATCGACGATCGAGTGCCGTTCTCGGGTGGCGCGCCGGCTGCGCGACGCTGGCGATCCTCATCCTTCTGCTCGCGCCGTCGCGCGTCCGCGCGCAGACCAGCGACGAAGGTTGGGACGCGTTCCTCGGCGCCCTCGCGGCGGCGGGCGACACGGTGCGCGCCAACACGCCCGAGGGCGACGGTCCGGAGAGAGCGGAGGGCTACCGTCACCTGATCCGGCTGGTCGAGTTCGCCGAGGCGAGCTTCCTCGACGACGCCGACGCAGCGCACCCGAACGTCCAGCGCTGCCCGTCGAAGGCGTGCAAGATCGGCTTCGACAACCCCGACCAGGTCTACGTCGGCATCGGGCCGATCAGCGACGCGTACACCTACCGCGTGTACGGCCAGCGCGGCACGGTCGACTTCATGAGCTTCCAGGTGTTCGACAATCCCTACGGCGGACCGGCGTGGCTCGACTCCGACGCGCTGCAGGTGAACGCCGACGGCAGCTGGGAGCTGTTCGTCTCGCCGACGCCGCATGCGGGCAACTGGCTGCCGAGCACCGCCAGCTCGACGCAGCTCGTGATCCGTCTCACGTTCGCGGACTGGGACACGGAGGTCGAGGGCTCCGTGCAGGTCGAGGTGATCGGCGACGCGGCCGGCGATCCGGTGTCGCCGCTCACGGCCGTGGACTTCGCGTCACGGGCGCGGCGTCTCGCGACCACGCTGCGCGCGACACCGGCGCTGTTCCAGCAGCTGCGCGCCGACCTCTATCCCGTCAACGACTTCGCCGACCCCGATCCGTACGCGTTCGGCCTCGCCGGCGCCGGCCTGCCGACCAACGTCGTGAGCCCGGCGCAGTACGAGCTCGCACCCGACCAGGCGTTGCTGATCGAGAGCGCCGACATCCCGGTCCGCTTCCGCAACATCCAGCTCGGCAATCGCTGGCTCGAGTCGCTCGACTACGCGAGCCGCCAGACCTCGCTCAACGGCACGCAGTCGTACCTCGACCGCGACGGCGTGTACCGCTTCGTGCTCGCGCACGTCGACCCCGGCGTGCCGAACTGGCTCGACGTCGCAGGGCACCCGCGCGGCACGATCTTCATGCGCTGGAACAAGCCGCCGGGACTCGATGCGCCGAAGCCGACGGCGCGCGTCGTCGAGCTCGCGAAGCTGCGTTCGTACCTGCCCGCCGATCATCCGATGGTGAAACCGGCGGAGCGCGCCACGACGCTCGAGGGGCGGCGGCGAGCCTACGATCGGCGCACCAATCCCGCCGGTCTCGAGCTCGGCGATCGCGCCGTCGCCGGCACGCTGCCGCCGCGCCTGCCGGTGCTGGGCACGCGCTGATTCTGCCTGCGTCGAGCCTTCAGGCGCAGCCCGAGCGATGCTAGAAGCGCCCGTGCCGCGCGGGGCGAGACGGCCGTGTGCGCCGCCGGGAGGACGTCATGACGAGGAGCGGAGGATCGATCGCGCGTGCGGTGGCGCCGGTGGTGTGGTGGCTCGTGCTCGTGCTGGTGCAGGCGTGCTCGAACGGCGGCGGCGACGGCGGCGGCAGCAACGAGCTGGTGACGCCCGAGGTGCGCACGAGCTCGGACGGCGTGCTCTCGACCACGCTGCGCGCCGCGCGGAGCCCGGTCGAGGTCGCGGGCCTGAAGGCCGAGCGCCTGGTCTACGAGGGCCAGTATCCGGGCCCGACGCTGCGCGTGAAGCCCGGTGACCGCATCCTGGTCGACCTCGTCAACGACATCGTCGATGCGCCGACGAACCTGCACTTCCACGGCTTCCACGTCTCGCCGAAGCCGCTGTCCGACGATCCGTTCCTCGAGGTGGTGCCGGGCGAGTCGGTGCAGATCGACGTGCAGCTGCCGAGCGACCATCCGTCGGGGCTGTACTGGTACCACCCGCACTACCATCCACGGGTGTCGCCGCAGGTCTACGAGGGCATGTCGGGCGCGATCATCGTCGAGGGCGCGCTCGACGAGCTGCCCGGCGTCAAGGGCCTGCCCGAGCAGCTCTTCGTGCTGAAGGAGGTCGGCATCACCCCGGACGGCAAGCGGCTCGAGAACTACCCGGACTGGCAGCTGCCCGACACGGTGTTCACGATCAACGGCCAGCTCGATCCCACGCTGCGCGTGCATCCCGGCGAGACGCAGCGCTGGCGGTTTCTCAACGCCAGCACGGCGTTCACCTACCGCATCGCGCTCGACGGCCACGTGCTGAACGAGATCGCGCAGGACGGCAACACGCTCGCCGAGGTCTCGCCGCAGCCGTACATCGACCTGCTGCCCGGCGGACGCTTCGAGGCGATCGTGCAGATCGGCGACGCGGGAACCTACGCGCTGCGCACGCTCGCCTACGAGCAGGGGGTCGCGAACACGCCCGATACCGTGCTCGCGAGCGTCGTCGCGGAAGGCGACCGCGTGGAGACGCAGCCGCTGCCGACGACGCTGCTGCCGTTCACCGATCTGAGCCAGCTGCCGGTCGACCGCCAGCGGCGCCTGAAGCTCAGCGTGCAGCTCGATCCGCTGGTGTTCCTGATCGACGACCAGGTGTTCGATCCCGACGTCGACGATCAGGTGGTCGAGCTCGGCGCGCTCGAGGAGTGGAAGGTCTTCAACGTCAGCAACGAGATGCACCCGTTCCACATCCACCAGAACCCGTTCCAGCTGACCGAGATCAACGGCCGGCCCGTGACCTCGCGCGGCTACCTCGACACGGTCGCGGTGCCGGCGAACGGCTCGATCACCTTCCGCACGCAGTTTTTGGACTTTACGGGACGCTTCGTCTACCACTGCCACATCCTGCCGCACGAGGACAACTCGATGATGGGCACGGTGGCGGTCACCGAGGACGGCAGCGCGCCGTCGCACGGCGACGCGGCCGCGGGCAAGGCCGTGTTCCTGAGCGCCGGCTGCGGCGACTGCCACACGCTCGCGAACGCGGGCACCAGCGGAACGATCGGCCCGAGCCTGGATCAGCACATCGCGGTGATGGGCATCGACGGCATCGCGAGCATCGTCCGGCGCGGCCGGCGCGACATGCCGGCCTTCGGCGGGAAGCTGAGCGAGGCCGAGATCCGCAACGTGTCGAGCTACCTGCGCTTGTTCGCGGGCGACCACACGGACTGTCCGTCGACGCCCGGTGGCCCCGACTTCGGGCACGCGCAGCACTGCTGGTGAGCAGGCGAGCGCTCGTCGCGCGACGTGCGACCCCCTGCCGGCCCCGGGTCCGTGCCGACGCCGGGCGCCGTGCCATGGTCGCTGCGATGCGGTCGGGGCGCCGTGGCAAAACGCGCTGCGACAGCGCAGCCGCGTCCGTCCGTGCGCGCGCTCGCAGGAACGCACGGCCGGCCGCTCCGGTGGGGCAATCTGCCCCGTCCGGTTCGCAAGCTCCGGCCGGCTGCGCGGAGTGACCGGAATCGCAGGCGCGACGCGGCTCGCGCGCGCCGTCGCAGGCTGGGCTGCGAGCGGGAGCCGCGGGCGAAGGGGCCCGGGCGTGGTCGCACGGCGACGGAAGGCGGGCATGGCGCGTGCTGGCCTGCAGGCAGCGTCGTTGCCCATGAAGGTCCGCTCCCGCTCCACTGGTCGTCACCGTCGCCACCGCTCCGGTGGCCCGCGCGACGGCGCGCTGCTGCCGCGCTTCTGGGGCGCGTGCGCGCTCGCCTGCCTGCTGCTCGCGGCGAGCACGAGCCCGGCCGCGGCGCTCGAGTTCCACGTCGACCAGGCGATCGGCAACGACGCGCGCTCCGCGGTGCAGGCGCAGTCGCCGACGACACCGTGGCGCACGATCGCCAAGGCGCTCGCCACCGTCGGCACCGGCAACACGATCCGCGTCCATTCCGGGACCTATGCCGAGACGCTGTCGAGCCGCGTCGCCGGCGTGACGCTGCTCGCCGACGGTCCGGAGCGCTCGGTGGTGGTGGCGCCGCCCGCGGGCGCGAGCGCGCTCGACGTCAAGCACCACGACGTCGTGGTCGACGGCCTGGTGCTGCGCGGTGGCGTGCACGGCATCCGCGCCGAGGGGGCCGACGGGCTCGTCGTCCGTGGCTGCAGCGCGGTCGCGCAGAGCGCGAACGGGTTCACGGTGATCGCGACGCAGGGCGTGACCCTCGACGGCGTCGTCGCGGTTTCGTCCGGCAGCCGCGGCATCCTGCTCGAGCGGACCTCGCGCGCCTACGTGCGCAACGCGCTGGTCTACGACGCGGGCGAGTGGGGCATCGGCCTCGAGAACGTGCCGGCGTCGGGTGCTCTGCCGCCCGTGTCCACCGACAACGTGATCGCCTTCTGCACGGTCGCGTTCAGCGGCGGCGGACGGGGCGGTGCGATCCGCGTCCGCAACGCGATCGCGGAGATCCGCGACAGCGTGCTCGCCGACAACCAGCCGTACGGCATCCGGCTCGACACGATCGGCTCGTCGCTGCACCACGACCTGATCTCCGGCAGCGACCATCCGCTGAGCCCGGGCGACTACCCGGTCGGTGCCGGGATGCTGGCCGGCGATCCGCTGTTCGTCGCGCCGGCCGGCCCCGACGGCGCGCGCGGCGGCGTCGACGGCTTCGCCGACGATGACTTCTCGCTGGCACAGATCGCGGCCGGCGACGGCGCGCAGAGCCCGGCGGTCGACGCCGGCTCGGGCGACGTCGCGACG
>JAIEPK010000328.1 GCA_019749875.1 Candidatus Binatia bacterium | reverse complement strand
GGCGCGCTCGCCATTGCCGCAGCCGGCACCGCAACCGGTGCTGCGGCCGGTGTTGCGGCGGCCGTCAGCGAGGCGGTAGGCGCCACCTGCGCGGCCGCACCTTCCTTGACGCGCAGCGTGCGGTGCACGACCTCGAGCTCCGGCGCCGGGCGTCCCGTCGTGCGCGCGAGCCAGCCCTGCCATGCCGCGCGGTCGGCGACGCGGTACGCGAAGCCGAGCGCGTCGGGCGCGCGACGCACGCCGTCGGGCGGCGACGTCCAGCGCAGCAACGTCATGCTGATCTGCGAGCCGAAGCCCGCGCCGAGCCGCAGCGCGTACTGCACCGGATACGCCCCGCCGCGCGACAGGTTGAGCGGGCCGAGCTCGGGGTCGACCTCCTTGAAGTTCGCGACCGGCGGCACGATGCCGGTCTCGAGCGACTTGACGGCGATCACGTCCTCGATCCCGGCACCCATCGGATGACCGGTGAAGCCCTTGGTGTTCGCGACCACGATGCCGTCTGCGCCGGCACCGAACACGCTGCGCAGCGCGTGCACCTCCGCCGCGGCGCTGCCGCCGCGTGCGGGCGTGTACGTCTCGTGCGAGACGAACAGCAGCTGCGGCGCCATCTGCGCCCGGCCGACGCCGCCCGCCGTCTCGGCGCGCGCGACGACGCCCTCCATGACCTGACGGATGTGCTCGACGTCGAGGCGCGTGCCGTGGAACGCGCTGTTCGCCGTCGCCGTCGCGAGCACCTCGCAGATCGGCGCGATGCCGCGCTCGCGCGCGGCCTCCGCACTCTCGACCACCAGCGCCGCAGCACCCATGCCGAGGATCATGCCGTGCCGGCGGCGGTCGAAGGGCAGTGCCGCCTCTTCGACCACGTCGTCGGTCGCGGCAGCACCGCTCGCGAGAAAGCCCGCCCCGATCCACTCCATGAGGTGCTCGCCGGTCACGTCGTCCGCGGCGACGATCACCACGCGCCGGCAGCGGCCGGCGCGGATCCAGTCCTCGGCGAGCGAGACCGCCTGCGTGGTGCTCGCGCAGGCGGAGTTCACCTGCGTGTTCGGGCCGCGCGCGCCGATCAGCTCGGCGAGCTGCGAGTGCCCCATGGAAAGAATCCGGAACAGGAACTGGCGCTCGAAGGAGTACGGCGCGCGCTCGAGCTCGGCGCGCGCGTCGACGAGCTGCCGCAGGATCTCCTGCTGCAGGACGCCGGTCACGCCGTCGGCGCGCGCAGCGAGCCCCTCCAGCATCTGCACGCGGTCGCGACGCGCACGGTCCTCGTGGTAGGCCGCGATGTCCGCCGCGAACGCGTCGTAGCCGGGAAACGCCGACGCGAAGATGACACCCGTATCGTCGCGCAGCGCATCGGCGAGGCCCCAGCGCTCGGGCAGCTGCGTGCCCTTGTGCGTCGTCCGGTAGTGCTGCACGAGCGGGATGCCGGCGTCGCGCAGGGCGTCGAGCCCGGCCGCGATCGCGAGCCGCGTGGTGCTGTCGAGAGCGGCGATGCGCTCCGCCGCGACGCCGTACTCGTGCTCGAGGTCGAGCTCGCCCGCGCGCGCGGCGAGCTTCAGCACGTCGTTCGGGTCGTCGATACGCACGAAGGCCGCCCCCGACTCCTCGCTCTTCACGAGCCGCGTCACGTGCTTGTCGAGGATCGCGCGACGGAAGCGGGTCGGGATGACGTCGATCAGCTGCTGGCCGTGCAGCAGGCGCGCGAGGTTGCCGTCGTCGAAGACGCGCGGCGTGCCCGGCAAACCGAGCGCCGCGCCGGTGATCACGACGGGCTCGTGGCTCGCGGCGCCGTCGCCGGCGTAGAGGCGCCCCGCCTGCTCGAGGAACGACGCGAACATGCGGCCGAGCTGCAGGTGGCGCGCGTCGTCGCCCGGCGCCGGCGGCGCAGCGGCGGCAACCATCCCCCATGACGGCGGCGCGGGTGCCACGGCCGCTGGAGACGGCGCCGCGGGAGGGGCCACGAGTGCCTCCTCCCGCGCGCCGCCCGCGGTGCGGGGCGCGACGGCCTCTTCCTCACCGACCCCCACCCCGGCCGCGTACAACCCGCACAGCGCCTGGTTGAAGGCGACGACGTCGTCGGTCTTCGGATGATTGGTGAACAGCGAAGCGACGCCGCGCTCTCCCAGCACGTCGTCGACGAACCCCTGCAGCGCGCGCTTCGGTCCGACCTCCACGTAGACGCGCGCGCCCGCCCCGTGGAGCGACTCGAGACCCTTCACGAACTGCACGGGCGAAGCAACCTGCTTCGCGAGAATGTCGAGCATCGCCGCCTCGACGCCCGGACCCATCGGGTAGAACTCGCCGGACACGTTGGCGACGACCGGGATGCGCGGCGAGTGGACGCCCAGCCGCTCGAGCACGTCGCGCAATGGCCCGCTCGCCGGCGCCACGATCTCGGTGTGGAAGGCGTGGCTGACCGGCAGCGGCACGGCGTTGTAGCCGCTGTTGCGGAAGTGCTCCATCGCCTCGTCGACGCCGGCGCTCGAGCCGCCGATGACGGCCTGGGTGCGGCTGTTGACGTTGGCGATCACGACGTAGCCGTCGACGACGCGCAGGATGCGCTCGACCTCGCGGATCGGCGCGAACACGGCGGCCATCTTGCCGTTGTCGGCGACCGACACCTTGGTCATCTCGCGCCCGCGCGCGCTCACCGCCTCGAGCGCGTCCGCGAAGCGCAGCGCACCGGCCGCGACCAGCGCGCCGTACTCGCCGAGGCTGTGCCCCATGACCATGTCGGGCACGATGCCGTAGGACGCGAACAGCCGGGTGAGCGCGATGTCGGTCGCGAGCACCGCGGGCTGCGTGATCGCGGTCTGGCGGAGATCCTCCTCCGCCTGCGCGAGTGCTGCCGGATCATCGGACGCGGGGTACAGGTACGCCGTCAGCGGCTGGTCGAGCAGCGGCGCCATCACCCGATCCGCCTCGGCGAAGGTCTCGGCGACGATCGGCTCGACGGCGCGCAGCTTCGCGAGCATCGCGACGTACTGCGAGCCCTGACCGGTGTAGAGGAACGCGACCTTCGCGGCGGGACCGGAGCCGCGGAAGATGCCCTGCGCGCGGAGCATCTTCCACAGCGCGGGATCGTCCGCGGCGAATGCCTTCTTCGCCTTCGTCGCTTTGTCGGCGAGCTCCTTCGCGTCGCCGTAGTCGATGGTGAGACGCTCGCTCGCCGCCAGATCGCGCGCCGCGGGCGGACGCACGGGTGGCGCTTCACCGCGCTGCGCCGCGGCGAGGGCCGCGTCGAGTCGCGACGCGAGCTCGGCGACGCTCGACGCGCCGAGCACGAGCGCACCGCGCAGCGGTGCGCGCAGCTCGCGTGCCGCCGCGGATGGCGCGAGGTCGGCGCCTTGCACCAGCCGCGGACGCTCGTCGACGCGCAGCCGTCCGGGCACGAACTCCTCGAGCACGGCGTGGAAGTTGGTGCCGCCGAAGCCGAACGCGCTCACGCCCGCGCGGCGCACGCCGCACTCGGGCACGGGCCAGTCGCGCAGCTCGGTGTTCACGGCGAGCGGCATGCGCGCGAAGTCGATGTTCGGGTTGGGACGGTCGAAGTGCAGGCTCGGCGGCAGGACCTTGTCGTGCAACGCGAGCACCGCCTTCAGGATGCCGGCCGCGCCGGCCGCGCCTTTCAGGTGCCCGATGTTCGACTTCACCGAGCCCAGCGGAATCTTGCGGCCGTTCGTGGCGTGCGCGCCGAGAACTTCCGCGAGGCTCTCGACCTCGACCACGTCGCCGACGCGCGTCGACGTGCCGTGCCCCTCGAACAGGCTCGCGGTGGCGGGCGACAGGCCCGCGTTGGTCCAGGCACGCTCCACCGCGAGCTTCTGCCCGACCGGGTTGGGCGCGGTGATGCCCTTGCCCTTGCCGTCGCTGGCCCCGCCGAGACCGCGCAGAACCGCGTAGATGCGATCGCCCTCGCGCTCGGCGTCGGCGAGGCGCTTCATCAGGAACACGGCGGCGCCCTCGCCCATCACGAAGCCGTCGGCGCCGTCGGCGTACGGCCGCGTGCCGGTCGCCGACAGCGCGCCGATCTTGCAGAACTTGACGTACGCGTTGACGCCCATGTTGCGGTCGATGCCGCCGGTGACCACGGCGTCGTAGTCGCCCTCGAGCAGCCCTTCGATCGCCGCCGCCATCGCCGCCATCGCGGACGCGCATGCGGCGTCGACGACGAAGTTCGGGCCGTGCAGGTTGAACAGGTTCGCGACCCGCCCGGCGATGCAGTTCGCGAGCTCGCCCGGCATCGAGTCCTCGGTGATCTCGGGCAGCCGCGCGCCGAGCACCTGCTTCGCCTCCTCCAGCGCCGCGGCGCGGCTCGCCGCCGGCAGCGCGGCGAAGGTCGGCGCGTCGCCGAGCGCGCGCGCCATCTCCGGGAACAGGATGCGCAGCGCCGTCTGGTAGTGCTTCTCGCCCGCCATCGCGTTGCCGAGGATCACCGCGGTGCGCTCGAGGTCGAGCGCACGCTCCGGCCAGCCGTAGTCGAGCAGGGTTTGCCGCGTGCACGCGACACCCCACTTCTGGCCGTCGTCCATCGCGTCGCCGACGCGCGGCGGCACCGGCAGCTTCCAGCGGATCGGCTCCCACTCCCAGGCGCGCACCCAGCCGCCGATCTTCGAGTAGGTCTTCTCCGGTGCTGCCGGATCGGGATCGTAGTACAGCGCCGGATCCCAGCGCTCGGGCGCGACCTCGGTGATGCTGTAGCGTCCTTGCTTGACGTTGCTCCAGAAGGTGGCGGCGTCGGGGGCGTCGGGGAGGATCGCTCCGACACCGACGATTGCGATCGCGCGCTGCGCGGTGGCTTCCATCGGACTCTCCTAAGCGGCCGCTCGGCCGCCCGCGCCGACGCGCCCGTAGATCGCGTCGCCCGCGGCTTCCATGTCGGCGAGCTGGCCCGCCTGTGCACGGTGCGCGTCGTCGAGACGCAGCTCGGCGGCGGCGACCGCCGACTCGTCGTCGCCCACGCCACCCGCCCCGCGCAGCAGCGCGAGGCCACCGCCGGCGACGCGCAGCGCC
>JAIEPK010000287.1 GCA_019749875.1 Candidatus Binatia bacterium | reverse complement strand
CCGGCGGCCACCGCGCAGGCCGTCGACGCGGACGTGCGCGCCGCACGTCGCGAGCGGCGCCGCGCGCGACGCCGCTCGCGTGAGCAGCTCGGGCAGCTCGCCGATCGTGATCTCGTCCCGCCGGCGCTCGACTGGATCGATCGCGCTCCGGAGCAGCCCTTTCTGCTCGTCGTGTGGACGGTCCAGGCGCACGCCCCGTACGTGAACGGCGAGCCGCCCGCGCTGCTCGACGCGCGCGATCCGAACCTGAACCGCTACCTGAACGCGCTGCGCGAAGACGACCGCATGATCGCCGACCTGCTGCAGGGGCTCGCCGCGCGCGGCGTCCTCGACGCGACGCTGCTGGTCGTGACCGGCGACCACGGTGAGTCGTTCGGTGCGCACGGGGTGCGCTTTCACGGCCGGTCGCTCGACGACGACGAGGTCTTGGTGCCGCTCGTGCTGTCGCACCCGTCGCTCCGTTCGACGGCGCCGGCACGGCGCTCGACGATCGCGCAGCAGATCGACGTGGCGCCGACGATCCTCGACCTGCTCGGTCTGCCGATCCCGGCGCCGTGGCAGGGCGACA
Organism: Candidatus Binatia bacterium; assembly: GCA_019749875.1. Lineage (GTDB taxonomy): Bacteria > Desulfobacterota > Binatia > UBA12015 > UBA12015 > VGTK01. The sequence goes on along the minus strand of JAIEPK010000287.1, from coordinate 4,425 downwards.
GCCTGTTCGCTGTGCAGCGCTCGAACGAGGCCTTTCTGGTGAGCGTGTTCGAGACCACGCGCTTCGGCCTGGTGCGCGACGAGCGCAAGTACGTGTTCGACGAGCGCCTCGAGCCGCTCGCGCTGCGCGACCGCAGCGGCGATCCCGACGAGCGTCGCGACCTCGCGCTGCGACCCGACGAGCACGCGGCGATCGCGGACGCGCGTGCCCGCCTCGCCGGATGGCTGCGCGCCCAGGATGCCTATCTCGAGCGGCTTCTCGGCTCGGGCGCGTCCGGCGACTGAGCTTCGCCGCGTGATCTTCGCCGCTGGTCCGCCGGCGCCGCGCCGGTCCGACAGCCGGTCCGAGAGCCCTTGACCGATGCGCCGCGGATCGTGGATGAGCGTCCGATGCCCGCGCAGCTCACGCTCGCCCTGGTCGGCTGCGGTGCCATTGCGCAGCTCCACCTGCCGGCGGTGCGCAACGGGGCCACGCGGACCGCGATCACGGCGGTGGTCGACACCGACGAAAGCCGCGCGCAGGCGATGGCCCGGCGCACCGGCGCACGTCCGTTCGCGAGCCTCGACGCCGCGCTCGAGGCCGGCGGCTTCGACGCGGTCGACCTGATGCTGCCGCACCACCTGCACGAGAGCGCCGCGGTGCGGTGCTTCGCGGCGGGCAAGCACGTCCTGCTCGAGAAGCCGATGGCGAACGACGTCGCGTCGTGCGAGCGCATCCTCGCCGCCGCGCGGCGCGCCGGAACGGTCTTCCAGATCGCGGAGAACACGCAGTACTGGTCCGAGGTGCTGGCGGCGCGACGGATGATCGACGACGGCGCGCTCGGAGCGATCATCACCGCGCACGCGAGCTTCGCGCTGCCGCCGATGCCGGAGTTCTACGGTGCAGGCGCGTGGCGGCTCGACGACGCGAGCGCGGGCGGCGGCATCGCGCTCGACGCGGGCTCGCACTGGATCCGTCCGCTGCGTCTGTGGCTCGGCGAGGTCGACGAGGTGGTCGGCGCGCTCGGTCGCCCGTGGCGGCCGATGCAGGGCGAGTCGCTGGTGCGCGCGCTGCTGCGCTTCCGCTCGGGTGTCGTCGCGTCGCTCGACGGCCTGATGAAGGACGCGCCGTTCGCCGATGCACCGATGTTCCGCCTGACCGGGCAACGGGCCGACGCGACGATCGATCGCCGCGGGCGCCTCGTGCTGTGGGACGCGGCGCACCCGGACGGGACGCAGCTCGAGGTCGCAGGCGGCGGCTACCTCGAGTCGTTCTACGCGCAGCTCGCGGACTTCGAGGCCGCGATCCTCGACCGACGACCGCTCGCGGCACCGGCGGAGTTCGCGCTCGGCGAGCTGCGCACGGCGCTCGCACTCTACCGCTCGGCCGCGAGCGGACGCTGGGAGAAGGTGTGGGACTGAACCGGGTGAAGTTCGATTTTTCGGGCGCGCGCGTGCTCGTGACCGGCGGTACGAGCGGCATCGGGCACGCGATCGCGCGCGCCTTCGCCGACGCCGGCGCGAGCGTCCTGGTCACCGGACGGCGGCTGCTGCCGAGCGAGTACGACGTCGACTTGACGGGCCTCGCCTACGCGACCCTCGACGTCCAGGACGCGCTCGCGATCGCCGCGCTCGGCGGCACGCTCGGCACGCTCGACGTGCTGGTCAACAACGCCGGCGCGAACTTGCCCGGCGGCAAGAGCGAGTACGACCCCGACGTGTTCGCGCAGTCGGTGAACATCAACCTGATCGGCGCGTACCGGATGGCGCACGCGTGCCACGCGGCGCTCGTCAAGAGCACGTTCGAGGGCGGCGCGAGCGTGCTGCACGTGGCCTCGATGGCGTCGTACTTCGGCATCACCGCGGTGCCGGGCTACGGTGCCGCCAAGGCCGGCGTGGTGCAGATGACCAAGACGCTCGCCGCGGCGTGGGTCAAAGACGGAATCCGCGTGAACGCGGTCGCGCCGGGCCTGATCCGCACGCGCATGACCGCGCGCATCCAGGACCTGCCGGAGTTCACGCGCAAGGACTTCGAGCGCATGCCGTTCGCGCGCTGGGGCACGGCCGAGGAGGTCGCGCCGGCGGCGCTCTTCCTCGCGAGCCCGGCCGCGTCCTACATCACCGGGCAGACGCTGCCCATCGACGGAGGCTACTCGATCGCATGAGCGTCACGGCCGAGCACGTCCGCAACGTCTTCCAGCGCTACTGCGAGCTCGTCACGGCGGGCGACTTCGACGGGATCGCGCAGCTCTACGCCGAGGACGCGAGCGTCGAGGATCCGGTCGGCTCGACGCCGCACCGCGGCCGCGACGCGATCCGCGAGTTCTACCGCGCATCGGCGGGAGCCGTCCGGCTCGAGCTCGAGGGCCGCGTGCGCAGCGCGGGCAACGAGGCGGCGGCGGCGTTGATCGCGCGCCCCGTGGCCGACCCGACGATGCGCGTCGAGACGCTCGACGTGATGGTGTTCCGCGACGACGGCCTCATCGCGTCGATGCGCGCCTACTGGAGCGCGGACACAATCCACAAGGACTGATCAGGCCTCGGACTGCACGTCGTGCGACGGCGGGCCGGCCGTGGCGCCGTCGGCGCCGTACGCGCGGCCCTTCCACGCGGCCCCCGCGCCGCGGTGGTGGCGCCACGCCGACGACACCGTCATCGCCGCGTAGAGCGTCGCCGACAGCGGCAGCGCCGCCGCCCACGCGGGTGCGCAGCCGAGCCAGCGCACCATCGGCAGGTACGTCCGGATCATGGCGGCGTAGGTCAGGAGCCCGAGCGCGCGCGTGACGCCCGCGCCGAGGACGATCGCCGCCACGGGGACGAGGAAGATGAAGGCCAGCCCGGCGATGCAGCCGAGCAGGATCAGTGGATCGAGGCGCAGCTGCGTGTACGCGCTGCGCGCCACCATGTCCCACACCGCGCCGAGCGACGGGTAGCCGCGCGTCGAGACGACACCGGCGTCGTAGCCGAGCCACAGCTTGCCGCCCGCGTCCTTGCAGGCGCGCGCCAGCGCGCAGTCGTCGATCACCGCGTGGCGGATCGCCGCCATGCCGCCGATGCGCTCGACGAGCGTCGCACGCACCAGCACGCAGCCGCCCGCGGCACCGGCCGTGCGCGCGCGGTCGTTGGCGGTCGCGCGGAACGAGTACAGCGTTGCGAAGAAGTAGGTGAAGGCGGGGATGAGGAGCTTCTCGGCGAGGTTGTCGCAGCGCAGCCGCGCCATCACCGAGACCATGTCGCGACCCTCGCGCGCCGCGGTCGCGAGCAGCCGGGCGAGCACGCCGGGCGCGTGGTGGATGTCGGCGTCGGTGAGCCAGATCCAGTCGGCGCCGCGCGCGCGCGCGGCCTCGACGCCCTGGTGCTGCGCCCAGACCTTGCCCGTCCAGCCGGCGGGCAGCAGGGCCGCGGCGAGCACGGTCAGACGGCTGTCGGCGCCCAGATCGGCCGCGATGCCGCGCGCGACCTCCGCCGTGTCGTCGCTCGAGTGGTCGTCGACCAGCACCACGTGCAGGCCTTCGTCCTGCAGGAGCAGCGCCCCCAGCGTGCGCGGCAGCTCGGTCGCCTCGTTGCGCGCGGGCACCACCGCGACGACGCGCGGCTGCTCCCGCGCCGGAGCCGCCGCCGCGAGCCGCGGCTCGATCCGCCAGTGCCTGCCGAGGATCGCGTGCAGGCACCACACGACCGCCACCACCGCTGCCATCGTCGCCATCGACCGATCCATGACAGACGGCGTGCGGCCCCGCGAGGTCGCGGCCGTCGCGAGGCGCGGAGACGGGGGCGGCACCGGAAGGTGCCGTCAAGAACAGCGCGTCCTGCCGAAGGATCGGGCAGCGCTCGCGGGCGAGGTACGCGCGACCACGCCGGCGCGGTGCTGCGGAGGTGGCATGCGCCGTGCACACGGGCCGACGCTGCCCGCATGCACGCTCGAGGAGACACCGACCCGACGACCACCGGCGCCGGGGCGCCGCGCGATCCATGCCTCGCGCTCGACGCGGCGGTTCGCGTGCTCGACGAGCGCATCGCGGCGGCGGGCCTCGACGTCTGGGTCGGCTCCGAGCCGACGTTCACGAGCCGCTTCTCGACCGATCCCGCGTGGACGTTCGAGGCGCTCGGCGGCGACAAGGAGGAGCGTGCGGGCAGCATGCTGATCGCGCTGGCGTCGATGCGTCCGGCGGCGATGGTCCTGCGCCCGGTCGGGCGCCAGTACCCGCGCGAGCCGGTGCCGCGCTGGTGTCTCGCTCTGTACGAGCGCCGCGACGGTCGCACGATCTGGCGAGGACCGCGCGATCCGCTGCTGTGCGACACCGCTCCCGGCAGCAGCCTCGTGCCCGACGGCGCGCGTGACCGCTTCGCCGAGGCGCTCGGCCTCGCCGCGACGCGCGCCGGCTGGGGAGCTGCGACCGCATGGTCGCTCGACGGCCTGCGCGTCGCCGTGGCGCTGCGTGCCGAC
>JAIEPK010000367.1 GCA_019749875.1 Candidatus Binatia bacterium | reverse complement strand
GCGTCGCATCGTGGTGTTCCTGCCGAACTGGATCGGCGTCGCGGTGATGGCGACGCCGACGCTGCGTGCGCTGCGTCGTCGTTTCGGGCCGGACGGCGAGATCGTCGGCATCGCGCGGGCTCACGTCGTCGAGCTGCTGCGCGGCAGCGGGCTCCTCGACCGCACCTGGCTGTACGCTCCCGAGCGGCGCGACTTCCTGCACCGGCCGCGCGGCCTCGTCTGGCGCTTGACGCGCGAGCGTGCGGACGTCTCGGTGCACCTGACGAACGACCTGATGTCGGCCTGCGTCGCGCGCCTCGGCCGCGTTCGCGTGCGCGCCGGCTACGCGCGCAACCGGCGCGGCTGGCTGCTCACGCACGCGCTCGCGGCACCGCACGACGGTCGGCGCTACCTGCCGATCTCCGCGCTCGATGCGTATCTCGCGCTCGCCTACGCGCTCGGCTGTCCCGAGGAAGCGCCGCGGCTCGAGCTGGGGACGCTGGGCGAGGACGAGGAGGCCGCCGGCGCCGCCTGGCGGACGCTCGGCATCCATCCGGACGAGCCGGTGGTGCTGCTCAACTCCAGCGGTGCCTACGGTGCGGCGAAGCTGTGGCCCGACGAATCCTTCGCGGCGCTCGCGCGACGCATCGTCGGCGAGCTGAACCATGCGGTCGTCGTTCTCTGCGGACCCGACGAGCGTGCACGCGCGGCGGCCATCGCCGAGCTGGCCGCGCACCCCCGCGTGCGGAGCCTGGCGGCGCTCCCGCTGGGCATCGGGCTGACCAAGGCGTGCATGCGCCGCGCGCGCTGCCTGGTCAGCACCGACAGCGGCCCGCGACACGTTGCTGCCGCCTTCGGCATCCCGGTGGTCGCGCTGTTCGGTCCCACCGATCCGGCGTGGAGCGAGACCTACCATCCGCGCGAGGTGAAGCTGTGGCACGACGTCCCGTGCGGGCCGTGCGCGCAGCGGACCTGCCCGCACGGCCATCACGCATGCATGCGCGACCTCGGCGTCGATACGGTGCTCGCGGCGGTCGCGCGCGCTCTCTCCGCGAGCCGGGCCGCGTGAAGATCGCGCTCGCGTGCGAGAGCTTCGTCGCGCGCTCCGGCGGGGCCGCGCAGTGGCAGCGCGCGGTCGCGAAGCGGCTCGCGGAGCGCGGGCACGAGATCGTCGTCCTGACGTTCGCGCCGCCTCGGGCGGTACCCTCCGCCTCGGACACGCGGCCGGTGCAGAGCGACGACGGCGACCCGGCCGGGGTCGCGGTGCGACGCCTCGCGTGGCATCCGAGCCGGCTCGCACGCGCGCGCGCCATGACCGCCGCGGTCGGCGCCTGTGCGGCCGACGTGGCACACGACACCGGCGTCGGCTTCGCGTTCGACGTCTTCCATCCCCAGATGGGCCCGCGGCTCGCGAACTACCGGCGCGACATGGCGAGTCGCACGCCGGGCGAGCGCGTGTGCGAGCGGCTGCGGCCGCGGCACTGGCGCTGGCTCGCCGAGCTGCGGCACGTCGAGCGTCGCCAGCACGCACACCGGAGCGCGCTCTTCGTGGCCGTCTCGAAGCTGGTCGCGTCGTCGATGCAGCGGCTTTACGGCGTCCGTCCCGAGCGCATCCGGATCGTCGCCAACGGCGCCGATCTGGCGGCCCTGCCGGCGCCGGACGCGAGCGAGCGCACGGGCCTGCGGCATCGCCTCGGCGCGGGGGCCGACCGGACCCTCTTCCTGTTCGCCGCCCACAATGCGCGCCTGAAGGGGGTACGGCCGCTGCTCGAAGCGGCATCTCTGCTGCGCCGATCGGGCGCGCCGTTCCGGCTCGCGCTGATCGGCGGCGCCGTCGACCCCGACGTGCGCCAGCGGATCGCGCGCCTCGGTCTGCAAGACGTCGTCACCGCGTGCGGGTTCGTGCCCGACGCCGCGGCCCACTATGCGGCCGCCGACGTGCTCGTGCTGCCGTCGTACCACGACGCGTGCAGCTTGACGGTGTTCGAGGCGTGCGCCTACGGATTGCCGGTGATCACGACCCGGTACAACGGCGCGTCGGAGCATCTCGCGAACGGCCGCGAAGGCTTCATCGTCGACGAGCCGGACGACGTGATCGCGCTCGCGCGCCGCATGGACGAGCTGACCGATGCAGCCGTGCGGCGCCGCATGTCGGCGAACGCACGTGTGCTGGCACGAAGGCACGATCTGGAGCGCAATGCCGTCGAGCTCGAGGCCGTCCTGCGGGAGGCGGTGGAGCGGCGCGCGTGCGCGCGCGGTGTCGCGTCGCGGCGCGGTGCCTGGAGAGGAGGCCCGCCGTGAAGCAGGCGGTCGTCACCGGTGCTGCGGGCTTCATCGGCTCGCACCTCACCGAGCACCTGGTGCGCCGCGGCTACCGCGTGCGCGCCTTCGTGCACTACCGTGCGTCGGGCACGCGTGGCTGGCTCGACGACTCGGACGTCGCCGCGGACGTCGAGACAGTCGCCGGCGACGTGCGGGACCACGACTCGGTGCGGCGCGCGCTCGCGGGCGCCGACGTGGTGTTCCACCTCGCGGCGCTGGTCGGCATCCCGTACTCGTACGTCACGCCGCAGGCCTACGTCCGCACCAACGTCGACGGCGCGCTGAACGTCCTCGAGGCGGCGCGCGAGCATGCGATCGAGCGCCTGGTCTTGACGTCGACCAGCGAGGTCTACGGCAGCGCGCGCAACGTCCCGATGGACGAGACGCACCCCGTCCGCTGTCAGTCGCCGTACGCCGCGACCAAGGCCGCCGCGGACCAGCTCGCGCTGAGCTACCAGCGCTCGTTCGCCGTGCCGGTCGTGCTCGCGCGGCCGTTCAACGCGTACGGGCCGCGTCAATCCGATCGCGCGCTGATCCCGAGCGTGATCGCGCAGCTGCACGCGGGCGAGCGCGTCGCGCTCGGCAATCTGCACCCGACGCGCGACTTCACCTTCGTCGAGGACGTCGTGCGGGCGTTCGTCGCGATCGCCGAGGAAGACGCGCTGGTCGGCGAGGCGGTGCACGTCGGCAGCGGCAGCGAGCGCTCGGTCGGCGAGGTGGTGCAGCTGATCGCGCGGCTCATGGGGCGCGAGGCGGTGATCGACGTGCAGGGCGAACGCCGTCGCCCGGCGGCGAGCGAGGTCGAGCGTCTGGTGTGCGATCCGTCGAAGCTCTGCGCCGCGACCGGCTGGGCCCCCGAGGTCGACTTCGAGACCGGGCTCCGGCGGACCATCGACTGGATCGACGAGCGCCGCGCACACTTCCGCCCCGGCGAGTACCGCACGTGAAGGCCGTGATCCTCGCGGGCGGCGAGGGCCGCCGCCTGCTGCCGTACACGACGACGTTTCCGAAGCCGATGGTGCCCGTCGGCAACCGGCCGATGCTCGAGATCCTGCTGCGCCAGCTGCGCGCGAACGGCATCCGCGACGTCATCGTCGCGACCGGCTACCTCGACGAGATCATCCGCACGTCGCTCGGCGACGGTGCGGCGCTCGACGTGTCGATCATCTACTCGAAGGAGAGCCGGCCGCTCGGCACGGCGGGACCGCTCGACCTGGTGCGCGACCGGCTGCACGAGACGTTCCTGCTGATCAACGGCGACGTGCTCGCCGACCTCGACTTCGCGCGCCTCGTACGGGCGCACCGCGAGCGCGCCAGCGACGTCACCATCGTGCTCGCGCGGCGCACCGAGACCGTCGACTTCGGCCTGGTCGCGATCGACGCGCAGCAGCGCTTCGTCGCCTGGGACGAGAAGCCGGTGCGCGAGCATCTGGTGAGTGCCGGGATCTACCTCGTCGAGCCGCGCGTCCTCGCCCACCTGCCGGTCGACACGACGATCAACTTGCCGGACTTCATCGTCGCGCTCCACCACGCGGGCTGCGTGCTGCACGGCTACGTGCACGAAGGCTACTGGCTCGACATCGGGCGGCCGGCCGACTACGAGCAGGCGTGCCGCGACGTCGAGCGGCTGGGGCTGTGGTGAGCGACCGCGTGCTCGTCGCGGGTGCGACCGGGTTCATCGGCGCGGCTCTCGTCGCGCGGTTCGCGCGTGACGGCGTACCCGTGGTCGGTGTCAGCCGGAGCGCCGGCATCGACCTCGCGGACCTGCGGCAGGCGCGCGAGCTCGGCCGCTGCGCGGTGATCGTCAACGCGGCGGGACGGACGTCGGTGCCGGCCTCCTGCATCGATCCGCGATCGTTCCGGCGCGACAACGTGGAGGTGGTGCGGAGCCTGCTCGAGCTCGCGCGTCGCGACGGTGCACACGTCGTGCAGGCGAGCTCGTACGTCTACGGCACCCCGCGCCGGCTGCCGATCGACGAGTCGCACCCGCTCGCGGCGCACAACCCGTATGCTGCGAGCAAGCTCGAGGCGGAGACGCTGTGCACCGAGCATCACCGCGCGACCGGCCTACCCGTGACGATCCTGCGGGTGTTCAACGCGTACGGGCCGTCGCAACGCGCCGGGATGCTCGTGCCGACGATCGTCGCCGGGATCCGCGCCGGAACGATCGAGATCGCCGACGCGACGCCGCGCCGTGACTTCGTCCACGTGGACGACGTCGTCGACGCCTTCGCCCGCGCCGTCGCCCGGCGACCCGCCGGCTGCGCGGCGATCAACGTCGGCTCCGGGCGCAGCACGTCGGTTGCGGAGCTGGTCGACCTCGCGATCCGCGCGAGCGGCCGTGCGGCGACGGTGCGGGTCAAGCACACGCCGCGACCGAACGAGATCGCCGACGTCGTGGCCGACGTGCGCAAGGCCGGAGCACTGCTCGGCTGGCGGCCGCGCATCGAGCTGGCGAGCGGCGTCGGGGCGCTGCTGCGCGCGAGCGGCGTGGCGGCGTGAGGGCCGGATGAACGCACGGTGGCGGCGCCTGATCGCCTACGCGCACGAGCGCGGCGGGCCGGCGAGCCGCTTTCGCGTCGAGCAGTTCGTGCCGCTGCTGGAGCGCGCCGGCTGGGAGGTCTCGCTGCGCACGCAGCGTCCCGCGCGGCCGTGGGACAGCCCGTACCGCGGGCCGGTCCGCTGGCT
>JAIEPK010000458.1 GCA_019749875.1 Candidatus Binatia bacterium | reverse complement strand
TGGGCGGGGCGGCAATGGTGCGCACCCTGGACCCGACGGCGTCCAATACGTCGGCGACCATCACCGGCAGCGCCGTGAACGTGAAGCGCGCACCCACCGAGAAGAAGTAGATCAGCAGCACGCCGTGCACCGCGCCGAGCAGGACCAGCGCCGCGACGATGCCCCAGATGCGCGGCCAGGCAGGCGGCGGGTCGGAGAGCGTGCTCCGACGCCAGGCTCCGAGCGTCTCGGCGAGCGTGCCGCGCCGCCATGCGCGCAGCGGGACGCCGATCAGCACGCACGCGGCGTAGAGCGCGCCGAGCAGGTTCGGCACGATCGTCGCGCGGTGCTCGTCGATCGCGAACGCGAGCAGCGCGCGCCATCCGGACGGCAGCGCCGCGCCGCCGCCGAGCAGCGTTCGCGTCCAGAACGACACGCCGTCGGCGGCCGCCTGCCGTGCGGTCGCCGCATCGACCGGTGCGCCCTCCGGCTGCTTCATCAGCGGCGTGTCGGGCTCGGTGCGCTGCGGCGAGGGCGCGCGGTCTTCCCCGCGCAGCAGGGCGAACGCGGCCACGCCGACGGGCCCCAGGCGATACCAGTCCGCCTGTCCGGTGTCGGAGCCGAGCAGCACCAGACGCGCGTACTCCTCGCGCTGGCGGCGCGTGAGCGGCGCGTAGGCGTCGGCATGCTTCGTCCAGCGATCGCTGGTGCGCGGCAGGTCCTCGCCCCAGTACGGGCGGTAGTGCGCCTGCTCCCAGACGTCGAGCGCGATGAAGCCGCTCACGTGGTTCTGGATCGAGTGCAGGGGGGCGGCGTACACGACGGCATTGGTGATCTGCCACGGCACGATGCCCGCCGCCAGCACCGCCCAGCCGGCGTACATCCAGCGTTGCTTGACGACGCGCGGCCCGGCGATGAGCACCGCCAGGACCGGAAACAGACCGGCAAGGATGATCTCGGACATCTTCGCGTAGTACGCGAGCCCGCCGAGCAGCCCGGCGACGACGTACAGCCGCGGCCGCGCGCGCGCCGTGATCAGCGCCGCGCAGAACGCCGTGAGCAGGGCCGCGAGGGTGACGTCGCACAGCGTCGTCAACGACTCCGTGAACAGCTGCCGGTTGACGATCATCAGCAGCCCGGCGATCGCACCGACCCACGCGCGCCGGCTGACGGCGATGCCGAGCCACGCCGCCGCGAGCGGCAGCCCGAGCGCGCCCATGAGCACCGCGGGAATCTTCGCGTTGAAGGCCGACACGCCGCGCGCCGCGAAGAACGGCGCGATCAGCACGCCCATGAGCGGCGGCCAGTGGTCGTCGAGGCGATCGATCGTGCGCGCGTACGGGTAGTAGAACGTGCTGATGTAGCGCACCGTGAGCCCGCGCCCCTCCGCGAGGCTGCGACCCATCTCCGCGTAGGCTGCGGTGTCGGACAGGCCGATCCGGCGATCGAGCGCGATCGCGTCGAAGCGCGCCGCGGCCGAGACGCAGCCGAAGGCGAGCACGATCGCGAGCGCCGCGACGACCGCGGCACGGCCCGGGTGGCCGTCGCGGCCGGCGGGGGACGTCACGCGACGTGCGTGCGTCAGCGTCCGATGCGCGGACGGTCGTTGCGCACGAGCTTCGCGGTGATCTGGCTCATCATCTCGACCGCCTGCCGTCGCGGCAGCTGCGCGAGCAGCTCGGCACCTTGACGGTTCGCGTCGCCGGGGATCACGCGCGGCTCGACGCCCAGGGTCGCGAGCGCCTCGCGCACGACCTCCGCGGGATCCGCCGCCGGCATGATCTCGCCGCCGGGCTCGGACGGCTGCGACGACAGCCAGCCGGGTGTGCGCGTCGAGCCCGGCTGCACGACCAGCACGTCGACGCCGAGCGGCGTCAGCTCCGACCACAAGGCGTCGCCGAAGACCAGCGTGAACGCCTTGGTCGCGGCGTACACGGCGAGCTGCGTCGAGCCGAAGTTGCCCGACATCGACGACATCAGGATCACGCCGCCGCGCCCGCGCGCGACCATCGCCGGGGCGAACGCGTGCACGAGCCGCAGCGGCCCGCGGCAGTTGACGTCGATCGCCGCGTCGTCGAGCTGCGGCGTGGTCTCGAGGAACGGCGCGACGGTGCCGATCGCGGCGTTGTAGACCACGAGCCCGATCTCGAGGCCCGCCGTGTCGGCGAGCACGCGCTCGCCGACGTCGGGCCGCGCGAGGTCGATGTCGAGCGTCCGGACCTCCACGCCATGCTGCTTGCGGATCGCGTCCGCGGTCGCCGCGAGCGGTCCGGGATCACGGTCGATCATGACCAGGCGCAGTCCCCGGGCCGCGATCTGGCGCGAGTACTCGGCGCCGAGGCCGACGGCGGCGCCGGCGATCAGGGCGTAGGGCCCGTACTTGGAGCGGAAGGCGTCGTTGGACATGGGACGCTTGTTCCACGCCGGCCTGTGCTCGTCGAGCGCGTGCATCATGCCGCTGCGTCGGGACGCTCGGGGTGGCCGAGTCCATGCGCGCGTCGGTGATTCTGCCGTCCCGTGTGCGCGTCGTTCGCGGGAGGGCCCGCGGCGCGAATCTCGTGTATAGGGCGTGGACCGCGCCGGGTGGCCTCGGGCCGGGCTCGCCGGGCGAACCTTCTGCCGTGAAGAAGAACGCGCTCCTGCTCCTCGTCAATCTCGTCGTCACCGTCGCGACCGCACTCGTGATCCTGCGCTGGTTCTCGCCCACGGAGCGTCCGCTCGACCTGCAGGTCGTGCAGCTCGACGAGAAGGTGCCGCCGTTCTACGAGGCCGTGTTCGCGAACGACGGTCGCGTGAAGAACGACCCGCTGACGATGACGCGCATGCCGCGCTTCGTGCCGGAGAACGTCGAGTACGGCGGCCCGTTCGACGCGCTCGGCTTCCGGAACCGCATGGTGCCGATCGTCGCCGACGTGGTGGCCATCGGCGACAGCCAGACCGTTGGTCGCAACGCGACGCTCGACTGGAGCTGGCCCGCGCTGCTCGCCGAGCGACTGCCCGTCAAGCAACCACTCATCTACAACATGGCGAGCGGCGGCTGGGGGCCGGTGCAGTACCTTTACATGGCCGAGAAGGCGCTCGCGTTCCGCCCGCGCGTCCTGGTGGTGGCCTTCTACACGGGCAACGACGCCTTCGACGCGGTCAAGGTCGCTTACAACCTCGATGCGTGGAAGTCGCTGCGTGCGCTGCCGGAGAAGCCCGCGGATCCGCCGCGCGACTGGCCGCCGAAGCCCGGCGACCTGTGGCAGGTGTCCGTCGGCGAGCACGAGACCGTCCTCACGCCGCGCGCACGTCTCGTCGCCAACGATCGCGGGCTGCCGTCGACGATCGAGGGCTACCGAATCATGGCCGAGGTGGCGCGCCGCATCGCCGCGCTGGCGGCGGCGGACGGCGTCAAGGTCGTGTTCACGATCATCCCGACCAAGGAGCTGGTCTACGCGGCGCGGCTGCGCCGCGACGGCGTCCAGGAGACGCCCGACTACGCGAAGCTCGTCGCCGACGAGACCGCGAACGTTCACGAGCTGGCGCGTGCCCTGCGCGAGATTTCGGGCGCCACGTTCGTCGACCTCGTGAAGCCCTTGCAGCAGGCGGCGCTCGATGACGTGCCGATCTATCCGCCCAACCAGAACGGCCACCCCGTCGGGCCCGGGTACGCGGCGATCGCGGAGGCACTCGCTCCAGTCGTCGATCACATGCTGCCCGAGCCGCCGGCCAACGGGCTCGTCCGTGTCGCCGCGACCGGACAGGACGTCGAGTTCTACGGGCTCGTCCTCGACGGCACCCTGTGGCGCTTCCCGGACGGGGCGAGCGCGCAGCAGTCCGGCTGGACGCTCGACGCGGCGGTTCCGCTGTCGCGCCGCGACGTCGCGTTCCTCGCCGATCGCGGCATCGTGCCGGAGCCGGATCCGTCGCTCTTCGGACCGGAGGCCGCGGCCGCGAGGAACGATCCGGCGAGTTGACCGGGACGTGTCCGGTCCGTCGTCGAGCACCCGGACCGGCCGTCGTGGACGACCGGGCGGTGGGTCGGTGGGTCGTCGCGGGCAAGCCGCGACGGATCGCTTCGTTCCGTGACGGCCTGCGCTCGTCGCGCCGCCGCTCATCCGCGCAGCAGACGCTCCGTGTCCGCCCAGCCCATGCAGGCGTCCGTGATCGACACGCCGTAGCGCAACTTCGCCCGCTCCTGCGGAAAGGCCTGGTTGCCCTCCTCGAGGTTGCTCTCGAGCATCAGCCCGATCAGTCCCTGCGTGCCCGCGCGGCGCTGCGCGACGACGCTGCGCCACACGTCCTCCTGCCGCGCCGGGACCTTGCCCGAGTTCGCATGGCTGCAGTCGACCAGCACCACCGGCGGCATGCCGCGCTTCGCGAGCTGTGCCAGCGCGCTCGCGATGCTCTCCGGATCGTAGTTCGACGCGGCCCGTCCGCCGCGCAGCACCATGTGCCCGAGCGGATTGCCCGAAGTGCGCACGACGCTGGTCATGCCGTCCTCGTCGATGCCGAGGAAGGCGTGCGGCGAGCGCGCCGCCTGCATCGCGTCCAGCGCGACGTCGAGGCTGCCGTCCGTTCCGTTCTTGAAGCCGACCGGCATCGACAGCCCGCTCGCCATCTCGCGGTGCGTCTGCGACTCCGTGGTGCGCGCGCCGACCGCCGCCCAGCTGACGAGGTCGGCGAGGTACTGCGGCACGATGGGATCGAGGAACTCGGTCGCCGCGGGCAGCCCGAGCGCCGCGACGTCGAGCAGCAGGCGGCGCGCGATGTGCAGCCCGCGCTCGACGTCGTAGCTGCCGTCGAGGTGCGGGTCGTTGATCAGGCCCTTCCAGCCGATGGTCGTGCGCGGCTTCTCGAAGTAGACGCGCATCACGACCTCGAAGCGGTCCGCCACGTCGGTGCGGACCGCGGCGAGCCGGCGCGCGTAGTCGAGCGCCGCTTCCGGGTCGTGGATCGAGCACGGGCCGACGATCGCCAGCAGGCGCGGGTCGCGGCCCTCGAGGATCGCCTGCACGGCGGCGCG
>JAIEPK010000641.1 GCA_019749875.1 Candidatus Binatia bacterium | reverse complement strand
TCCCAGCCGTCGACGTGCGCGGCGAGGAAGGCGCGGTCGCAGGCGCCGCGTGCGACCACCTCGCGCAGGCGCAGCTTCAGCACCGCCACGTCGCTGCCGACGTGCGGCTGCAGGTAGAGGTCCGAGACCTCGGAGCCGAACAGCATGCTGCGCCAGTCCGACGGCACGCGGAAGCGCACCAGCCCGAGCTCGCGCAGCGGATTGATCACCACGACCTTGCCGCCGCGACGCCGCAGCTCGACCAGCTTGGTGATCAGGCGCGGATGGTTCGACGCCGGGTTCGCTCCGATCAGGAACACGGCATCGGCGTGATCGAGGTCGTCCAGCGCGACCGTCGCCGTGCCGGTGCCGAGCGCGCGCTGCAGCGCCACGCCCGACGCCTGGTGGCAATAGTACGAGCAGTTGTTGACGTTGTTCGTGCCGTAGAGCCGCGCCACGCACTGCAGCAGGAACGCCGCCTCGTTGCTGCTCCGACCCGACGCGTAGAAGAACGCGCGCTCCGGGCGCGTGGCGCGCATCGCCTCGGCTGCGACGGCGTGCGCTTCGGACCACGCGACGCGCCGGAAGTGCGTGTCGCCCGCGCGCCACAGGATCGGGAAGCCGAGCCGGCCGGCGCGCTCGAGCTGGCGCGGCGTCATGCGCTCGAGCTCCGCGACGTCGTGGTGCCGGAAGAACGCTTCGTCGATCGGCGGCTGCATGTCGGCCGCCTGCGCCTGGACCGACTTCTTGCAGACCTCGGGAAAGCTGCCGGCCTCGTTGCGCATGCCGCCCCGCGCCCCGCCCATGCCGACCGCGCAGGTCTTGCAGGCGTTGTGGGCGGCGAGGCGCCGCGTCAGACGGATCACGCCGCCGGCCTCGCGCGCCTTGGTGAGCGTGTAGCGGACCGCGGCCAGGCCTCCCGCCGCGCGGGGCATCTTCGCCATCCCGATCGTCCTCCTGCCGGGCGCCGTTCTACCAATCGGCGCTCGCGATCGGAACCGTCTCGACAGGCGAGAGAAGCTGCCTTGACAGCGATGCGCCGTGGCAGGCACTTTGCCGGACGCGTTACGTCTCCGTGAACTCTCCATGACGGCTCGCGCGCGCGGGCACGGAAGGACACCCAGGATCATGAAGCACCGTCGCCACCTCTGCGTCGCCCGTCTCGCGCTCGTGCTCGGCTGCGCCCTGATGCTCGCAGCACCCGCAGCGGCGGCGCTCGATGCCGGCCAGCAGGCCTGTCAGAAGGAAGTCGGCCGGCAGGGTCGCTCGTACTTCAAGAGCGTGACGCGCTCGCTGCGCCGCTGCCGCGACCTGATCGCGCGCGGTGCGCTGCCGTCCGGCACCGACTGCACGGTGGAGTCGGCGACCGCGGCGAAGCTCGCCCGCGCCGAGAGCCAGCTCGGCAAGGGCCTCGCGAAGAAGTGCAGCAACACGGCGCTCGCCGACCTCGTGTTCGGCGACGCCTGCTACGGCGCCGCGACGGTCGCGGACCTCACCGCGTGTCAGGCCGACGTCCACCTCGAGCAGGCATCGCGCCTCGTCGGCACGCTGTTCGATGCGTCGGGACCGGTCACGGGTGCGCCGCGCACCTGTCAGAAGAACGCGGCCCTGCAAGCGACCAACTTCGCCTTCAAGAAGCTCGACCTGGTGCGTGCCTGCAAGGACGACGTGTCGCGCGGCGCGCTGCCTGCCGACACGGATTGCGACGCGGCGACCTCGGCCAAGGTCGACAAGCTGCGCACGACCGTCGCCGGCAAGATCGGCGGCTTCTGCCCCGACGCCGCGGTCGCGGGTCTCGCCTTCGGCGCGCCCTGCACCGGCGTGACGACGAGCAATCATCTCGTCGGCTGCCTGGTCGGCAGCCACGACGACGGCGTCGACCGTCTCGTCGTCACCGAGTACGGCCGTGGCCCGGGCGGCACCGCCAGCGTCAAGCTCGTGACCAACTCCGCCACCGAGTGCGTCAAGGGTCCGCTCGCCCGCTGCCGCAACGGCGACTACCTGCTCGCCAATGACAAAGTTCGCGTGGTCGTGCAGAGCATCCAGCGCAACGTCCTCAACGTCGGCCAGTTCGGCGGCCAGATCATCGATGCCGATCTGGTACGCGCGCCGGGCGACCCCGATCGCGACAACTTCGAGGAGTGGGCGACGTCGATCAACATCGAGAACACGGCGCACTACACCGACTTGACGATCATCAACGACGGCAGCGACGGGCAGCCCGCGATCCTGCGCGCGACCGGCGTCGACGATCTGCTCGACTTCGTCAACCCGAGCTCGGTGGTCGCCGACTTCGGCTTCCCGTTCCCGGCGTCGGCGAACGACACCGATCTGCCGGTCGAGATCCAGACCGACTACATCCTCGAGCCCGGACGCAACTGGGTGCGCGTCGAGACCACGGTGCAGAACACCGGCGCGGCACCGTTCAGCGTGTTCCTCGGCGAGTACCTCGGCGGCTCGGGCCAGATCGAGACCTTCCAGTCGGGCTACGGCTTCGGCGAGCCGCTGGTCGGCGCGAGCTGCCCGGCGAACGCGACCAACCCGTGCAACGTCATCGCCTACGGCGCGTACGGCGAGGCGACCGGTCTCTCGTACGGCTACGTGCACGAGGTGCCGGGCTCGTCGTCGTTCTCGACCGCTGGTGTGACCGTGCCGCTGCTCGGGGTCGAGACCGTGTTCGCGCTGATCGGCAGCGCGACGCAGAACTTCCCGCTCGCGGCCGCGGGCAACCCCGGCGACAGCATCACCTTGACGCGCTGGTTCGTGGTCGGCGACGGCTCGGTGTCGTCGATCGTCGACGCCCGCAACCAGTTCCAGTACCTCGGCGCCGGACGGATCGAGGGCACGGTCCAGGTCGGCGGCGTGCCGGCGGAGGGCGTGCGCGTCTCGGTGCTCGGCAACACGAGCCAGGGACCGGGCGTCGGCCTCGGCGCTCCGGCGTCGCGCAACGTGGTCACCCAGGCGGTCACCGACGCCCTCGGGCACTACGCGCTGACGGTCGCCGGCGGCTCGTACAACGTGGTCGCGGGTGACGACGGCACGCCCTATCAGGGCGGCGGGACGACCCCGACCCTGAATCCGGTGACCGTCGTGCCCTACCAGACCGCGACGCTGAACGTCGCCCTGCCGGGCACCGGTGCGATCGACATCGCGGTGACCGACGAGAACGGCGATCCGCTCGCCGCGAAGGCGACCATCGTCGGCTTCGACCCGAGCCCCGGCTTCGTCAACACGCAGACGATCCTCGGTCTGATCAACAACCGCACCGGCGTGCTGCGCAACACCGGCGAGGACGCGCCGCCCTTCGGCGTCACGCAGGTGGCGTTCATCGGGCCGGACGGCGCGTCCGGGCCGGTCGCACTCGAGCCGGGCTCGTACCAGGTCGTCGTGTCGCACGGGCCGGAGTTCTCGATCGCGACCGCGAACGTCACGGTGAACGCCGGTGCGACGACACCCGTGGCGCTGCAGGTCGCGCGCGTCATCGACTCGAGCGGCTTCATCAGCGCCGACTACCACGTGCACTCGATCGACAGCCCGGACAGCAAGGTCACCAAGGTCGAGCGCGTGGTCTCGATGCTCGCCGAGGGCGTGGACTTCTTCACGCCGTCGGACCACGAGTCGCGCCAGGACTTCAACCCGACGATCGCGTCGCTGGGTGCGACGAGCCTGATCTCGGTCGCGCCGAGCGGTGAGATCACCACGTTCGACTACGGGCACTTCAACGCCTGGCCGATGACCATCGATCCTTCGAAGGTCAATGGCGGCAGCGTCGATCACGGTGGTGCGGCGCCCGACGGGCAGGACTTCCCGTCGTACGGCAACTACAGCCTCACGCCGGCGCAGATCATCGCGCTCGCGCACGCCGACCCGGGCCAGAACACCGTCCAGATCAACCACATCCACAGCTTCTTCGGCATGGGCGGCAACTCCGGCCTCGCCATCGACACGGGTCTGGTGCCGCCGCAGTCGGCCGTGCCGGCGTCGGTGCGGCGTCTGAACCCGGCGGTGACGAACTACTTCACCGACACCTTCGACGCGCTCGAGATCTGGATCGAGTCGAGCCGCAGCGGCGTCGCGACCGACTTCTACGGCCGCAACCTCGGCGACTGGTTCAACATGCTGAACCAGGGCATCCTGCGCACGGCGGTCGCGGACTCCGACACGCACAAGCGCATCAACACGCAGTCGGGCGGTCCGCGCACCATGGTCGCGTCGCCGACCGACGCTCCGGGCGCGCTCGGCGGCATCGCCGACACGCTGTCGGCGAACGTCAACGCCGGCCGCGCGTTCGGTACCAACGGTCCGCTCGTCCGCATCACCACGTCGGCCGCGTCGACCGGACAGATCGGCGGTCTGGAGCTCGGCTTGCCGACGCTGATCAGCACCACCGACGGTGCGGTCGACGTGACCTTCGACATCCAGAGCCCGGCGTGGGCCGAGTTCGACCGCATCGACGTCTACGTGAACTCGACGACCACCCGCTCGGTCGTCTCCAAGCAGTCGGGCGCCGGGTTGGTCAGCGTCAAGAGCTACTCGACGACGCCGGACTACGTCCTGCAGGCCGGTACCGACTTCACCGTGTCGACGGTGAACGTGGCCCCGGTACCTGGCGCCGATCGTCTCGAGGCGACCGCGACCTTGAGCCTCACGGGCCTCACCGAGGACGTCTGGATCGTCGCCATCGTGCACGGCACGGACGGGGTGTCTCGGCCGCTCTTCCCGGTGGTGCCGAACGACCTGAAGTCGGCGGGCAACACGACCCTCGGCAACCTCACGGATGGCAACCTCGGCGAGGACGGAATCCTCGCCCGTGCGTTCACGAACCCGCTGTTCGTGGACGTCGACGGTGGCGGCTGGACGGCGCCGGGGCTGCAGATCAACCCGTGACGCGCCCTGCGGGCGTGACACGGACCATCGGCGCGCGACGCGCGGCGACGGTGCTCGGGATCTTCCTGAGCATCGTCGCCGCGGCGCTCGCGGTGACGACGGCGTCGGC
>JAIEPK010000082.1 GCA_019749875.1 Candidatus Binatia bacterium | reverse complement strand
CGCAGCGGTCCGCCGCCCGGACGCCGGCGCCGCGGCGCCGGCGTCAAGCGCCGGCGATGCGCCGCAGCAGCTCGGCCAGCAGGTCGCTCTCGTGGATGCGCTCCTGCGTGGTCTTGTCGCGGTCGCGCACGGTCACCGTGCCGTCCTCCATCGTCTGGTGGTCGACGGTGACGCCCCACGGCGTGCCGATCTCGTCCTGACGGCGGTAACGACGGCCGATCGAGCCGGCCTGGTCGTACTGGACCGGGAAGTGCGGGCGGAGCCTCGCGAGGATCTCCTGCGCCTTCTCCGGCTGCCCCCCCTTGCGCATCAGCGGGAAGATCGCGGCCTTCACCGGCGCGAGGCGCGGGTGCAGGCGCAGCACCGCGCGCGTCTCGCCCTCGACCTCGTCCTCGTCGTAGGAGTCGACCAGGAACGCGAGCGTCGCGCGATCGGCGCCCGCCGCCGGCTCGATGACGTACGGCACGTAGCGCTCGCGCGCCTCCTCGTCGAAGAACGACAGGTCCTTGCCGCTGAACTGCGTGTGCTGCTTGAGATCGAAGTCGGCGCGATTCGCGATGCCCTCGAGCTCGGACCAGCCGAACGGAAACTTGTACTCGACGTCGGCACAGCCCTTCGCGTAGTGCGCCAGCTCGTCGGACGCGTGCTCACGCAGCCGCAGATTCTCCGGCTTGATGCCGAGCCGCAGGTACCACTCGTAGCGCTCCTTCTTCCAGTAGTCGTACCACTTCAGGTCTTCGCCCGGCTTGACGAAGAACTCCATCTCCATCTGCTCGAACTCGCGCGTGCGGAACAGGAAGTTGCCGGGCGTGATCTCGTTGCGGAACGACTTGCCGGTCTGCGCGATGCCGAACGGCAGCTTCTTGCGCGACGTGTCGAGCACGTTCGCGAAGTTGACGAACATGCCCTGCGCGGTCTCGGGACGCATGAAGACGACGTTCGCGTCCTCTTCGACCGGGCCCATGAACGTCTTGAACATGAGGTTGAACTGGCGCGCCTCGGTGAGCTCGCCGCCGCAGTCGCCCGGATGCTTGGTCGGCATGACGCCGCCGTTCGCCTCGGCGAGGTGATCGGCGCGAAACCGCATCTTGCACTTCTTGCAGTCGACCAGCGGATCGGTGAAGCCGGCGACGTGTCCCGACGCCTCCCAGACGCGCGGGTGCATCAGGATCGAGCAGTCGAGGCCGACCACGTCGCCGCGCGACCAGACCATCTCGCGCCACCACGCGTCCTTGACGTTGCGCTTGAGCTCGACGCCGACGGGACCGTAGTCCCAGCAGCTCGACAGGCCCCCGTAGATCTCGCTCGACTGGAAGACGAGGCCGCGGCGCTTCGCCAGATTGACGATCCGCTCCATGCGGCCCGCCTCGTGCGCGGGTGCTGCTTCCGGCGCCTGCGTCGCCTCGTCGGTCATGCTGCTGCGCTCCTGCGATCGGACGCGGCGGCCGGGCCGGAACCGTTCCGCACCGGGAGCACCGCGAAAGCTCTGTCGGCTAACACGCGCCCCCCGGTCAGACCAGACGACGATGGAGCGTCGCGGCGGGAGGTCGGCGGGCGGGGCCGCAAGCTCGGCACACGCACGCGGACCGGTCGCCGCCGCAGCGCGCCTGCGCAGGACGGACGAGCCCGCCCGCTCAGGCGCGACCGGCGAGCACCGCCCGCACCAGACGCTGCACGTCCTCGTCGCCGAACGGACCGAGCAGCTGCGCCTTGTCCGCCTCGCGCAGCAGATGCGCCGGATCGGGCTCGGGCGGCAGCAAGAGGACGATCGGCAGGGACGCGGTCTCCCGCTGCCGGCGGAGCTGCGCCACCAGCGCGAGCCCCTGCCCCTGCGGCAGCGCGAGGTCGATCAGGATCACGTCGGGACGCCGTACGATCTCGAGCAGGTCGAGCGCCTGCCGGATGTCGCATGCCACCGAGCCCGCGACGTCGGCTTCCTGCAGCGCGTGCCGCAGCCCCGCGACCTCGCGCAGCTGCGCGCTGACCAGCAACGTCCCGGTCGGCTTGCGCCCGGCCGCGCGCTGCAACTGCTCGAGGCAGCCGCGCGGGTCGATCGGACGGCGCACCAGCGCGCACGACGGCAAGTCGAAGCCGAGGCCGCCCTCGGCGGTGCCGTACACGATCCAGCGCGGCGCATCCCAAAGCTCGGACTCGGTGCTCGTCTGGTGCAGCAGCGCATCGTCGAGCAGGTTGACGGCGACGACGCGCTTCTCCGCCGCCGGCAGATCGCCGTCGCCGCACCAGTACGGAGCGCCGGCTTCGTCGGCCACGACGCGGGCGAGATCGCGTGCGTCGGCGCGACCGTCCACGTGCAGCACCGCGAAGGCCGCGCTCGGCGCCGCGTCCGCGTGCCCCGAGCGCACGTCCGCATCTGCCGGATCGAGGATCACGACCAGCTCGTCGTCGGTCACGGCGGCGCCGTCGGCTGCCGCGACGTCGTGCTCCGCGTCCACCTCGTCGCTCAGCGCGACGACCTCGATGCCGATCTCGTCGTCGGCCTGGAGGGCGCACGTCGGCTCCCCATCCACGCTCGCCTCGATCGCGCCCGCGTCGGAAGCGTCGTCGTCACCGTGGATCGCAGCCGCGGCCGCCGCCGCGATCTCGCCGAGCGCCTCGTCGCCGTTCTCGTCGAGCTCGATGGTCGTCTCGGCCTCCGGCTCCGAACCCGCGGCGGGCTCGGTCGCGTCGCTGGTCACGCCGAAGCTCGCGTCGTGCAGCGCGGCCTCCGTCCAGCCGTCCGCGACCTCCAGCTGCACGACCTGGCCGACCTCCCGGCGCGCGGCGCGCTCGAGCAGCAGGGTGACCTCGCGCTCGAGCTCGGCGACGCGGCGCTCCTGCTCCTCGAGACCGCGCGCCTGCTCGGCGCACAGCGTCTCCAGCTCGAGCTCGCGTGCGCGCGCCGGTGCGGCCGCGACGGCGAGCTGCGCCTCGAGCTCCGCGACGCGTGCGCGCGCGCTCTCCAGGTCCGCGCGCAGCGCCGTCTCCGCGCTCGACGCGCGGTCCTCGAGCTGCTGCGCCGTCTCGCGCGCCTCGGCGAGGCGTGCCGTCAGCTCCTCGATCTCGAACAGGTAGCGCTCGCCGTCGGCCGCGGTGGCAATCGGCTCCTCGGGCGTGCTCGGCGCCCGTGCGGCACCGCCACGCGACGGCGCGAGCAGCACGCCCAGCATCCGGAACGCGACCGCCAGCGAGCGCAGAAACGGCGCGCTGAGCTTGCGGCCGCGCGCCGCCAGAACCAGCACGCCGACGGCGACGCCGCGATCCGCGAGCGGGACGATCACCGCGCACTCGATGTCGGGGTTGCCGTCGCGCAGCGCGGGCATGAGCGGCTCGCGCGTGGTGCGGTCGAGCAGCAGGACGCGACGCTCGTCGAGCGCGCGCTGCAGCAGGGACGGTCCGAGCTGCTCGAGCTGGGTCGCGCGCGCTTCGAGCAGCTCGCGCGCATGATCGGGAATGCCGCGTACCGCGAGGCAGGTGCCGCCGCCCGCGGGGTCGGCACGCACGATCGCGCCCTCGGTCAGCTCGAGCCCCGCCAGCACCGCCGCGAGCAGCGCGTCGGCGCACGCCGACGCACCGTCCCCCGCAGCCTCGCAGCGCGCGTCGGCGGCGATCAGCTCGCGCAGCAAGTGCGTCGACAGGAATGCCGCAGACTCCTTGTAGACCGCCGGCTCGGCCACCCGTCCGGGCGCAAACCCGGCGTCCGCACGCACTTCGATCGTCCCGGCCTCTGCGATCAACGAGCACCCCCCGCGCAAGGCTCCCCCGCTCCGGGTTTCGGCACTGCACCGCGCGGACTTGATGGCATCGCGATGCGATCCGCGAGCTGCGCCGGGCGCGCGGCGTCGACGCCGCGCGCAGATCCCGGCGAACGCCCGGAAAGCCTCAAGTTCTGCCGACGCACAGTCGAAGGCGAAGGCAGCCGCTACGAGCGGTGCGAGCGATCGCAGCCCGCATGCGAGCGACGATCGATCGGGACCGGTGAAGGACGAGGAGCGACGTGCGAGCGCGTCGCGGGGACGTGTGGGCTATGGTCGGTGGTGGGAAGGTCGAGGGGGCCGAGGACGAGCGGAGCGGCATCCGCCTGATGCTCGTCCGGGCACACGGCTGCCGCATCGGCGTCGCGCTCGACGCGGTGGAAGGGATCTTCGACGTCGGTGCCGGCGCCGCCGCGGCGACCACGGCGACGCTCACGAACGGCACCACGGTACCGCTGGTCGACTGGGGCGACGTGACCGGCGTCGGCGCCGGCGCAGACGAGCCTTCGGGGCAGATCATGGTGCTGCGCACACCGAACGGTCCGATCGGGCTGCGCATCGACGCCTGCCTCGGCATGCGCTCGGTATCGCTGGCGCGCACGCCGCCGATGCCGACGCGGCTGCGCGACGCGTCCGGCAGCCCGCTGTGCTTCCTCCTGATGCTCGACGGGCGCCCGCACCTGATGCTCGAGCCGCGCGGCCTGATCACGCGGCTCTGCGCCGAGCCGGTCGAGCACGGCAGTGCGGCACCCGCTGCCGCCGGGGTCGCGGCGTCGTGAACGGCTCCCGCATCCTGGTCGTCGACGACAGCCTGACGATCCGACGCGCGCTCGAGCTGATCCTGAAGCCGCTCGGCTACGAGCTCGACTTCGCCGCCGACGGTGCACAGGCCCTCGAGCGTGCGACGGCGTTCGTGCCCGATCTGATCCTGCTCGACTACGTGCTGCCCGACATGCGGGCGCCCGACGTCTGCGCGGCGCTCGCCGCGACGCCGAGCACGGCCTTCACACCGATCATCCTGGTGTCCGCCAAGGGCGCGTCGATCCGTCAAGCGTATCAGGACGCGTCCAACGTCGTCAGCTACATCACCAAGCCGTTCAAGCCGCAGGTGGTCGCGTCGGTGGTGCAGAACGCGCTCGCTCGCGCCCGCGCCGGCGCCGCCGCCGCACACGGTGCGGCAGCCGCGATGCGCCCCACGGCGGCAGCGCGC
>JAIEPK010000138.1 GCA_019749875.1 Candidatus Binatia bacterium | reverse complement strand
CCAGCAGCACGGCGCTCGCGGCGCTCGCGTACTGACACGCGGCGGCGCGCATCCGGCGTCGCGCCGTCGCCGCGAGCAGGACCGGCAGCAGCAGCGCGAGTGCGAAGCCGAGCGTGTTGGGGTGCTCGGTGACGAGGGCGTGGCGCCGCTCCTCGCGGAGCCAGAGCAGGGCCGGTTGGTGCCACAGCTCGTGCACGAGCACCGCCGTGCAAAGGAGCCCGAGACCGTGCACGAGTCGCCGCCTGGCGCGGTCCTCGGCTGCGACCGCTCGCACGGCGTGGAAGAGGCCGAGGGCCGTCCACAGCGCTCCCACGGCGGCGGTCCGTCCATCGGCGAGAGCGACCGACGCGCTCGCAGCCAGCGTCACGGCGAGCAGCCCGAACCCGATCCGCGATCGCGACGGCGCGAGCCCGGGTGCTCGCGCCACGACACCGCCGACGAAGAGCAGGGCGACGCCACGCGCGCAGCTGCGGTAGCCGAAGTCGAGCAGACCCGGCAGCGGGAATCGGCCGAGCACGAACGTCACGGCGAGCATCGCGAGCCCGAGCTCCACCGCATGACGCCACTGCGCGAGAGCCCATGCCCACGCCCGCCGTGCGCGCGCCGCCGTCGCGGGTCCGGCGGACCGGACGATGAGTGCCGTGCGCGGGCCGGTCGGCACCGCGCGGGCGGAGCGCAGGACATGGGGAAGGAGCAGGGTCGGCAAGCATCTGCATCGACGCCGCAGGCGGGCCGGGCTTTCGCTGCGCCCGGCCGTGGTGGCTGGCGCGACACCGGGCGACGCGCGCGCTCGGTGTCACGCGCGCCGCCGGACCGTGCGCGGCGGTTTGCCGTGCGCGACGCCACGCGCGAAGCTGCTGCGGTGCAGCTCTCGGTGGTGATCGCGGCCTACGACGCCGAGCCGTACCTGGCGGCGGCGCTCGAATCCGTGCTGCGCGAGGCGCCGGCCGACGCGGAGATCATCGTCGTCGACGACGGCTCGCGCGACGCGACCGGCGACATCGCGCGACGCCATGGCGAGCGCGTCAAGCTGCTGCACAACGACGTGCCGACCGGACCCGGGCGTGCGCGCAACGCCGGTGCGCGCGTCGCGTCGGGCGACGTGCTCGCGTTCCACGATGCGGACGATCTCGTTCTCCCCGGCCGCTTCGCGCTGCTCCAGGCCGTGCTCGAGGCGCGACCGGAGATCGATCTCGTGTTCGCCAACGGAGCCCGCTGCGACGCCGGCGGGCGGCGTCTCGGACCCGTCATCGGCGCGCGACAAGCTCGTCGCCTGCTGCGTCGCTGCGACCTCGAAGAGATGCTGCGCGGCGGCGTGGTCTACCCGCAGGGGATGAGCATCCGCCGCGCGCGCTTCCTCGCGCTCGGCGGCTTCGTCGCCGAGCGCGGCGAGGACTGGGACTTCGCGCTGCGCGCGGCGCTTCGGCTGCGCATGGCCTACGTCGATCGCGAGGTCTTCGCGTACCGCCAGAACCCCGCCAGCGTGACCTCGCGGCGACGCGAGTTCGGCGAGACCTTGGTGCGCGTGCTCGAGCGCTTCGTCGCGGCGCATCCGGAGGCGGCTGCAGTGGTCGGTGCGGCGCGGCTCGACGCTGCGCGCGCGAGCCAGCTGGCGCGTGTCGCGCGGCTGCGCCTCGCGGACGGCGACCGGGCCGGTGCGACCGCCGCATGGGATGCGGCGGTCGCCCTGGTACCGATGCGGCTGCGCTACCGCTGGCGATGTGCGCTCGCGCGCTACGCCGGACGCTGAGCGGCGGCGCCGGTGCCCGGCGAGGCGAGCTCGTCGGTGCGGGTTTCGATGTACGCGAGCGCGACCGCGAAGATCAGCATCAGCTTCGGATGCGTCGCGGGGACGTCGAACAGACCCATCGCCAGGAAGACGACGATCGACACCGCCATGCCGATGCCCTCGCTCGAGCGTGCCGCCGGTGCCGCGCGCAGCGCACGCACGGCGAGAGCGCCGAGCCGCCAGACCAGCCATGCGGCGGCCGCCGCGCCGACCAGACCGGTGCACGCGAGGACGTCCACGACGGCGTTGTGCGAGTGGAAGAGGAACAGCCCCTCGCCGTACATCTCGAGGTAGCGCGCCGGGAACACGTCCTTGAAGTTCGGCCCGCCGAAGCCGACGCCGACCAGCCAGTGATCGCGGAACAGCGACAGCGAGGCCGTGACGATGCGCAGTCGCTGCAGATCCGCCTCGGTGCGTGCCGTCGAAAGCGCGACGATCGACACCAGCACGACCGCGACGATCCCGACGGCGCCGACCACCAGCGCCGTCTGGCGCGCGGTCCGCGTGCGGCCGCGTCGCGCGAGCAGCATCGCGAGCACGCCGAGCACCGCGGTGGACCATGCCGAACGCGAGAACGTGATCAGCAGGCCGAACGGCGTGAGAAGCGCGTACAGCTTGGCGAGCTGCCCACCGTGTCGTTCGAGCGCGACGCCGAGAAAGAGCGGCAGCAGCACCGCCAGCGTGTAGCCGACGGAGTTCGGGTGGTCGGTGACCAGCGTATTGCGCAGGTCCTCGCGCAGCAGCAGGACCTCGGGCTGATGGATCACCTCGCGCAGCAGCTGCACGACGAGCAGCACCCCGAGCCAGTGGAAGAGCTGGCGCGCGCCGGGCCGATGCGCCGCGATCGCGCGTGTCGCCACGTAGAACGCGACCGAGGTGCCGAGGAGCCGCACCTCGCCCCACTTCTCGCCGTTGATCGCGACCGACAGGATCGCAGCGAGCAGATAGGCGATCAGCGGGGGCGCGAGCGACGCACGTACGAGGCGAAGACTCGGCGCCCGTGCCAGATGCCCGAGCAGCACGACGATGGCGACGTTTCGCGCGAGGCTCCGAAAGCTGAACGAATCACCGCCCGGCAGCGGAAAGCGATCGAGCACGATGGTGACGGACGTGAGCCAGAGGAGCGCGAGCGCGAGCGGCGGCAGCAGGACGCGCAGGCGGGGCGCGATCACCGACCATGCCACCTGCGCGCGCCGCACCCAGAGGACGCGTCCGGAGTCGCGCGCATGCGCCGGCGGACGCCCCGGCGCGGGCGTGTCGTCCATCGAGTGCGGCGAGGCGGTCATGCGGTCGGGCGGAGTCCCAGACGGAGCTTCACGAGACGCCACCGGTAGCGCAAGCTCCACGGGTGGTGCGCGACCGCGCGCTGCAGCAACGATCGTGCGCCGGCCGCGTCGCCGCTGCGCACGTGCTGCTGGGCGGCACGCGCCTCGTAGCGCGCGAGCGCGCGCTCGACCTCGGCAGGCGGCACCTGCCGAGCGAGATCGGGGTGCGACGCGACGAAGCGCTCGAGCATGCCGAGCATCAGATGGACGAACTCGAGCCGATGGGTGGTCAGGCTCCCCGGATGCTGCCGGTAGGCGAACACCGGCACGTCGACGAAGCGGACGGACAGCCGCAGCACTGCGCGCAGCCCGAAGTCCCAGTCCTCGACCTCGCCGGGCGAGAAACCGCCGAGCCGGCGGAACGCCTCGCTTCGCACGCAGAGCGCTTGCGGGTAGATCCAGCTGCCGAGCAGCATCTCGGACACGCCGGTCCGACGCCGCAGCCGCTGCGCGTACGCGCGACGGATCACCGGCCGCACGCGCTCGGAGCCTTCGTAGATCTTGATGCCGTTGCCGAACACGAGGTCGACCGACGGCTCGCGCGCCAGCACGTCGAGCAGCTTGGTGAAGCGGCCGGGCAGGACGAGATCGTCGGCGTCGTGGAAGGCCAGCACGTCACCGCGCGCGATCGCGACCCCGGCGTTGCGCGCGATGCCCGGTCCGCGCGCGACCTCGTGTCGCACGCTGCGCACGCGGTCCGCGTAGCGCGCGAGGATCGCGGGCGTGTCGTCCCGCGAGCCGTCGTCGACGACGATCACCTCTGCGTCGGCCGGCAGCTCGCGCAGCACGCTGTCGAGTGCTGCGGCGAGATACGGAGCCGCGTCGTACGCCGGGACGACGACCGAGAGCACGAAGGTCAGGCGCGCACGCCCGCCGGACGCTGCGCGCGCTGCTTGCGCGCCAGGACGAGCATCTCGCTGTAGTGATAGAAGCGGCCCTTGGCGCGGTACTTCTTCCGGATGTCTCCCGCGAGGCTGTACACGGCGTAATTGACGCACGCCTTCAGCATGTTCGGCAGGATGCTGGTGAGCACCTTGTTGTGCTTGTACGCGTAGCGGCTCCGTCCCTGGCGGCGGTGGTACTCCTCGAAGTACTCCTCGGTGAGGCGGCTCGGCTCGATCTCGTGGATCACGCGGGCCTTCTTCATGTAGCCGATCCAGCCGCCGTGCGCGCGGATGCGGTCGGCGAGCTCGTTGTCCTCGCTGAGGCCCGCAGCACCCGGGCCGATCTTCTCGTTGAACAGGCCGACGACCGCGAAGGTGTGGCGGCGGATCGTCATGTTGGCGCCGGTGAGCTTGGTGCGCACGGTGTCGGGGTCGAGGTCGATGTGCACGATCGTCCGGTAGCGGTCGAGCAGCGCGTACAGCTCGGGATCGTTCATGGCCTCGTCGGGCCACACCACCGATCCCTGGGCGGCGAAGCAGTCGTGGCGCGTGAAGTAGTCCCAGACTTCCGCGAGCCAGCGCGGCTCGGCGACCACGTCGTCGTCGAGGAACGCCAGCAGCTGACCCTTCGACTGCGCGATCGCGGCGTTCACCGCGCGCGACTTGCCGGGCTCGACGACGCGCACCACGTGGCGGTTCGGTCCGGCGGCGCGCCATTGCGCGAGGATGCGCGGCGAGTCGTCGTCGGAGCCGTTGTCGGCGATCACGATCTCGTACGGCACCGGCGGCGGGACGAGCGCGTCGAAGCTGTCGAGCAAGAGCTTCAAGCTGCGCGCCCGATTGCGCGTCGGGACGATCACCGAGATGACCGGTTCGGTTTCCTGCTGCTCCATCAGCTCACCTCGCCGCCGCCGCGCCCGGCGAGGCCGGCTCGTGGGCTCTGTGCGTCGCGGCGGCGC
>JAIEPK010000017.1 GCA_019749875.1 Candidatus Binatia bacterium | reverse complement strand
GAGCGGCTCCTAACCAAGCCGCTTTGAGCGGCTCACGCGTTTTCAATGCCTCCGGCTCTGCCGGAGGATCTGTTACCCGTACTCTCCGTGCCGCACGGCCGGTGGCGCAGTGCCTCCGTGGTCGCGATTCATGGTCGCGCCCGAAGCGCGCCGCGCCGTGTCGATCGGAGGGGAAGCGTGGTCCTGTCAAACCCATTCTTCTGGGCGTTCGTCGCCACCGTCGCGCTCGTCGGCGGCGACGCGATCCAAGGCTCGCCGGTGGTCGGGCGCAGCACGCTGTTCGGCCTCGTCGTGGTGCTCGTCGCGACCATCGCGCGCGTCGTCCTCGCTCTGCCGTTCGTCGTGCAGCCGCGCTTCGGTGCCGGCCCTGGTCGATCGATCGTGGGTGTCGGCATCGTCGCGCTGTCGCTCGCGACCATGGCGCCGCTGCTGCGCATTCGACCGCTGACACGACCTGATGAGGTGGAGACGCTGCGCACCAGCGGCGTGTATGGGATGGTCCGACATCCTGGCTATCTCGCGAACGTGCTGTGGGGACTCGGCTGGGCCGTCCTCTTCGGCTCGACGATCGGCGTGCTGCTCACGCCGGTCTGGGCCGCGGTCTTCTGGCTGCACGCGCTGATCGAGGAGGAGGCGCTGCAGCGCGCGTACGGGAATGCGTATCGAGACTACATGGCGCGCGTCCCCTGCCGTTTGATCCCCGGCGTGCCGTTCTAGCTGCGGTGCGTGCGTGAGCCTCCGTGCTGCGCGAGGATCGTGCGATGCGGACTTTCGTGGCGCTGCTGCGCGGCATCAACGTCGGCAAGGGCAAGCGCGTGCCCATGGCCGAGCTGCGCGCGCTGCTCGGCGAGCTCGGCTACGCGGACGTCGTGACCTTGCTCAACAGCGGCAACGCCGTCTTCCGCGCCGCGAGTGGCACGCCCGGACGGCACGCCGGCGCGATCGCGGCGGCGCTGCGCGAGCGGCTGCGCGTCGACGTGCCCGTGATCGTCAAGCAGCAGCGCGAGCTCGCGGCGATCGTCGCGCAGTGTCCGATCGCGGTGGACGAGGGCCAGCACGCGCGGCTGCTGGTCGCATTCGCGCAGGACGCGCAGGCTCTGCGGACTTTGAAGGCGATCGAGCCGCTCGTCGTTGTGCCCGAGCGCTTCGCGATCGGACGACATGCAGCCTACCTGCTCTGCCCGCGGGGCATCCTCGAGAGCAAGGCCGGCGAGGCGCTGCTCGGCAAGGCGGGCAGGGCGGCGACCACGCGCAACTGGGCGACCGTCATGAAGCTGCACGCAGCCGCGTTCGCAGCCGGAGGTTCGCGATGAGCATCGAGCTCGATCACACGATGGTGTCCGCACGCGATCGCAGAGCTGCGGCGGAGCTGCTCGCGTACGTCCTCGACGTGCCGTGGTCCGAGACCGGCGTCGGGCCCTTCTGTCCCGTGTTCGTGAGCGATGGCTTGACGCTCGACTTCGATGAGGTCGAGGGCGAGTTCGCGATCCAGCACTTCTGCTTCCGCGTCAGCGAGTCGGACTTCGACGCGATCGTGGCGCGGCTCGAGCGGCGCGGGGTCGCGTACCGCAGCTCGCCGCACGGGCCGGTGGACATGCGCGTGAACACGGAGCACGGCGGGCGGATCGTGTACTGGGGCGAGCCGGACGGGCACGTGTGGGAGGCGCTGACGGTGAGCTACGCGCGGCGGGGGGTGGCGTAGGGGGGAAACCACGTGCTGACGCCAGAGCTCGAGGCGCGCGTCGGGGACACCGGCAAGCCCGTACCCGGTCATCGACTCGGAAGCTTGATGCGGCTCGTCGCTTCCGAGTATGTTGCCGAGTACCGTGAACCTGGTCCAGATCCTCAAGCGCCCCGAAGGCAAGACGCTGGAGTTCAAGCGTGACCTGTCCTCCCCGGACGGGGCGCTCAAGACCATCGTCGCCTTCGCCAACACGTCCGGCGGTACCTTGCTCGTCGGCGTGGAGGACCGTACCCGCCACGTTCGCGGCGTGCCGGACGCTCTCGACCTCGAGGAGCGCGTTGCCAGCCTCATCAGCGACCGCATCAGCCCGCGCCTCGTCCCGGAGATCGAGATCTTGCCCTGGCGTCGGTCGCAGGTGCTGGCCCTGCAGGTCCATCCGAGCCCCTGCCGCCCGCACCACCTGATCCGCGAAGGATCCACCACGGGTGTCTACGTCCGCGTGGGCTCCACGAATCGGCGTGCCGATGCCGAGCTGATCGACGAGCTGCGCCGCTACGCGCGGGGCGAGGGCTTCGACGAGCAGCCCATGCCCGGGCTCGACTCGGAAGCGATCGACTTCCGAGCCGCTTCCGAGTCGTTCTCGCCGGTCCGCGCGCTCGCCCGCCGCGACCTGGAGACCTTGCGACTCGTCACGGAACACCAGGGTCGCAAGGTGCCGACCGTGGGCGGGATGATCCTCTTCGGGCGGGAGCGCGAGCGGCACTTCCCCGATGCCTGGATCCAGGCGGGGCGCTTCGCGGGCACCGACAAGAGCCACATCCTCGACCGCGCCGAGATCCGCTCCATCCCCGCGCGTGGCGTGGAGGAAGCCGTCGCCTTCGTGCAGAAGCACGCCTGGCACAGTGCCGCGATCGGCGCCACGCGCCGGAAGGACCGCTGGAGCGTGCCGCCGGAGGCGGTGCGCGAGGCCGTCATCAACGCGGTGGTCCACGCCGACTACGCCCAGCGCGGCGCGCCGATCCGACTGTCGATCTTCGACGATCGCCTCGAGATCGAGAATCCGGGGCTCCTGCCCTTTGGTCTCACGATCGAGGACCTGCCGCGCGGCGTCTCGAAGCTGCGCAACCGGGTGATCGGCCGCGTCTTCCAGGCGCTCGGCCTGATCGAGCAATGGGGCAGCGGCGTCCAGCGCATGAGCGCCGCGTGCCATGCCGCTGGCCTCCCCGCGCCGGTCTTCGAGGAGATCGCGACGCGCTTTCGTGTCACGATCACCACCACCCGGGTCGGCCCGAGGGTGGTCGAGGACACGGACAGGGCCATCCTCGATGCGCTCGGCGGAGCGAACGGACTCGCCACGAGCGAGATCGCCGCGGCGATCGGCCTCTCTCCCCGCGCGACTCGCACGCGGCTCGCGCGCCTCGTCGGCCGCGGGCTCGTGCGCGAGATCGGCACCGGCCCGCAGGATCCGCGGCGGCGCTACTTCCCGGCCGAGCAGGGCCCGGTATGAGCCCGACCCCCGAACAGCAGGCGCGCATCGGAATCGACGCCGCACTGGAAGCCGCGGGGGGATCGTCCAGGACCGCGCGGCGATGAACCTCGCCGCCGGGCTGGGTGTGGCCGTGCGCGAGCTCAAGATGGCGTCCGGGCACGGCTTCGCCGACTACCTGCTGTTCGTGAACGGCAAGGCCGTCGGTGTGCTCGAGGCCAAGCCGGCCGGCAACGCGCTGACCAACGTGGAGCTGCAAGCCGACAAGTGCGCGACCGGCCTCCCCGCCGGGCTCAACCCGCCGGTGCACCCGCTGCCGTTCCTCTACCTCAGCACCGGCGTCGAGACCCGGTTGATCAACGGCCTCGACCCCGATCCGAAGAGGCGCACCATCTCCGCCAACCTGCCGCACATCCACCGGCCCGCGACGCTCGCCGAGTGGAGCGGCGCGGAGACGCTCGATGCGTGGGTGAAGTGATTGCGCGCCGGCGGCGGCGGCCTCCACACCGCGGCCGACGACACCCGACCCGCCTCCCTCCGTGCGCGGCTCACCACGATGCCGCCGCTCGAACGGGGCTCGCTCTACCCGAACCAGATCGAGGCGGTGACGAACCTCGAGTCGCGTTCGTGCAGGACGCGCAGGCTCTGCGGACTTTGGAGGCGATCGAGCCGCTCGTCGTTGCGCCCGAGCGCTTCGCGATCGGACGACAGGCCGCCTACCTGCTCTGCCCGCGGGGCATCCTCGAGAGCGAGGCCGGCGAGGCGCTGCTCGGCAAGGCGGGGAGGGCTGCGACCACGCGCAACTGGGCGACCGTCATGAAGCTGCACGCAGCCGCGTTCGCAGCCGGAGGTTCGCGATGAGCATCGAGCTCGATCACACGATGGTGTCCGCACGCGATCGCAGAGCTGCGGCGGAGCTGCTCGCGTACGTCCTCGACGTGCCGTGGTCCGAGACCGGCGTCGGGCCCTTCTGTCCCGTGTTCGTGAGCGATGGCTTGACGCTCGACTTCGATGAGGTCGAGGGCGAGTTCGCGATCCAGCACTTCTGCTTCCGCGTCAGCGAGTCGGACTTCGACGCGATCGTGGCGCGGCTCGAGCGGCGCGGGGTCGCGTACCGCAGCTCGCCGCACGGGCCGGTGGACATGCGCGTGAACACGGAGCACGGCGGGCGGATCGTGTACTGGGGCGAGCCGGACGGGCACGTGTGGGAGGCGCTGACGGTGAGCTACGCGCGGCGGGGGATGGAGTAGGGCGTCGCTGTCGCGGCCCGGGCGCCGAGCTGGTGGTCGCCTGCGCTCGTCGGCGCTCCGCCACCTGCGGTCGCGACCGAAGTCGTCCCGGGGTGTGTCCGCTGGCTGTCCGCTCGAGCGGACAGCGCTTTGCCCTCGGTGTGTCCGTGCGGCCGATCCGGCTCGCGCTGCGGGACATTCCTCGGCGGCCCGCTCGTTGCTCGCGGGTTCGCCGCCGCGGCGGATCGTTCGGCCGAGGCTGCGATGGATGGAGGGCACGAAGATCGACACCGCGATGAAAGCAGCCGTCCCGTGGGTCCTGGGCCCGCCGCCGCGCGAGGGCAAGCTCCGGGCCGGTCGACCGGCGTGCTTCCGCGATCCGTGGCGGCTCCGTCGGCCCGCGGCGTGGTGGAGGGGCGTCGTCCAGGTGCCGAGCGGCGGCGGAGCGTCCTCGCCACCGGGTGGTGGCGCCGCTCCGAAACTGACCCAGTCGCCGGTCTGAAACTGACCCACCCCAGGTTAGTGCTCAGCCCTCTGCC
>JAIEPK010000244.1 GCA_019749875.1 Candidatus Binatia bacterium | reverse complement strand
GAGGAGAGCCGTCGCGTAGACATCAACAACCCGGGTGACGCGAGCCGTCTCGTACACCACTTGACCGGACACGACCGAGCGACGGCGCTCCGTGCGCCAGACGAAGAAAAGCCCCGGGGTTACCGGGGCTTTTCCCACCGCGCCCTGAGAGATTCGAACTCCCGACCTGCTGATCCGTAGTCAGCCGCTCTATCCAGCTGAGCTAAGGGCGCCCGCTGCGAGACGCAGTAGGTAGCCGTCGCGATCGCACGTGTCCAGTCGCCGGCGCATCCGCTGGAGCGAGAACTCTTTCCACGCCGGGGGATCGCGCAGCCTTGCGACCCTCGGTGCCTCCGAGTACGTAGGGGGTCGTCCGATCGGGGACCGGACGGCGTGCTTGGAGAGATGGCCGAGTGGTCGAAGGCGCGCGCCTGCTAAGCGCGTATACGGGTAACACCGTATCGAGGGTTCGAATCCCTCTCTCTCCGCTCTCCCCCCGGCGCGACGGTGCGCCGAGCGCCGCCGCGCGCGCCACGGGCCGCAGAAGGCCGCAGCGCATTGGCGGGCGACATGGCGAGACTGCACGTCTGCACGCCGCGCCGACGCTCGCGCGAGATTGATCGATTCACGCATCCGCGGCGGCGCGCGCGGGCCATGCGCCGCGGCCGCACGACGGCGCGGGATTTCCTGCGCTCTGCAACGTCGACGTTGCACGGAGGGAGACTTCTTCTACGCGCCCGCCGTAGCGCCTGCGGCGCCGCGACCGCGCGTCCGGGCGCGACGCGGTGGCACGTCGCTTGTTTACGCACCCTGCCCATGAACGAGACCACCTCGACGACCGACACCGACACCTTCCTCCTGGTCCTGAACGATCCCGACTTCATCCGCGTGGGTGCTCTCCTCGGCCTCCGGGCTCGGGCGACGCATCAAGCCGACTCCCATCTCGTCGACTCGTTCATCGACAGCGACGTCCAGTTCAGTGGCGCGCGCCGAAAGCTCCTCGTCACGTCCGTCCCCAACGTCCTGCCTCAGTAAGGTCGCCCTCGAGCGCGGTCGTCCCCTCCTCCCTCCCCGAGGGGATTCCGATCGCGCAGGGCACGCTCGCTGCTGCGCTCGCGTCCGGCCATACGCCAGGTCGGTCACCCGGCCCGCTTCTCCCGCCCCCCCACCCCAGGCGAAGCGGCACACCCCCGGGCCCGGCCCCCGGCGGCCGGCGCGGGCGCAGCAGTGCAAGCGATGCAGCGCCCCGGACAAGCTCCATCCGGCGCCCGCGCTGCCTGTGATCGCGCCACCCGCGCACGCTCTGCCCACGACCTCGGCATCGAGGTCGCCGGCACCAACGAAATCCGCACGTCGGCTCGTGCCGACGACGTGGACGGGATCGTGCTTCTGCGTCGCGCCATGAAGGCACGGATGCCCTGGATGTCCTCGCTCACGGCGTGGCTCGCGCGACACCGGCGACGCTGGCGGCGTCGTCAGCTGCGCGTCGTGCGCGGCGGGCTGCAGCGCATGCCGATCGCGCAGCGCCTGCATCCGCCGGACGCGCCGCGCACGCTGCGCACCGTCACGCAGCGCCGCGTCAAGGCGTCATAGCGCGCGACGGCGACATCACCTGCCAGATCTGCGCCGCCGGATCGCCGTACACCTGGCGGATCCCGCGCGTGCGCTCGAGGAGCTTCCGGAAGCGTTGGTCGCGCGCCTGGGTGGTGACGAAGATCCAGCGCCCGCCGAAGTCGCGGGCGACGATCGATGCCGCGTCGCCCGCGCCGCGCGACAGCGCGAGGTTCTTCGCGAACAGCTCGGGATCGTGCTGGTAGAGGAAGATCGGGTCGAGCCCGGAGATGTAGCGGCCCTGCGGACGGAACGCATAGAGCACCGCGAAGTCCATCCACGAGTTGTGGTAGACGACGTCGTCCGGGGCGGCGAGCTGGTCGAGCGCCGACACCGCGGGCGCGAAGATCTCGCCCGTTGCTTGACTCTGGAAGCTCTCGCGCATGCCGGCGACGCGGCTGCCGGACCACAGCGCGATCGCGAGCAGGACGACGACGCACGGAAGCGCGAGCGCCCGGCGCTCGCGCAGCAGCGTACCGAGCGGCCGCTCGGCCGCGAGCCGGGTCCACAGCACGCCCGCGAAGAGCAGCGCGCATACCACGAACAGATCGACGAAGCGCCGCGAGCGCGACGCGACGAAGAGGAACCCGGCCGTCAGCAGAGCGAGATCGATCTGCGCCGCCGTCCAGCCGCCCGGCTCCGACGTCGCGACCGTCCAGCCGCGCCGGCCCGCGGTCGCGAGCACGACCACGAGCCCGACCAGCGCCGGCAGCCAGCCCGGCGTCTGCGCGAAGAAGCTCTTCCAGGTCATCGGCCCGAGCTCGCTGCCGAAGGCCTCGCGCGGAATCGTCGTGTTGGGGAACCAGACGTTGCGCGTGACCTCGACGAGCTGGTCGTACGCGACCGTCAAGTTGTTCGGGAAGTACGGATGCAGGAGCGATCCCGCGACCAGCCCCGCCGCGACGGCGAGCGCCGCGCGCCACGGCAGCCGCTCGCCGGTGAGCCAGCTGGTCACGAAGCGCGCGACCACCAGCGCCGGCAGCACGACGAACGACGAGTGCGCGATCACGTGCAGCGCGGACACGACCAGCAGCGTCTTCCAGCGGTTGCGCAGCAGCAGCGTGATCTCGAGCGTGACCAGCGCGATGCCGAGGATGTGCGGCCGGACCGACGAGATCCGTGTCACGTAGTACGGGCTGGTGGTCGCGAGCAGGAACACCCACAGCGCCCCGAAACGGACCCCGAAGGTCCGGATCGCATACGCGAACGAGGCGAACACCAGGAAGTCGAGCGCGATCACCGCCCACTTGCCGCCGACGATCAGATCGGCGCGCACGAACGGGATCAGGAACGCGTGGAACAGGAAGTCCTTGTCGCTGTAGTGCTCGAGCCAGGTGCTCTGCGTCGCCTGCGGAAACGTCTTCGACACGCCGTGCACCGAGAGCTGCTCGGCCGCGCGGACGTGGAACCAGCTGTCGAGATCGTAGAGCCCGCCGAACGAGAGCTGCAGCCAGCCGAGCCACGCGGTTGCGAGCAGCACCGCGAGCAAGGTGAGCGTGAGGTCCAGCCGGCCGGGGCCGGCCGGCGTGCTCGGTCCGCTCGCCTCCTCGAGCATCGCCCCGTCGTACGGGTCTGCGTCGCCGTCACGCATCCGCCGCAGGGTGCCTGTCCCGCGCGCGGCGGTCCAGCGCCCGACGGTCGTTCGGCACTCTGCCCGTGGCGCCGTGAGCTGGCCCCCGGCGCGGTCCTACCGGGCTCCGTGCGGGCGCGGGCCGCCATCGCCGCGCGGGTGTCGCGCTCATCGGGTGCGCACGCTGCCCGTCGCTCCGTCCGGCAGTCGATCCAGGTCGCGCGCCGCGAGCTGGCGCACGATGCGCAGCACCGTCGGGCGCGTCTCCTCGGCGTCGAAGGCCGGCGCACGCATGGTCTTCAGGACGCTCTCGAGAACCTCCTCCAACCGCACGGCGCGGATCGCGCCGGCCGGCACGTGGCGCATCGACCAGCCGGGGAAGTGCCGCAGTCCCACCTCGCCGAGCTCGAGGACGTTCAGCACGTCGTGCCGCGGGTCGCTCCGGATCTCGTCCATCAGCGCGCGCACGGCTTCGGGCGCACCCTCGAGGTACTGGAAGAACGTCCGCCGCTCGCGTGCATGGTGCAGGTAGCCGGTGATCCCGAGGCGTTCGTTCTTCGTCGCGGCCTGCGCCGCGAGATCGCGCAGCGCCTGCCCCTCGAAGGCGGCCGACGCCTCGCTGACGTACACCAGGGCGAACATCCGCCTTCAGCGTACCGGCACCGGTCGCGGGGGGAAGCGTCCCGCGGCGAGGTGCGGTGCACGCCGAGGGGCGCGACGGGACGCCGCCCCCCGGCTCGACCGTCGCCCTTCAGGGCAGGCTGCGCACCCGCTTCGCCTCGCCCGCGATGAACGTCCCGGGGTCGATCTGGATCAGCAGCACGCTGTTGCGCTCGTCGACCCACACGGCATCGACCGTGACCGGGTTGGTGGTGGTCGGCGCGTTGGGCGGCAAGGTCACCACCGCGCGGCCGGTGCAGTCGGGCGACACCTCGAGCGTGCCCTCGTAGTGACGCTTGATCACCAGCCCGCCGAAGCTCGCGGTATCGTCGAGGATCGCCGTGCCACTGCCGTCCTGCTGCGCCTCGATGCGCACCGCGCCGCCGCCCGAGAAGAACGCCTCCGGCAGGAACATCCCCTGGATCGTGATGTTCTGCACGATCGCGTTGAAGGCGTAGCCGTAGGTCGAGTCGACGTTCGCGACGGTGCAGCCGCGCGCGACCTTCTTCGCCTGGCCGGTCACGATCGCGTCGAGGTCGGTCCGGATGATCTCGAGCTGCGCGC
The DNA here is from genome assembly GCA_019749875.1 of Candidatus Binatia bacterium. Lineage (GTDB taxonomy): Bacteria > Desulfobacterota > Binatia > UBA12015 > UBA12015 > VGTK01. Next base: position 538 of record JAIEPK010000244.1, on the reverse strand, counting down.
CCTCGCGCACCGCCACGAAGTTGAAGTACGGCTGGCCACCGACCAGGGCCGTGCCGCGGCAGTTCTCGTCGACGGTGTACGTCCCCGCGCTGGGCGAGATCGGCGTCACCACGCCGCCCTGGGTCTGCGTGCCCGTCATCTCGAACGTCCCGTCCACGCGCAGGGTCAGGACGCCACCCGCGGCATAGAACTCGGGATCGCCGAAGTTCATGATGTGCCCGGTCAGCAGGTACCCGTAGCGCCCCTGCGTGCGCGACAGGTCACAGCCGTTTCCGGGCAGGATGGAGAGCGGCTGCGCGTGGGTGGCACACGGGGCGGCGAGCGCGGCCAGCGCGAGCGCCACGGCGGGGATGAATCCTTTCGAGCGGCTGAGCTGCATGGAGTCCTCCTTCGACAAGACGAATGATGTCGTTGTCGTAGGGGGGTCGAGCGGCCGCAGTCCTGAACGATCGGTAAACGTTCGGTAAGACGCCGCGCATCCGGCGCGCCCGATCACGCGCCGTGCGGCCGCGTCGGAAGTCGTCCCGGGCCGGTCACG
>JAIEPK010000571.1 GCA_019749875.1 Candidatus Binatia bacterium | reverse complement strand
GCGCCTCGCCGACGTCGACCGCCGCATCCGGCAGGCGTACGCCGCGGCGATCGACGCGGTCGCGGCGCGCGAGCCGGGCGGGTACGCGGCGGTCGAGCAGGCGGTCGCGACCAACCGCAGCGCGCGGCTCCTCTACCTGCGCACGCTCGGCGAGTACGGCGCGGCGGCGTCGCTCGGCTATCTGCAGGACGTGTTCCTGACCTCGGACGGCCGCATTCGCTGGGAGGCGGCACGCTCGATCAACTTCCTCCTCGCTCGCGAGCTGTCGATGCGCTTCAACCTGATCGAGCCCGCGGACGGGCCGCTGGTGCCGCTGCCCGACACGCTGCAGAGCGACGCGCTGGTGGCGCCGATCGGCGACGACTTCGCCGAGCGCCAGCGCATCGGACCGCTCGCCGCCCTCGCCGTCGCGCACGCGCGGCGCGACGACCTCAAGAGCAAGATCGACGGACCGTGGGATCGCCGCGAGACCACGTGGTGGAAGATGCTCGCCGCCTACGCGCTGGTGCAGATGGGCGAGAACCAGCGCCTGGCGACGCTCTTCGAGCTCATGAACGAAGGCACGCTGCCGGGGCAGTTCGTGCCCTCGATCATCCTCGACCCGCGTCTGGTCGCGCCCGCGGCCGCGACCGCGATGGTGATCGAGCGCATGCGCAACGGCAGCCCCGAGGAGCGCGAGACCGCGATCTGGATGGTCCCTTATCTGAGCGAGCCGGGAGGCGCCTGGGGCGCGGTCGAGGGGGCCGCGAGCGACGCGGATCCACGCGTCAAGCATGCGGCGGAATGGGCGCTCGGGCAGCGCGCGCGCACGTCCGGTACGGGACCTGGACCGGTCGACGCGAACGCGCAGGCGGAGGAATCGTGAGCGGACAGCAGAGCAGCGCAGATCTCGCCGCCGAGGCGGCGCGTGCCTCGGCATGGAACGCGCCCGCGGCGTACACCGGCGAGCGGCTCGCCGCCGAGGACGCGCGCTTCGCGCCCGACATGGCGCGCCACCTCGCGGCGTATCACCTGATGGAGCCGTTCATCGCCGGCAAGAGCGTGCTCGAGGCCGGCTGCGGCGAGGGCTACGGAGCGGCGTTGATGGCACGGCACGCGGCGCGCGTGGTCGGCGTCGACTACAACGCGCCGGCGCTCGAGCTCGCACGCGCGCGCCATCGGGCGCCGAACCTCGAGTACCGTGCGGTGAACCTGCTCGAGCTCGCCAAGCAGTCGCCCGGCGAGTTCGACGTGGTGACGAACTTCCAGGTGCTCGAGCATCTCGACGACCCGACGCCGTTTCTCACCGCCGCGGCCGCCTGCGTGAAGCCGGGCGGCGTCCTGATCCTCACCACGCCGAACCGGCTCGCGAGCGTTTCGGAGAATCCGTACCACGTGCACGAGTACACCGGGCCCGAGCTGAAGACGCTGCTCGAGCGCTTCTTCGCGAGCGTCGACATGCGCGGCATCGTCGGCACCGAGCGCGTGTATGCCTTCGAGCGCGCGCGCGGTGCGCAGGCGCAGAAGATCCTGCGCCTCGACCCGCTCGGGCTGCGCAAGCTGCTCCCCGAGCGCTTCGTGAAGTGGGCGTTCTCGCGCCTCGCACTGCTGGTGCGCTCGCGCGTCGCGGCGCAGGGCAGGGAGCTGGTCGAGCTGACGCCGGGCGACTTCTCGATCGCGTCGGCCGAGCCGCCGCAGTGGATCGACCTGCTCGCGATCGCGCACCGCGCCTGATGCCGTCGTCGTCCCACGTGCGGGGTTGACGGATCGGCCCCCCTGCGCGACAAACGATCGTTGGTTCGTCCGGCGAGCGCCTCCGCGCAGGCCGCAACCTGGCGCTCCTGCGGAAAGCCTGTAGCGTCTGGTACACGAAGAAACGTTGTCCGCAGCTCTGAGGGAAAAAATGGCAAAGGATCCGAATCGGCTCATCTCGGCCGACTCGCACGTCGTCGAGTCGCCGGATCTGTGGAAGAAGTGGCTGCAGCCGGAGTTCCTCGACCGTGCGCCGAAGCTGGTCAAGGACGCGGAGGGCGGTGATGCCTGGCAGTACGGCTCGGCCCCGAAGCCGGTGCCGCTCGGACTGGTGACCACCTACCGGGGCCGGACGTACGAGGCTTTCAAGTGGGAGGGCGCCAAGTACGACAAGATCAACGCCGGCGCCTTCGACGGTGCCACGCGCCTCGTCGAGCAGGACGAGGACGGCGTTGCGGCCGAGGTCCTCTACCCGTCGCAGCGCACGATGCGCCACTACATGCTCGACGACGACGACGAGTTCCACCTCGCCGGCATCCAGGCCTACAACAACTGGATGGCGAAGGAGTTCTCCGCGCCGGACCGCAAGCGCCTGATCGGCCTCGCGCAGATGCCGAACCTCGGCGTCGAGGCCGCGATCAAGGAGATGCGGCGCGCGAAGGAGCTCGGCATGCGCGGCGTGATCCTGTCGTCGTGGCCGTGCGGCGCGCCGTCGCTGTCGAAGGAAGACGACGAGTTCTGGAAGGTCGCGATCGAGCTCGACATGCCGTGCTCGATCCACCTGGGAACCGTGTCGAAGGCGACCTCGTCGGGCGCCACCACGACGACCGGCAAGTTCGAGCCGACGGGCCTCCTGACCGCGGGCCAGCAGACGGTCTCGAAGTACTCGATCGCCGGCATCGACTCGATGCCGCCGATCATCGCCGACACCATCATGTCGGGCCTCTTCGATCGCTTCCCGACCCTCAAGTTCGTCTCGGTCGAGGCGGGCGCGGGCTGGGTGCCCTGGCTGCTCGAGCAGATGGACGACCGCTGGTGGCGCAACCGCCACTGGGCGAAGGTCGAGCTCGAGCTGCTGCCGAGCGAGTACTTCCACCGCAACTGGCTCTTGACGTTCGTGCAGGACTTCTATGGCGTCCGCAACCGGCACGACATCGGCATCGACAACATGATGTGGTCGACCGACTATCCGCACCACATCTCGGACTGGCCGTACTCCCGGAAGATCGCGAACGAGATGTTCGCGGGCGTTCCCGATGAGGAGCGCTACAAGATCTGCGCGGGCAACGCCGCGAAGCTCTACAAGCTGGAGTAGTTGCGACGAGGGGCCACGGCGCCCCTCGCCCCACGCGGCGGAGCCGCGCGGGGCCCCACTCCCCGCGCTCGCTTCGCTCGGCCGCGCGCTCTGCGCGCGGAGGGCGGGCGGGCGAGCGTTGTTCGTTCGCGGCGAAGCGGCGCGGGCCGACCCCCGCGCTCGCTTCGCTCGGGCGCGCCGCACGCGCGAGTCATCGTCGCAGGGCCATTATTGCGGTCCTCGCGCATTGCGGGCGTCGACGAGACGGGCGCGGCGTGCGATTCTCTGCCCTCGATGGAGAGCATTCCGGGGTCGAACCTGGGCACGCGACGCACGACTCTGAGCGTCATCGTGCCGGTGTACAACGAGCGGGCGACGATCCGCGAGATCTTGCAGCGTGTCGCGGTGCGTCCGGAGGTCGACGAGCTGGTCGTCGTCGACGACTGCTCGAAGGACGGCACGGGTGACCTGCTGCGCGAGGAGCAGGCCGCGGGCTGGCCCTCGCTGCGCTCCTCCAGCCGCCCGCTGCCGCGCATGGTGCTGCTGCAGCACCACGTCAACCAGGGCAAGGGCGCCGCGCTGCGCACGGGCTTCGAGGCCGCGACCTGCGACGTCTTCCTCACCCAGGACGCCGACCTCGAGTACGATCCCGCGGACTACGAGAAGCTGATGCTGCCGATCTACGACGGCCGTGCCGACGCCGTCTACGGCAGCCGCTTCGCCGGCTACCCGCGCCGCGTGCTGTTCTTCTGGCACTCGCTCGGCAACAAGATGCTCACCACGCTGTCGAACATGCTCTGTGACCTGAACCTCACGGACATGGAGACCGGCTACAAGGCCATCCGCAAGGAGATGGTCCGCTCGATGGTGCTGACCTCGAACCGCTTCGGCATCGAGCCCGAGATCACCGCCAAGCTCGCGCGGATGCGCGCGCGCATCTACGAGGTGCCGATCTCGTACAGCGGCCGCTCGTACACCGAGGGCAAGAAGATCGGCTGGAAAGATGCCGTGTCGGCGGTGTGGACGATGCTCCGCTGCGCGCTCACCGACGACCGCGGCGGCGTCGACCCGCTGCACGCGACGTTGCGTCGCATGGCGGCGCTCGACCGCTACAACGCATTCCTGTTCGAGCAGATCAAGCCGGCGGTCGGGCAGCGCGTGCTCGAGGTCGGTGCCGGCACCGGCAACTTGACGCAGTTCCTGCGCGATCGCGACGTGGTGGTCGCGACCGATGTCGATCCGGACTACGTCGAGCTGCTGCGGCGACGCTTCGAGAACTCGTCGAACGTCGACGTGACGACCTTCGATCTGTCGGCACCGATTCCGCTCGATCTCGCCGAGCAGCGCTTCGACACGATCATCTGCCTGAACGTCCTCGAGCACATCGCCGACGACCGCGGTGCGCTGCTGCGCCTGCGCGACCTGCTGCAGCCGGGCGGACGCCTGCTGCTGCTGGTGCCGGCGCACCGACGGCTCTACGGCACGATCGACGAGGCGATCGGCCACCACCGTCGCTACGAGCGGCAGGATCTGGTCCGCCTGCTCGGGGAATGCGGCCTCGACGTCGAGAGCGACATCCACGTCAACGCCACGTCGATCCCCGGCTGGCTGCTGAACGGACGTCTCCTCAAGCGGCGCAGCGTGCCCGGCATGCAGGCGCGCATCGCGAACCGTCTGGTCCCGCTCTACCGGCTCGAGCGCAAACTCGGCCTGCCGTTCGGCCTGTCGGTGATCGCGGTCGCGCGGCGCGCCGAAGCGCCTGCCGTACACGCCGTCGGATGAGGTCTTGAGCGAGCCCTGGCGCGCGTCGTTGGTCGGTCCGGTGGACGACGCGGCGCGCTCCGACGCTGCTGCGGTCGACGACGCGCGCGGCTCCGGCGCGCGCGCGCG
>JAIEPK010000195.1 GCA_019749875.1 Candidatus Binatia bacterium | reverse complement strand
CCCGCGCCCGCGCCGGCGCCGACGTGCTGATCAGCGCGCCGACGCGCGTGCGGGACGTCACGACCGGCCTCCTGCTGGTGTACACGCACGGCGACGACACGCGCCTCGCCGAGGACGTCCGCCTGCTGTCCATCGTGGCACAGTCCGCGGCACTCGCGCTCGACGTCGCACGCCGCGACGTGCGCGAGGAGTTTCTCGCGATGCTGCGCCACGACATCAACAACCCGGTCGGCGTGGCGCTCGGCTACACCGAGATGCTGGTCGAAGAGTGTCGCGACCGCGGGCTGCGCGAGCTGCTCGACGTCGCGCTGTCGATCGAGGAGTCGCTCGAGGTCGTTGCCGACCTGGTCTCGAACTACCTGCACATGCCGACGATCGACGGCGGCGCGCCGCACCTCGAGTGCCACCCGATCGACCTGCTCGAGCTCGCCGGCAAGGTCGCCGATCGCTACCGCCTGTACGCCGCGCAGAAGTCCATCACGCTCACGTGCGCCGGGCGGAGCCCGCTGCTGCTCGCCGATCGCCGGCCGCTCGCGCGCGTGCTCGGCAACCTGGTGAGCAACGCCATCAAGTACACGAAGGGTCCCGGTCGCGTGACCATCACCTGCGGCGGCAGCACGTCGTTCGGCACGATCGCGGTGAGCGACACCGGCTACGGCCTCGCTCCCGACGACCTCGGCCGGCTGTTCACCAAGCACGCGCGGTTTCACCGCGACCGCGGCATTCCGGGCACCGGGCTCGGCCTCTTCATCTGCCGCGAGATCGTGCGCGCGCACGGCGGCGACATCGAGGTCGCGAGCGCGCCCGGGGTGGGCTCGACCTTCACCGTCAAGCTGCCGATCCGCGGGCCCGGAGCGGACACGCCGCGGCAACGCGCCGACAGCTGACCGGCCGCCGCCCGAGGAGCACGCTTCCGCAGGTCGAGCGCCGCACGACGATGTCGTCGACGTCCGGCGTCGGTGCCGGCTGTCACGGGCCGCCACCGGCCAGGACGTTCCGCCGCAGGGCGACGCGCAAGGCGCATCGTGCCCGGCTCAGGCGCGAGCGCACCGTTCCGACGGGGATCGAAAGGCGGAGCGCGATCGCGTCGTACTCGAGACCGTGCAGCTCGCGCAGAAGGAACACCGTCCGGTGCTCCTCCGGCAGCGCGCGCAGCGCGGCGTCGAGCGAGGCCGCGAGCTCGCGACGCTCGAGCTCGTGATCGGGCGGCGAGCAGAGCGGACAGTCGGACGCCGCGTCGCGCACCGCATCGCTCTCCCAGCGGCGGCGTCGCGCCTGCGCGCGGCGCTCGTGCAGGCTGCGGTGGATCACCGTCCGGATCAGCCACGCGCGCTCGTGTCCGTGCGCGGGCTGCTCGCGCCAGTACGTGACCAGCGCTTCCTGCACCGCGTCGCGCGCGAGGTCCCGGCAGCCGAGGATGCGCTCGGCGACGCGGTGCAGGACGGCGAGGTGCGGCATCAACGACGCGATCGGCTCGGCACGGCACACGCTGCCCGCAACCTGCGGCGGATGATCGCTCATGGGGTCCGTCCAGCGCCCGCGCCGCGCGGCCGCGGCATGACCCGCGTCGCCGGCGGCGCGAGCGCCGGGGCCGAGCCACCGCTCGTCAGCGGCGCGGCAGCGACTGGATGGGGACGACCGCGGTGGGGCACGCGACCTTGGACGTCGTGCCGGCGAACGAGCCCACGAAGCCGTCGGCGAGCGTGCTGGTGTCGCGATCGCCGCCGGTGAACGCGGGACCGGGCAGCGACACGTGGTCGAAGATCACCGCCGCCCCGCCCTCGACCATCGTCGTGATCGCGAAGTCGACGTGCGGCTCGAGCGGGTCCGCCGACGACGCGCACGCGGTGCCGGTGGACGTGTTGTCGGCGGCGCCCGGCAGGCCGAGAATGAATCCTTGCCACGACGCACACTTGCCCGGGCGCGGCAGGCGGAACGACTTGCCGACGTAGGTCAGGCCGGCCGAGCTCATGCAGAAGTCGGCCGCCAGGCTGGGCGCTGCTGCGCCGGCCGCCGTGAGGACGAGTGCGATCGCGAGCGCGCGACGCGCGGAACCGGGTTTCATCGAGTCTTCCTCCGTTCGATCGAGAATGGTCTCGCCAGTGAGACGGTCTCGGAGTCCCGGTGCGCGACGGAAAGTTCCCGCCGCGCGCGCGATGACGTGACGGCGACGTCACGGCGGACCGTCGGCGATCCAGGCGAGGATCTCGCGCGTCGTCGCATCGGGCGAGAAGAGGTGCACGCCGTGCTCGTGCGCGAGTGCCGTCGTGACGGCGCTGCTCGAGCGGCCGCCGGCGAAGACGCGCGTCGAGCCACGCCGCGCGCGAACGGACGCGAGCAGCGTGCCGACGCCGTCACCGGTCGCGCCGATCGACATCCCGACGACGACCGGCGCGTCGTCGCCGAGGCTCTGCAGCAGCGACCCGGCATCGGCCGGCGCGCCGACCACGACGTCGTGGCCGGCCTCGCGGAGTCGGCGTGCGAGGACGCGGATCGCACGGTCACGTCGCTCCGCGCCCACCGCCATCAGCACCACCCGTTCGGATCGTACGGCCACGTCGCTCGACCCGCCGCGCTAGAACGTCAAGCGCAGGCCACCCGAGACGCTCCTGCCGGGCAGCGGTGCGATGTCCTTCAAGAACGACACGGAGTCGCGCGCCGTCTGATCCGCGAGGTTGCTGAGGCGCAGGAACAGCAGCGGCTGCACGGGACCGATCGCGTCGAAGAGGTAGCTGAACGCGAGGTTCACCATCGTGTACCCGTCGGTCGTCAGCTCGTTCTCGGCGACGCGGTGCTGCGACTGGGCGCGCAGGACGCTGAGCTGCGTGCTGAACCGGTCGTGCTCGTAGATCGCGCTCGCGCCGAAGCGCAGCGGCGGGATCCGCGGCAGCGGCTCGCCGCTGCCGCGATCGTCCGCCCACACGTAGTCGATGCGCCCCTCGAGCGTGAGGCGGTCGCTCGCGTCGTCGATGACGTGGTAGGCGAGCTCACCTTCGCCGCCGGCGAACTGCGCCGGCAAGCCGACGAAGACGTAGACCGGAAGATCGTCCTCCTCCTCGCCCGTCGGCAGCAGCGTGATGAAGTTCCAGAAGCGGTTGTAGAAGCCACCGATCGAGCCGACGAACGGCCCTGCGGTGCGCCGGTACGTGACGTCGAAGCCGAGCGAGCGCTCCATGCCGAGCCCGGGATCGCCGATCTCGAACGCGTCGGTGGCGACGTGCGGCCCGTCGGCGAAGAGCTCGTTGGCCGTCGGCGGCCGCTGCGTGTACGCGACCGACAGCGCGAGCGATTGGCCCTCGGCGAGGGAGTACACGATGCCGCCGGACCCGCTCCCGGTGAGGAAGGTCTTCGACCGGGCCGGGCCGAAGCCCTCGGCAGCACTCGCGTCGATCGTGGTGTAGTCCAGCCGGCCGCCGATCTGGAAGGTGATCGGGTCGAACGCGAGCTCCTCGAAGAAGAAGCCCGACTGCGCCTCGGTCAGCGTCGGCGGCAGGAACGCCTCCTCGCCGAGCGCGGAGAAGTCGCTGCGGTAGCTCTGGAAGCCGATCGCGCCTTCCGCCGGCCCGAGGCGCTCGTGGACGGCTTCGAGACGACCCTCGTAGCCCTTGTTCTTGAACACCGTGCCGGGATCCGGCCCCTCGAACTCGGTGTGGTGGTAGTCGACGAGACCCACCTTGCCCTTGAGCACGGAGAAGTACGGGAACGGCTGGTTGAGAGCGCCGGCGAGGTCGAGCCGGTTGTCCGCCAGGTCGATGGTCACGTCCGGCTCGGCGACCGTTCCGTACGTCGACCGAAAGAGCGACGGGGCGATCCCGATGTAGCCGCGGTCGCCGACGTACGAGAGGCCGGTCGCGAAGCCGTTGGTCGTCACCGCGCTGTTCGGCAACGTGCCCTTGGCCTCCTTCTCGCCCGGCGGCAGCGGGTCGGCGGCGCGCAGCTGCGCCGAGCGCGCGAATCCGGGAATGCTCAGGTCACCCGCGGTCAAGCCAAAGCCGTCGAGGTGGTAGGCCAGGTTGCCGACCGCGCCCTCGAACATCGCAGCACCGCTGAAGCTGCCGTCGACGGAAGCCCCGCGCGTCTCCAGGGAGCCGCCGACCGCCGACGGCGGCAGCGTGCTCGGGATCCGGTTGTTCAGCGCGTTGACGACACCACCGACGGCCTGCGGCCCGTACATCAGCGATGCCGGGCCGCGCACGACCTCGATGCGGTCCGTGATCATCGGATCGATGCTCACCGCGTGATCGGGGCTCGCCGACGACGCGTCGAGCGTGCCGAGCCCGTTCTGCAGGACCCGGATGCGATCCTCGCCGAGGCCGCGGATCACCGGCCGGCTGGCACCGGGGCCGAAGTAGGTCGAGCTCACGCCGGGCATCATCGCGACGGTCTCGCCGAGGGTGGGCTGCCGTCGCAGCAGCAGCTCCTGCCCGCTCAGCACCGAGACCGGCTGCGCCTGCTCGTCGGGCGCGCGCAGGAGCGGGCTCGCGGTGACGACGACCGCGTCGAGACCGAACGTCATGGGCGCGTCGACGCTTCCACCGTCGACCGTGCCGGCGCTCTCGAGGGGCCGCACCTGCTCGGTGGGCGCCTGCGGCGCACCCGCAGCGGGTGCCGAGGACGCGCCGGCGGCGCTGGCGGCATCGTTCGGGGCCTGGCTTTCCGCGCCGGCGAAGGACGGCGCGGCTTCGACCGCGACCCCGGTGGTCATCGCCAGGAGGGCAGCGGCGATCACGCGGCGAAGGTTACGACGCTTCCCCGACCCGGGCGGGACGTCGGTCGCCGCACGGGCGACGAGCGAAGGACATGGACGTGCTTCCGCGTGCGCCCCGGAACGACCGGGGCGCGCGACCGTCGAACGGTCTGACATGGTGGCTCTCCTCGAGTGGGAAGGGATGGACGGACCGCGCCGTC
>JAIEPK010000546.1 GCA_019749875.1 Candidatus Binatia bacterium | reverse complement strand
GGCAGAGGGCTGAGCACTAACCTGGGGTGGGTCAGTTTCAGACCGGCGACTGGGTCAGTTTCGGAGCGGCGCCACCAGCGCCTGAACCGTCACGTCGCGGAGCTCGGCCACCCGCCGATGCGCCGCATACCCAACGTCTTCATCCGCCCGTCGCAGGATCTCGGCGAGATCGCGGGCGACGTCCTCGCGTCGCGCGAAGGCGAGCGTGCGCTCGCCGACCGCGTCGCGAACCTCGCCATGCGCGCCGCGGCGCGCGGCGCGTTCCCGGACAAGGACCTGCTGTCGTACCTGCTGTTCGACGCGGCCTACACGAGCCGCCTGGTCGACCTCGGCCGCGCCGACGCGGCGGCGGCGCGGGACGACCTCGTGCGGCTGTTCACGGAACAGGTTCGTCCCTCATGTTGAGCTGCCCGAGTGTCTGCGTTGCGCTTCGATTGTTCTGACGATCTCGCGCCGTCCCACGGAGGACCTCTCAACAGCGGCCGATTCTCAAGAACCGAGTGGTCCAGAGAACCCGGGTTGGTCACACGCTGAAGTCAGGCGAAGGCGTCCCCCTGATCAGTCAACGAATGCCACGATCTTTTGGAGCTCGACGCCCTGGACGTGTGACGGCAAGTCGCGTCAACGCGAGCGCGCCAGGTAAAGCCGTGTTGCGGTCCGGTCCAGGGTATCCGGGGCCGCCGAAGACCAGGCGACTTCCCAGCGAAACGACTCGTCAACAGCGATGCTCGGGGCTCCGTCACTGCGTCGCGTTGGTTCCTCGTCGATCAGGATACGACGGGGACGCGTCCAGGAAGCGCCTTTATCCGATGACGTCGCGTAGAAGATCCCTGTCCCGGTCTGGGTGTCAATGAACTGACTCCACGCAGCTACCCAAGTTCCGGCACGGTCGGTTGCGAGGCTGCCATTTGAAGTCCCACCGGGTCCCGTGCGTCCGACAGTGACTGGATCACTCCAGGTCCTACCGTTGTCACTCGAATGCGACGCGACGATCTGCTGAGCCGATCTGTCGAACGTGTACGTGGAGTAGACGACGACCCATGCCGCCGCTCCGTCACTTGCGAGCGTGGGCGCCACCGCAATAGTTCGCTCGCCCGGAAGAGGCTTCAGGGCAACGAAGGGCTGCCAGCTCAACCCATCGTCTTCGGATCGAGCCACTGCGATGTCGAGCGGCTGCTCTGACAGCGAATCATCTCGATTGCGTTCAAATGCGACCAGCCATGTCCCATGGCCGTTGGTCTGCACTGCCGATCTGACGTAGCTCCGGACAGTGCTTCGCGGGAATGGCGACGGATAGGTCGGATGCGAGGCGTCGTCGTTTACGGCAACCGGCGATGACCAAGACATCCCATCATCGAGCGACCGCACTGCATACACGCTCCAATCTTCATACCCGTGCCCGACGCCCTCGGCTGCGCTCCACGTCGCGATCCACGTGCTGCCGCGAGCTGCGATGGACGGGCCGAAGAGCCACCGTGACAAGCCGCTGACATCGACCCGATCCGCCCACGACAGTCCGACGCTGTTCGAGCGCGATACGTACGACCGGCCGAGAGCCGCCGAGTCGAACGGCGGAACTGGCGCAGCCCACAGTGCCGCCCACGTCGAACCGCTCGTTCCGATGGCGAGACTGCCATAATAGAAAGTCACCTGACCCGCGATCACGGTCGGAGATGTCCAGTGGACGCCACCGTCGAGCGATGAGGCCGCAACGAGGTCCCGCGTTGCCCCGGTGCTTTCGCGGAACCACGTGGCAAGCGAGCGATCTCCCCACGTGGCGAGACGAGGGCCGTCTTGTGGTGTGCCTTCGAAGTTGAGAGCGGCGGCTCGATTGAAGCGAGGGCGTCGTTCGTTGCCGACGCAAGACCCGGCTGCGGCGCTACAGGCACTCTCTTGGCCACATGCAGGTTCGAGACAAGTCGGCGGAGTCACGCGAATGCTCTTCTGCTCCAGGACGATTGCGCACGTGAGTAGATCGATCACTGCGTGATAGGGATCGCGGGCGATGCAATTCTGCGCCTTACATGACTCGAGCAGCGCGGTATCGCAGGATCCGACATCCCCTTGGGGGCTGAAATAGCACTCGGAGTCGGTGTCGACGCACGTGGCTCCGTAGCAGACGTCGTGATCGAAGCAGGCTTTATTTAGGCAGTCACCGGCCGGGGCATGGGTTTCGAAGGGGTTGTCCAGGCTGTTTCCGATGCCGCAATAGTCGACCTCGGAACAAAAATTGTAACGACAGTCGGTTGTCGAGGATGCGGCGCGGGAGGTCACGCGGGATGGTGGCGTAGTCGCGTCGATCCGACACCCGAGAACGAGCGCGATGCGTTCGATCGCAGCCGTAAGCCCTCTTCCCCAGGGGTCGGCAATGTTTCGCAACGATGGCTCCACGACGTTCGTCGTTACGGCGGGGGGCAGCGAGGACACGTCGCAGGCGGGAAGGCATGCGATCGCGCAGCGATCGCCATTTCCGACGGATCCGCCGCTCTCCTCGCACGCCGACCGCGAGGGTTCGACTGTGCAGTCGTGCCCAGTATCGCTGGTGCAGCAGGGGACCGAGTCGGTACTGAGCCCGCAGATCGAGCCCCTGCCGTCTAGGACGAGTGACCGTTTGCAGGCTGGGCGGAGACGACGGAGTCGCACGGAGCGCCTTGCGGAGCGCTTCGCGCACCGCAGGAATGCACTTCGCTCACCGTCCGTTCCTGCGTGCGGGCATCCGCAACGCGCCATCACATCATCCCAAGCGGCGAGAAGTTGCGGAGCGTCCTCTGGAACGGTTCTGCACTCGGATTCCGCGCCGATCGCTTGACCACCCAGCGCGGCGACCGAAACAAGCACAAGAATGCGGACGAGACGACGCCGCGCCGTACCCGGACGTTCGGCCGCGTACTGCATGGCTACTCGCCGGGTGTGGTTCGAAGACACGAAGTAGCCTCCGCTTGTGGGTCCAAAGGATTGGCCCTGACGATTGAGGTCGCACGACGTCGTTTGGGTTGTCAAGAAAGGTTGTCGTAGCGGCCCGCCCCGTGAGCGTGAAGGTCGAGCGTTGAGACGGGCGGCGGACACGCTCCGGTATGGGACGTCCCGATCCGTCGGGCATCGCACCGTGGTGAACCTGACGCGCGAGGTGCCAGGTGGACGATCCTCTCAGCGCCGTGACTCGACAGTGGCCAAGTCGAGCGACAGGCCGGACGCGCGATACAGCGGCGGCCGATCCGTCGCGCGATGCCCGTGCGGGCCGATGAAGCCGTCGAGCTGCTGCCACAACTCGGCGCTCGCCGGGTCGGCGAGGAACGTCCGGAACGCGGCCTCGTCGCGGAACGCGAGCACCGTCGTGAGCGGCGTGTCGGGACGCTCGAGATCGACGTAGGTGTCGACCGCCTCGAGCCCCTCGATCTCGAGGAAGCGCGCCTTGCCCGTGGCCGCGAACCAATTCTCGAAGGCCGCGCGGCGCCCCGGCAGGACGTCGTAGCTCTGCGCGTAGTAGGTGCGCCCCGGAGGCGCGGCGGGCGCATCGGGCAGCGACGCGCTCGACACGGCCTCGACCGGCATGGCGCCGCCCATCATGCCCGGACCGTGCCCCGCCGCGGTGCCCTCCGGCTGGCGGAGCGACGTCAAGTACGCCACCAGGTCGCCGAGCTGGCGCACGGTCATGTCGGGATAGGCGGGCATCGTCGAGTGGCCGTCGTCGTCGATCCAGCCGGCGCCCTCGAGGATCACCGCGTCGGGATCGAGCAGGGCTTCCGCGAAGTAGGCGGCGGGGTGATGGCTGCCCATGCCGGTCAGCTCGGGGCCGGGACCGCTCGGGGCCGTGGCGGAGAACGGCTCGCCGGCGACGCGGTGGCAGGCGGGACAGCCGAGTGCCACGAAGGTCTCGCGTCCGGCCGCGGCGTCGCCCGGGGGCACACGCGGCTTCCAGCCGCGCGGTACGCCGCCCTGACGGTGCAGCTCCATCATCGTGAGGCGCACGCCGGGCGTCGCGCGCGGCCGCTCGCCGGTCGATCCGGTCGGCGCGACGGGGGCGGGTACCAGCACCGCCGCACCGACCGACAGCAGCGCGCCCGCGAGCAGTGCCGCCTCGAGACGATTCACGGGCGGAGTCGATCACGCGCCGGCTCGATCTGCACGTCGACGTGCTCGACGGTCGCGCGCAACACCTGCATCGCCGCGGTGCGCTCGGACATGCGGGCGAAGTCGACGCCGTCGAACATCCGTGCGCGATGCCGGCGCAGCGTGACGCGCGTCGCCGCAACTCCGGTGTCGACCCGCAGCGGCTGCGCGTCGTCGCCGGACGTCTCGACGAGCGCGCCGTAGGCCGATGCGGTCCGCAGCGTGAACGGGACGTCGCGGGTCGTGCCCGGGGCGCGCCAGGTGCCCTCGACGTGCAGGCTCGTGCCGACCAGGTCCGGCTGTGGCGGCAGGTCGCGCGCCTCGGCTCCGGCGCGCGCCAGCAGGTAGTGCAGCTTGCAGTACGCCTGCGGTTCGAGCCGCAGCGTCGCGACGTCGGTCGCGCGCGGCTCGGTCAACGACTCGATCTGCATAGGATGGACGGCCGCGGGATTGGGCGTGTCGCTCGAGTGTCCGGCGAAAGCCTCGCTCACGAAGAGCGATTCCAGGAGCGCGCCGGCGCGTGCGACGGGGGTCGGGGACGCGGGGCGGGGGCACTCGACGAGCTCCATGCCGTAGCTGGTGATCCAGCCGCGGGTGACGTGGACCGAATAGCCGAGGTCGTTGGCCACGACGAAGCCCACGCCGTCGGGCGCGGCGGCGACGTCGCCGGTCGCCCACGCGAGCGCGTAGGTCACGTCGTGCGCTGCGGGCTCCGCGGGCGCGTCGGCCTTCGCGCCGGTCGCGCTGCCCGTTCCG
>JAIEPK010000652.1 GCA_019749875.1 Candidatus Binatia bacterium | reverse complement strand
CCGCGGCCGCAGCGACCGACTGCGACGAGCGCGCCCGGCTCGACCGGGCCTCGCGCCTCCGAGCGTCGAGCACCCAGGCGCGCACGCGACCGCGTGCCGCCCACCGGGCCGGGACGGCGCGCCACGTCCCGATCCCGACCGGCAGCATCAGCTCAGGACACCCGCGGCCTTCAGCTTCTCGATCTTCGCGGCGTCGTAGCCGAGCAGCTTCGCGAGCACCTCCTCGGTATCGCAGCCCGGCACGACCGGGGCCTTCGAGAGCTTCGGCAGCTCCTCGCCGATCAGCTTGATCGGCGACGGCATGAGATCCGTGCCCGCCTCCTGGTACGGCCGCATCGGCAGGCGGTCCTTGAACTGCGGGTCCCGGGTGATGGTCTTGACGTCGTTCACGACGCAGATCGGCGTGTTGACCTTCAGCCCGAACTCGAGCCACTCGGCGGTCGTCTTCGTCGCGAAGATCTCGCCCAGGGTGCGCCGCAGCTCGAGGTCGCCGCGCGCGTGATCCGCGTACTTCGCGCCCGGCTTGTTGTCGTACAGCTCGGGGCGTCCGACGCCGTAGGCGAAGTTCTTCCAGAACTCGCGCTCGGAGGCCATGAACAGGACCATGCCGTCCTTCGAGCGGTACATCTGGTAGCGGACGGACTCGGTCATGCTGTTGTCGCCGACCGGACGGCGCTCGCCCTTGCCGTCGCCGTCGTTGCCGGTGACCTCGTCCTCGGGACGCTCGTAGGCCTTGTTGCCCTCGATGCCGTTCCAGTTGAACGCGGCCGCGGCGTCGCTCTGCGCGACCTCGAAGCGGCAGCCCTTGCCCGTGGCGCGCGCGCGGATGATGCCGGCGAGGATGCCGAGGGCCGCGTACAGCGGTCCCGCGTTGATGCCGACCGCGGTGTAGCTCGGGATGGTCGGCATGCCGTGCTCGTTGATCGTCGGGCGCGCCACACCGGCCCACGCGTCGTACGCGATGCCGTGGCTCGGCATGTCCTTGTACGGACCCGTCATGCCGTAGCCCGAGATGGTGCAGAAGACGATCCTGGGATTGACCTCCTGCATCTTCTCGAACGTCAAGCCGCGTCGCGCGAGCGCGCCCGGACGCATCGCCTCGATGACGGCATCCGCGCCGCGCAGCAGCTCGAGGTAGACCTCGACGCCCTCGGGCTTCCGGAGATCGATGCTGATGCTCTTGCGGCCGCGGTTCAGGTGCCAGTGCAGCAGCGAGATGCCGTCGACGATCGGGAACGCCATCTTGCGCACGTAGTCGCCGCCCGGCGCCTCGACCTTGATGACCTCGGCGCCGAGGTCCGCGAGGTTCATGCCCACCGCGGCGGGTCCGAGCATGGCGCTCTCGATGATGCGCACCCCCGAAAGAAGCTTGCCGTCGCCGGCGCCGTTCGTCGTCATCCCGTCGGTCCTCCGTTGGTTGGAACGCGGCGACGTTAGGGGGAGGCCCGCCGCGATGCAATCTTGGCGGCGCGCGCCGATCTGGTAGGGAGTCGGGATGGCCGCGAAGACCGAGTTCGTTCCCGACAAGTGGCAGGCCTTCGGCCACGTCCCGCTGAGCGTCGCCGACGCCGTCGAGTGCGGCTACTCGCGCGCCGCCGCCGAGGCGCTGCTCGCCGCGGCCTTCCCCGGCGAGAGCGGGCTCACGCTCGCGCAGGCGAAGAAGGAGCTGGGGATGATCCGGGCGGGCAGTCCGCCCGAGAAGAAGCTCGCGGCCCAGCTGATCGAGGAGATCCTCGACTACCGCGCCGAGCGCGCCGAGATCGCGGGCCGGCACCAGGCGATCCGGCTCGCCAAGGCGAACCTGAAGAAGCTCCTGAAGGGCTCCGACGTGACCATGCCGCAGCTGCGGCTGCTGGGCGACGAGCTCGGCTGGAACATCCGCGAGGACGAGGAAGGCGTGACCGTGCCGGTCGACGAGCTGATCCCGTTCTTCCGGCGGCCGGTCGTGCGGCAGCTGCTGGCGGCGAAGATGCGGCAGGTGAAGCTCGCGCGGCACGACGACGGCGCGTTCGGCTGACCCGCGCGGCTGCGCCCGCCGGCATCGAGCAGTCGCGAGCGGGAGCGCGTGAACCGCTCTCGACCGCGCTCGCGCCGTTCCGCTGCGACGCCACGATCACCGTACGGCTCGGCGGGCACGGCGCGGAGAGGCCCCGGCGTCAGCGGTAGACCTCGCGGCGGTGCCCGACCTTCACGACCGTCACGACGACCTCGCGCTCGACGATCTCGTAGACGATGCGGTAGCTGCCCTGCCGCACGCGGTACAGCTCTCGGCCGGAGAGCTTCTCGCAGCCGGGCGGCCGCGGGTCCGAGCCGAGGGCCTGGATCCGCTTCACGACGCGCTGGCGGTCCGCCTTCGGCAGTCCTTCGATCTCCCGGACGGCCGATGGTTTGACGAGCAGCCTATAGCTTCCCACGGCGACGGAGATCCTTCAGCACCCGCTCGAAGTCGAGGCTCGGCTCCTTCGACCGCGAGCGAACGGCTTCGAGATCCTCCGCATCCTCGGCGAGGCTCTGCCGCAACGCCTCGTTCAGCAGCTCCGACACCGAGCGCTCGGTCTCCGCAGCCTTCACGCGGACGGCTCGGTGCAGATCGGGGTCGAGGTAGACGGTGGCGCGCTTGGCGGAACCCATGATGCAGCCGTAGCGACATGGCGTCATAGCGTCAAAGCGTCGACACGTTCGCGGTCGCATCGCCGCCCGACGCGGGCAGGCCCCCTCCGGCGGGCACGCTCTGGCACGCTCGCGCCCCGGCATGCGCTTTAGGAGCCCGCTTGCGCGACCGCTAAGATCGCCGCATGGTTTCGCGCCGCGAGCCCACCGTGATCCGCCGCCAGCGCCGCAGCTTCTTCGACCTCCATGCGCACGGCTTCGTGCGCGTCGCAGTCGCCGTGCCGCGCGTGGCGCTCGCCGACCCGGCGCGCAACGCCGCCGAGATCGCGCGCCTCTACCAGCAGGCAGCGGCCAAGGGCGCATCGCTGGCGCTCTTCCCCGAGCTGTCGCTCTCCGGCTACTCGCTGGACGATCTGCACCAGCAGGACGTGATCCTCTCGGCGGTACGCACGGCGCTCGAGGAGCTCGTGCGCGCGACCGGCGAGCGCTCGACCTTGCTGGTGGTCGGCGCGCCGCTGCGCTTCGAGCAGCGGCTCTTCAACTGCGCGGTGGTCGCCGGCGGCGGACGCGTGCTCGGCGTGGTCCCGAAGTCGTACCTGCCCGGCTATCGCGAGTTCTACGAGGAGCGTCAGTTCGCCGCGGCGCGCGACGCACTCGCGCGCGAGGTCGAGCTGTTCGGCGAGCGCGTGCCGTTCGGCAACGACCTGATCTTCCGCGCGCGCGACGACGAGCGCTTCGCGATCCACGTCGAGATCTGCGAGGACGTCTGGGTGCCGATCCCGCCGTCGACCTACGCGGCGCTGCGCGGGGCGACCATTCTCGCGAATCTCTCGGCCTCGAACATCACCATCGGGAAGGACGGCTACCGCCGCCTCCTCGCGGCGTCGCAGTCGGCGAAGATGCTCGCGGCGTACCTGTACTCCGCGGCCGGCGGCGGCGAGTCGACCACCGACCTCGCCTGGGACGGACACGCGCTGGTCTACGAGGACGGCGAGGCGCTCGCCGAGTCCGAGCGCTTCGCGGCCGAGGGCAGCGTCGTCTACGCCGACCTCGATCTCGATCGCCTGGTGCAGGAGCGCATGCGCATGAACACCTTCGCCGACTGCGCGGCGGATCATGCGGAGCGCGCGCGTGCGCTGCGTGTCGTCGAGTTCGCGCGGGCGCTCCCCGCGACGACCACGCTGCTCGAGCGCACGTTCGCGCAGCGGCCATTCGTTCCGGGCGATCCGCGCGTGCGCGACGAGCGCTGCTTCGAGGCCTACAACATCCAGGTCGCGGGGCTCGTGCAGCGCCTGCGCACGAGCGGGCACGAGAAGCTGGTGATCGGCGTGTCGGGCGGCCTCGATTCCACGCACGCGCTGCTGGTGTGCACGCGTGCGATGGACGATCTCGGCCTGCCGCGCGCCAACGTCCTTGCCTACACGATGCCCGGCTACGCGACGTCGGACGAGACGCGCAGCAGCGCGCACGATCTGATGCGGGCGCTGCGCGTCAGCGCCGCCGAGATCGACATCCGGCCGTCCTGCGAGCAGATGCTGCGCGACATCGGGCACCCGTTCGTGCACGGCAAGCCCGTCTACGACGTGACCTTCGAGAACGTGCAGGCGGGCGAGCGCACGAGCCACCTGTTCCGCCTGGCGAACCAGAATCGCGCGCTGGTCGTCGGCACCGGCGATCTCAGCGAGATGGCGCTCGGCTGGTGCACCTACGGCGTCGGCGACCACATGTCGCACTACGCGGTCAACGTGAGCGTGCCGAAGACGCTGATCCGGTATCTGGTCGAGTGGGTCGCGGACCGCGAGGCTGACGCGCCGACCGCGGCCGTGCTGCGCCGCGTGCTCGCGACACCGGTCACGCCGGAGCTGGTCCCGTCCGGCGTCGACGGCACGCGCGCGCCGTCGACCGAGGAGCAGATCGGCCCGTACGACCTGCACGACTTCTTCCTCTACTACGCGACCCGGCGCGGCTACGCGCCCGGCAAGATCGCGTATCTCGCGACGCACGCCTGGGCGAACGATCTGCCCGGCGCGCGCCGCGACACGCCGTACTCCTGCGACGACGTCACGCGCTGGCTGCGCGTGTTCTTGACGCGCTTCTTCCAGACCTCGCAGTTCAAGCGCAGCTGCGTGCCGAACGGGCCGAAGGTCGGCTCGGGCGGCTCGCTGTCGCCGCGCGGCGACTGGCGGGCGCCGTCGGACGCGGCGGCCGCGGCGTGGCTCGCGGATCTCGAGGACGCGGCACGCTGGCTCGCGG
>JAIEPK010000038.1 GCA_019749875.1 Candidatus Binatia bacterium | reverse complement strand
CTCGCGTCGCAGGCGGCGCGCGTGCGCGCGGCGGAGGGGCGCGAGATCCAGGCGGGTCTGCTGCCGAATCCCGAGATCGGCTTCCGCACCGAGGACATCGGCGTCTCGGGCCAGACGCGCGGCATCGACCAGGCCGAGATGACGCTCGAGCTCGGGCAGCTGATCGAGCTCGGCGGCAAGCGCGCCGCGCGCCTCGAGCTCGCCTCGCGCGGCCGCGACATCGCCGCCTGGGACCGCGAGATCGCGCGCATCGACGTGCTGGCGCGCACCGCCGACGCGTACACCGGGGTGCTGGTCGCGCAGGAAGAAGTCGTCCTCGCCGAGGAGGGCGTGCGGCTCGCACGCGAGGTGGTCGCGACGGTCACCATGCGCGTGCAGGCCGGCAGCTCGTCGAGCGTCGAGCTCACCAAGGCGGAGGTCGCCGAGGCGTCGGCGCGCGTCGAGATGAGCGAGGCGCGGCACGGGCTCGAGATCGCGCGCCGCGAGCTGGCGGCCAACTGGGGCTCGACCACGCCGCGCTTCACGCGCGCGGTCGGCGACCTCGGACGCTTGACGCCGGAGCCGCCGCTCGAGCAGCTCGAGGCGCGGATCGACGCGAGTCCGACGGTCGCTCGCTGGACCACCGAGCTGCTCGAGCGTCAAGCAGCGGTGGACGTCGAGCGTGCGCGCGCCGTTCCCGACGTCACCGCGCGCGGCGGCTACCGGCGGCTCTTCGATCCCGACGAGAACACGTTCGTGGTCGGCATCACCGTTCCGCTGCCGGTCCTGAACCGCAACCAGGGCTCGATCCTCGAGGCCGAGCACCGGGTCGAGCAGGCGCGCAGCGACCAGGCCGCGACGCGGCTGCGCGTGCTGGCGGCGATCGACGACGCGCACCACGCGCTGATCACCGCGCGCGCGCAGATCGCGACCCTCGACGCCGACGTGCTGCCCGGGGCGAAGAAGGCCTTCGCGGCGCTGAACGACGGCTACCGCGAGGGGCGCTTCGCCTACCTCGAGGTGCTCGACGCGCAGCGCACGCTGATCACCGCGCGCGAGCAGCGCGTGCGCGCGCTCGGCGACTACCGGCGCGCGGTGGTCACCCTCGAGCGTCTGCTCGGCGAGCCGCTCGATCCGGAGCGCACGACCGACGCCGAAAGGACTCTCCCATGAAGCTCCTGCGCATCGCGGCGCTCGTCGCGGTCGTTCTCGCCGGCGTCGTCGTCGGGCGGCTGATCCTGCGCACGCCGCCCGCGCCGTCGGGCGAGCACGTGGCCGACGACCACGAGGACGAGGCCACGGCCGGCCCGCACGGCGGCCGCTTGCTGCACGACGGGGCGTTCACCGCCGAGGTGAAGATCGTCGACGAGGGCGCTGCGTCCGAGCTACGCGTCTGGCTCGCCGACGATGGTCGCGCGATCGCGGCGGCGGACGCGAGCGTGCGCGTCTCGCTGCAGCGCCTCGGTGGGCGGACGGACGCCTTCGTGCTGGAGCCGCGCGGCGACTTCTTCGCCGGCGACCGGCCGGTCGCGGAGCCGCACTCGTTCGACGTGGCCGTGGACGCGACCTGGCGCGGCGTCGCGCACCGCTGGACGTACCCGTCGTACGAGGCGCGCGTCGTCTTGACGCCGGAGGCCGCGACCCGCGCGGGCATCGGCGTCGAGAACGCGGGCGGTCGCACGCTCGACACCAGGCTGCGCCTCAACGGCCGCATCGTGCCGAACGAGGACCGGCTCGCGCACGTGCTGCCGCGCTTCGCCGGCATCGTGCGCGAGGTGCGAAAGCGCATCGGCGATCCGGTCGCGAAGGGCGAGGTGATGGCGGTGGTGCAGAGCAACCAGAGCCTGCAGACCTACGAGGTGCGCTCCGAGATCGCGGGCACCGTCATCCAGAAGCACGTCACGCCCGGCGAGTTCGTGGCCGAGGGCGACGACCTCTACACGGTCGCGAACCTCGAGACCGTCTGGATCGACCTCGACGTGTACCGCGCCGACTTCCCGCGCGTCGCGGTCGGGCAGCCGGTGACGCTCGACGCCGGCGAGGGCGTGCCCAGGGCGGAGGGCCGCCTCGACTACATCTCGCCGTTCGGCTCCTCGAATACGCAGACCATGCTGGCGCGCGTGATCCTGCCGAACGAGGGCCTCGCCTGGCGCCCGGGCCTGTTCGTCACCGGCGAGGTGGTGGTGGATCGCGCCGCGGTGCCGCTCGCGGTGCGCGCGTCGGCCCTGCAGACGATGGGCCGCTGGACGGTGGTGTTCGTGCAGGACGGCGACGTCTACCAGGCGGTGCCCGTCACGACCGGCCGGCGCGATGCGGACTGGGTCGAGGTGCTGTCGGGGCTCGATCCCGGGCAGCGCTACGTCGCGAAGAACAGCTTCGTGCTCAAGGCCGACGTCGGCAAGTCCGGCGCGCAGCATGCCGATTGAGGGCCGCGCCGTGCTCGAACGCATCCTTCGCTTCTCGATCCGACAGCGCTGGCTGGTGCTGCTCGCGACCACCGTGCTCGCGGGCCTCGGCGTGGTGGCCTTCCAGCGCCTGCCGATCGACGCCGTGCCGGACATCACCAACGTCCAGGTGCAGATCAACACCGAGGTGCCCGGGTTCTCGCCGCTCGAGGTCGAGCAGCGCATCACGTTTCCGATCGAGACCGCGCTCGCCGGTCTGCCGCGCCTCGACCACACGCGCTCGCTGTCGCGCTACGGATTGTCCCAGGTCACCGTCGTCTTCCACGACGGCACCAGCATCTGGTTCGCGCGCCAGCTCGTCGCCGAGCGCCTGCAGGAGGTGAAGGGCAAGCTGCCGCCGGGCATCGAGCCCGAGATGGGCCCGATCGCGACCGGGCTCGGCGAGATCTTCATGTACACCGTCGAGGCCGAGGACGGCGCGCGCGACCCGGGCGGCCGCCCGTACGACGCGTCCGACCTGCGCACGATCCAGGACTGGATCATCAAGCCGCAGCTCCGGACGGTCCCCGGTGTCACCGACGTCAACACCGTCGGCGGCTACGTCAAGCAGTATCTGGTCGCGCCGTGGCCCGAGCGCCTGCTCGCCTACGAGCTGACCTTCGACGAGGTGCTCGCGGCGCTCGAGGCGAACAACGCGAACGTCGGCGCCGGCTACGTCGAGCGCAACGGCGAGCAGCTGCTGATCCGCGTCCCCGGTCAGGTCCGCGACCTCGCCGACATCGGCGACATCGTGGTCGCGACGCGCGACGGCGTGCCGATCCACGTGCGCGACGTCGCCGACGTCTCGTTCGGCAAGGAGCTCCGCACGGGGGCGGCGACGCAGGACGGCGCGGAGGTCGTGCTCGGTACGGTGTTCATGCTGGTCGGCGAGAACAGCCGCGAGGTCGCGCGGCGGGTCGGCGAGAAGATGGCCGAGATCAACCGCAGCCTGCCGCCCGGCGTGATCGCGCGCACGGTGTACGACCGGACGTCGCTGGTCGACAAGACCATGGCGACCGTCGAGCGCAACCTGATGGAGGGCGCGCTGCTGGTGATCGCGGTGCTCTTCCTGCTGCTCGGCAACATCCGCGCCGCGGTGATCACCGCGCTGGTCATCCCGCTCGCGATGCTGTTCACGGTGAGCGGCATGGTCGCGAACGGCGTGACCGGCAACCTCATGAGCCTCGGTGCGCTCGACTTCGGGCTCATCGTCGACGGCGCGGTGATCATCGTCGAGAACTGCATCCGGCGTCTCGCCGAGGAGCAGCACCGGCTCGGGCGGCTGCCGACGCGCGAGGAGCGCCTCGAGATCGTGTTCGCCGCGTCGCGCGAGGTCCGGCAGGCGACGATGTTCGGCGAGCTGATCATCATGATCGTCTACCTGCCCGTGCTGACGCTCACCGGCGTCGAGGGAAAGATGTTCTTTCCCATGGCGTTCACGGTGGTGCTGGCGCTGCTCGGCGCGATGATCCTGTCCTTGACGTTCGTGCCGGCGGCGGTGGCGGTGGTGCTCACCGGACGGGTCGCCGAGCGCGAGAACGTGCTGATCCGCGCGGCGAAGCGACTCTACCGCCCCGTGCTCGCGTTCGCGCTGCGCGAGCGCATCGTGGTCGCGGTCGCGGCGCTGGTTCTCGTCGCGCTGACCTTCGCGCTCGGCACGCGCATGGGTTCCGAGTTCGTGCCCAGCCTCGACGAGGGCGACGTGGCGCTGCACGCGCTGCGCATTCCCGGCACCGGGCTCGACCAGGCGGTCGCGATGCAGCACGCGCTCGAGGAGCGGCTGCAGGAGTTCCCGGAGGTCGCGCACGTGTTCGCGAAGATCGGCACCGCCGAGATCGCGACCGATCCGATGCCGCCGAGCGTCGCCGACGGCTTCCTGATCATGAAGCCGCGCGAGGAATGGCCCGACCCGCGTCGCCCGAAGGCCGACCTGATCGCTGCGATCGAGCGCGCGATCGCCGAGGTCCCGGGCAACAACTACGAGTTCACGCAGCCGATCCAGATGCGCTTCAACGAGCTCATCGCCGGCGTGCGGAGCGACGTCGCCGTGAAAATCTTCGGCGACGACCTCGACACGCTGCTCGCGACCGGCGATGCGATCGCGGGCGCGCTGCGGCGTGTGCCGGGTGCCTCCGACGTCAAGGTCGAGCAGGCGTCGGGCCTGCCGATGCTGACCATCACGCCCGAGCGCGCGGCGCTCGCGCGCTACGGGCTCAACGTCGCCGACGTGCAGGACGTGGTCGCGATCGCACTCGGCGGCCGCGCCGCGGGCGACGTCTTCGAGGGCGATCGTCGCTTCCCGCTGCTGGTGCGGCTGCCCGAGACGCTGCGCGGCGACGTGGACGCGATCGCGCGGCTGCCGATCGCACTGCCGCGCACCGCGGACGACGACGCGCGCACGGCGGGC
>JAIEPK010000123.1 GCA_019749875.1 Candidatus Binatia bacterium | reverse complement strand
ACAACTACCTGATGACCCCGATGCAGCGCATCGTGTTCGACGCGATCCGTGCCCCCGAGGAGCGCGATCCGCGCGGCGTCGCCGACGCGCGTGCGCTGCTCGACACGGCGTACCGCTGGCTCGACGGCACGCTGCGCGACGGCCGGCCGTGGGCCGCCGGTGACGCGTTCACGCTCGCCGACTGCGCCGCGGCGCCGGCGCTCTTCTTCGCCGACTGGGTGCAGCCGATCGACGCGTCGCTGGCGCGTGCCCGCGCCTACCGGCAGCGGCTGCTCGAGCGTCCGTCGTTCGCGCGTGCGGTCGACGAGGCGCGGCCGTATCGCGCGATGTTTCCGCCGGGCGCACCCGAGCGGGATTGAGCGTCGCACGGCACGCGGCGCGATTCGACGCGGGCCGGGGGAGCACGTCCTCGCGAATTCTTGCTCGCGCCGGACGATCCGCCCGTGGTCGTCCGAGCGGCTGCGATTGCAGCGCGTCCGACATCTGGATCGGCCGCTCGGCCGCTGAGTCGCAGCACGGTCCTCGCTCGGGGCGCCCGCTGCTGCACTGCACGCCCGCGTTCCATCGCCGCCGGCGGCGCGCTACGGTCCGTCGCGATGCGAACGGCGGAGGCGGCATGAGCGGCGAGATCACGGGTCGGACGAAGCTGCTCGGGTTGATCGCAGATCCGCTCGCGCAGGCGCGCTCGCCGGTGCTCGCCAACGCGAGCCTCGCGCGACGCGGTCGCGCGTCGGAGCACGTGCTGCTGCCGCTGCAGGTCGCGGCCGACGATCTCGAGCCGGTGGTCGCGGGGCTGCGCCGGATCGCGACCTTCGCGGGAGCCATCGTCTCGATGCCGCACAAGGAGACCATCGTCCCGCTGCTCGACGAGCTGTCGCCGGAGGCACGGCTGATCGGCGCGGTGAACGTCTTCCGCCGCGACGCCGACGGACGTCTCACCGGTACGACGCTCGACGGCGAGGGCTTCGTCGCCGGGCTGCGCGCGGCGGGCCACGACGTCGCGGGCAAGCGGATCCTGCTGTGCGGCGCGGGCGGCGCGGGGGCGGCGATCGCCTACGCGCTCGTCAAGCACGGCTGCGCGTCGCTCGCGATCGAGAACCGTACCCGGCTCCGCGCCGAGATGCTGGCCGCGCGGCTGCACGACGCCTGCCCGCACGGCGACGTCACGATCGGCTTTCGACCGGGCGACGCCTACGACGTCGCGGTCAATGCCACGCCGCTCGGCATGCGCGACGGCGACGCGTTGCCGATGACCGACGCCATGCTCGATGCGGCGGCGCTGGTCGCCGACTGCGTGGTGACGCGCGAGATCACCCCGCTTCTCGATGCCGCCCGGGGGCGCGGGCGTGCCGTCCATGGCGGCCTGCCGATGCTCGAGGCGCAGATCGAGCTGCTGCTCGACTTCATGGGGGTTGCGCCGGGGCCGGCCCTCACCGGCGCTTGACCGTCCGCGCCGTGCGCTGCGACGTGCGTTTCTGCGCTTGAGCGGACGTCTCCCGACACGCTACGCTGCGCGCTCTCACCGGCCGGCAGCGCGTCACCCGTCCGCGCCATCGCGACCATCACGGAAGGACCCCCATGCGCATCCGCGTCCCGCTGCTTCTCTCGATCCTGCTCGCCGTCGCCGTGCTCGTCATCCCGTCACGCGCGCGCGCCGCGTGCTCGAGCGGCACCGAGCTGATCCAGACCTTTCCGGTCGCCGGACCGGCCGTCTCGCAGTGGCGCTTCTGCTACGAGATCGTGCGCATGCCCGACGAGTCGGGTGCCGAGACGCAGTCCGAGACGCTGGTGATCCGCGAGGCGGAGTTCCGGCCGGGTGCGTCGGCGACGCCGATCCGGGTGCTCGGCGAGGTCCGCATGGCGGAGATCTTCGTGCCGTACCACTCGGGTGATCCGCGCTTCCACGACCTCACCGAGTACGCCTTCGACCTGCAGCCGCTCACCCCGACGGAGTGCCCGGCGACGCGCCTCGACGGCCACCGCATCTGCCAGGAGATCGGCGATCGTGGGCTGACCTGGCGCGACCCGTACTTCGCGCTCGCGCGCCGCGGCGAGAAGCTCGTCCTGTGGAGCATCCTGAACGCGGCGAACTACGACTACATGATGCGTTACGAATTCTTCGACGACGGCACGATGGAGGTCCACGCGGCGTCGACCGGACGCAAGTACGGCGGCCCGGACGACACCGCGGGCCACATGCACAACTTCGCCTGGCGCGTCGACCTCGACGTCGCAGGGGCAGGCGGCGACACCGCGACCCTGCGCGGCGTGCGCATCGGGCCGTCGGTGAAGGACGCGGACAAGACCATCACGCGCGAGGGCGGCTTCAAGTGGGACGCGAAGGCGTTCACGCACCTCGAGGTCACCGACGGAAGCGCCGTCAATGGGCGCGGCCGTCCGGTCGGCTACACGCTCGCGCCGACCCGCGAAGGCGTCGCCAAGTTCCCCGAAGCGTGGACCAAGTACCCGATGTGGGTCACGCGCAACCATCCTGGCGAGCTGCGCGCGCGCGACGTCGCGACGTACGCCGCCGACCACGAGCCGGTCGCCGGGCAGGACATCGTGGTGTGGTTCACCGACTCGCACAACCACGAGAACGACATGCGCGACGAGGATCGCGAGGTGGTGCCGCTGTCGTACCTCGGCTTCCGGCTCGAGCCGCAGAACGTCTGGGACACGACCCCGTTCTATCCTTGACGCGGGCGGGGTGGGGCTCGACTCGGAGCGCGTGATGGTGTCGAGTCGAGGTATGACGCATCGCGGCTCCTGTCATGGCGGAAGCGTACCGAAGGCGGCGATCAACGTGCGCTGCCTCGAGGACGTCGATCTGGCCGCGCTCGAGCGCATGCCGGTCGACGGTCGCAGCCTCTGACGCGAGCTTTACGATCGCGGCGAAGGATGCGAAGCAACGCGCAGGCGCCGCACGGCGTGGAGGAGAGAGGCGCGCGATGCTGAAGACCTATCACGGCAGC
The DNA here is from genome assembly GCA_019749875.1 of Candidatus Binatia bacterium. Classification (GTDB taxonomy): domain Bacteria; phylum Desulfobacterota; class Binatia; order UBA12015; family UBA12015; genus VGTK01. Next base: position 1,855 of record JAIEPK010000123.1, on the reverse strand, counting down.
TGCCACTGCGGCCGCCTCGAGTTCGAGGCCGACATCGACCTCGCGGCCGGCACCGGCAAGTGCAACTGCACGCTGTGCACCAAGACGCGCGCCTGGACCGCGATCATCCGTCCCGACGCCTTCCGTGTCCTCGACGGCGAGGACTACCTGAAGGACTACATGTTCGGCGGCAACGGCGTGCACCACCTGTTCTGTGCGCGCTGCGGCGTGCGCGCGTTCTCGCGCGGCTACGTCGAGGAGATCGGCGGGCACTTCGTCTCGGTGTACCTCGCCTGCCTCGACGATCTCGATCCGCGCGAGCTCGCCGAGGCGCCCGTCAAGTTCTTCGACGGCCGCAACGACGCCTGGGACCGCGCGCCCGAGGAGAAGCGTCACCTGTGACGAGCGGCCTGCGCCGGTTCGATCACGTGACGGTGGTGGTGCGCGATCTCGGCGCGGCACGCGGCTTCTTCGCGCTGCTCGGCTTCCGCGAGACGACGGCCGTCGTGATCGCCGGCCCGCCGTTCGACGGCTACATGGGCGTCCCGGACATCGAGGCCGACCACGTGACGCTGGTGCACGAGTCGGCGTCACCGCGGCTCGAGGTGCAGCTGCTGCGCTATCGCCGCCCGGCCCCGTACGACGGCAACGATCCGACGCGTCTCGACGCGCCCGGCTACAACCACGTCTGCTTCGCGGTCGACGACGTCGCGGCCGAGCTCGCGCGGCTCGCTCCGGCGGGCGTCGTGCCGAAGAGCGGCGTGCTCGAGTTCCACGACCGGAAGCTGGTGTTCTTGACCGGGCCGGAAGGGATCACCGTGGAGCTCGCCGAGTGGCACCCCGGCGGTCGGGACGCATGACGATCTCGGTCCGGGGCGCCGCTCCGTGAGCGTCCCGGGCACGTCGGCTGGGGAGGGCCGAGCGACACCATGAGCGAGGGCAACGATCCGAGAGTCTTCTTCGCGGCCGAGCGCACGCTGCTCGCCTGGATCCGGACGGGGCTCGCCGTGATGGGCCTGGGCTTCGTGGTGGCGCGCTTCGGGCTCTTCCTGCGGCTCGCGGCGCACGGGCCGGACGCGGCCCCGCCGGCCACCAGCTCGACCGTCCTCGGGGTCTCGTTCGTGCTGCTGGGCGCGGCGGCGATCGCGATGGGCGTGGTGCAGTTTCTGCGCTTCACGCGCTCCTTGCCGACCGACGCACGCCCCGTGAACTGGAACGCGGGGTGGGCGGCGTCGCTGTCGTCGTTGCTGGCGCTGCTGGGAGTCGTGCTCGCGGTGTACCTGCTGGTGCGCAGCTTCCAGTCCTGAGCGCCCGCCGGCCCCAGGGGGCCGCACCGCGGACGCGCGCACTTGCGCGTCCGCGCCGAACGCGTCAAGGACGAGCACGATGCTGCCTGCCGTCGTCGCGTGCGTGATCACCGTGCTGCTCTGCGTCTACGTCCACCTGACGGTGCTGCGGACGCTGAACGACTACGTGCTGCCGCGCTTCCAGCGCCACTCGCGCACGGCGGTCGGTACCATGGTCGTGGTGTCGCTGTTCGGCCACCTGCTCGAGATCTGGCTGTTCTCGATCGCGATCCTCGTGGTCGGCTCCATGTCGAGCAGCCAGTTCGCCGAGGAGCTGCAGCTCGACGGCTTCGACGCGTTCTACTACTCGGCGGTGTCCTACACATCGATGGGCGCGGAGCCGCTGCACGAGTCGTCGCTGCGGATCCTCACCGCCATCGAGGCGCTCACCGGGCTGATCCTCATCACCTGGACGGCGTCGTTCATCTTCCTCGTCATGCAGCAGACGTGGGAGGCGCGGCGCTCGGGGCATCACTAGCGCTCCGCGGATCGGTGTCGCCGCCGTGGCCGCGAGCCGCATCGGCGCGGCG
>JAIEPK010000278.1 GCA_019749875.1 Candidatus Binatia bacterium | reverse complement strand
CGGTCGCGCCGGCGCGGCTGAGCGATCGGCGCGACTCGCTACGCGACGTCCGCGCCGGGCGCCGCGCGCCGACCGAACAGGTGCGGGACGATCAGCGCGAACAGGTCGATGTGCGGCCGGTAGCGCAGCAGGAGCCCGCCGAGCGACGCGAACACGCGCCCGAGCAGGACGAAGTGTCCCGGGATGCGCACGACCGGGTTGGCCTCGATGGCGGCGAGAAATTCGGCCGCGACGCGCTCGGGATCGACCTCCCCGAGGCCGCTCGACGCGCGCTCGCGGAAGAACGCCAGCACGACGCTCGCGACGTCGACCAGCGGCTCGGGATCGCCGCTCACGGTGCGAAAGCCGAGCTCGTGCAGCAGCTGCGCCGCCCGCGTCGCGTTGCCGAGCAGCACCGCGCCGGCGAGCTCCGCGTAGCCGTCGCGCTCGGCGCGCGACAGCACCTGCACGGCACCGAAGTCGAGCAAGGCGAGCGACGCGATGCCGGTGACGAGAAAGTTGCCCGGGTGTGGATCGCCCTGGAAGAGCCCATGGCGCAGCACCTGCGCGCAGGTCGCGTCGATGAGCGTCGCCAGCACGTGATCGCGCGCGCGCGCGCCGTCCTCGCCGCGATGCTCGCACTCGTCGAGGAACGCGAGCAGCGGCACGCCGTCGACGCGGTCCATCACCAGCACGCGGCTCGTGCTCAGGGTCTCGTGAACCGCGGGCACGACGACGCGCGCGTCGTCGGCGAAGCTCGCCGCGACCGCGCGCGCGTTCGCGGCCTCGCGGACGTAGTCGAGCTCCTCGCGCACCGCGCGCGCGAGCTCGCCGGCGATGGTCGGCACGTCGAGCTGCGGCAGCAGGTCGCGCAGAATCGACGACAGCACCGACAGCGCGAGCAGGTCCGCCTCGATCACGTCCTCGATGCCGGGCACCTGGACCTTCACGGCGACGCGCGTGCCGTCGCGCAGGGTCGCACCGTGCACCTGCGCCAGCGACGCGGCCGCGATCGGCGTGCGCTCGAAGCTCGCAAAGATCTCGTCGGGCGCGGCCCCCAGCTCGTCGGCGATGCGCGCGGCGATGCTCCCGTACGACACGGCCGGTACGCGGTCCTGCAGCTTCGAGAGCGCCTCGACGTAGGGCTGCGGCAGCAGGTCCATGCGCGTGGACGCAAACTGACCGATCTTCAGCACGCCGCCGCGCAGCTCCACGCACAGATCGTACAGACGCTCGGCCGCATGCCGGTGCAGCGCCTCGCGCTCGCGCGCCGCACGCTCCGGGGAGAGCAGCTCGTCGCGCGTGCGCTGCACGCGGTAGAGCGCGACCAGACGCAGCACCTCGCCGGTGACGCGCGCGAAGCGCGGCGTCGCACGCACGATGTCGCCCAGCGCCGCGACCTGGTCCGCAGCCGCGCGGTAGAGCGCCTCCGACTGCTCGGCGACCTCGCGCGAGTCGGCGACGACGCCGACCACCAGGCGCTCGACGCGCTCGACCACGTGCGCGGCGAGCTCGACCGACGCGCCGGCGATCGCCGCGATGCGACCGGCGAGCTCGCCGATGCCGCCGGTGAACGACTCAGGACTCGTTGCCGGGCTCACGAAGCACCTCCTCCATGCAGGGCAGACAGCGAATGTCGCGCGGTGCCGTGCCCTCGACGACTGCGATCGCGGCGCGCGTGCCGCGCGGCAGGATCGCGTTGCACGCGACGCACACGGCATTGCGACTCAGAACCGCCTCCTGCCAGCCGAGCACGCGTCCCGCGCGCTCCGATCCGACGCTCGCGTCGTCGCGCGGGCCGGTGCGCTCGGTCCCGCGCGCGGCGCGTTGCTCGCCGCGCGCGGAGCGCGAGATGTTCGCCGCGTCGGCGACCACGTCCTCGACCAGACCGAACGTGTTCTGCAGGACGTTGCGGACCAGGTTCGAGACCGACACCCCGAGGCGTGCGGCGCGCTCGCGGATCTCCTCCTCCAGGCCCTCGGAGACCCGCGTGTGGATCACCTTCTCCTTGCGTTCCTCGTCGGCCATCGGTGTCCTCCGGTCCGGCTTCGTATACTTTGTATACATCCGGTGACACACGCCGAACAAGGGCCCACGTGAAGAATTTCGCGGCCGACCGCCCTAGGCGTCCGATGCGGAGCGTTCGCGCGAGGCGTCCAGCCAGCGGCGTACACGGTCGCGGACCAGACGGCCGACCGCCCTGCCCGCGTCGAACGTCGCCTCGATCTTGTCCGGACTCGTGTAGTCCCACTTCGCGACCGGAACGTCCGTCTCGGGCGCGAGGTAGAGCCGCGTGCGGCTCGCCGGCAGCGCCTCTTCGCGCGCCGGCCGCGTCAAGAGCACGAGCGCGCGACCGCGACGCGCGTCCTCCGACAGCGCGCGCACCGGCACGTTCTCGATGAAGCCGCCGTCGACGTACGTCCGGCCGCCGAGACGCGGCAGGCGCGTCACCAGCGGCGTCGCCGACGATGCGAGGACCGCGTCGACGATCGCCTCGCGCGTCGCGAGCTCCTGCGCCGTCGCGACCTCGAGGGTGAAGCCGGGCGGCGGGTCGTCCGGACCGTGCAGCACGCCGGCTCGTTTGCGCGCCTGGTAGTCGCGCAGGGCACCCCACAAGGACGGCATGAGGCGCGCTCCGGGAATGGTCGCGGCGAGCAGGATGCGGACGGGACCGGCGTCGCGCAGGCGCGCCATGCCGTCGTCGTCGAGCCCGCAGGCGACCGTCGCGCGGTAGATCGGCTCGTGCGGGAACACGCCGCCGCGTCCGATGCGCTCGGGATACATGTTGCGCCGGTTCGCCGCGGCGAGCGCGAGGAAGCGCGCCATCATCGGCTCGGTGGCGCGCGCGGCGAGCGCCACCGCCATGCAGGCGCCGGCCGACACGCCGGCCCACTCGCGCGGCTCGGGCAGGTCGCTGCGCAGCTCCTCGAGAACGCCGACGCTCCACGCCGTGCGACAGCCGCCGCCGGCGAGCACGATCGACACGCTCACCGGGCACCTCCGTCCGCGCGCCGCAGCACCGCCGCGCGGGTGCCCTCGACGTCGACCAGCGGCGCACGCCGTCCCGCGATCACCTCCTCGGTGGTGATCGCCGCGAAGTCCGGCGGCAGCTCGCTCGCGGCGAAGTGCGCGAGGAGCCAGTTGAGCAGCGCGGCCGTGTCGGCGGGGTCGAGCTGGGCCGCCGCGACGTTCGGCAGCCGCACGAGGTAGTCGCGGCCCTCGGGCACGCGCATCATGCGGCCGAGCGTCGGGTCGAGCGCGGGGACGAGCCCGGGAGTCGCGCGGCCGTCGGCGAGGTGACAGCCCTGACAGTGCAGCTGGTAGTTGATCGCCGGCTCGAACGCGGACGCGGGCGACGCGGACCAAGACCACACCAGCGCGACTGCGAGCGCGAAGAAGCCGGCTCTCGCCGTCGACAGCTCGCGCGACCTGCGCCGCACGGGTGCAACGCGGTCGCGGTCCGCCGCACGTGCGAGATGCATCGTGCGACGGCCGTCGCATGCCTTCCGAACGTCGCGCGCTCGTCGCCGCGTGCGTGCCACGCGGATCACTTCGCGACGCCGAGCACCACCGACACCGAGCAGTGGACCGCCCGGCTCTTCGTTCCGAAGCACCACAGCAGGCTGTTGCTCTTGTACATGACGTACGGCGGCTTCTCGCCCTCGGTGCGCAGGCACTGGCAGCGCATGCAGAGCGTCGAGCCGCAGCAGTCGTTGTACGACACCACGTAGTCCTGGCCGTCGGCCGGATTGCGGCAGGTGCCGATCCAGGTGATCGGCGACATCTCGGTGCCGGGCGGGCAGCTGTTCGCGGTGCCGCCGCAGCACGCGCAAAGGAAGCCGTCGATCGCGCAGTTGCGCCAGTACTGGCAGCTCGTCGGATCGCCGGCATCGCCGTCGATCGACGAGTCGGGCGGCAGCGCGGCCTCTCCCCGCGCGACCGGGAGCAGCGGCAGAGCCGCCGCGCCGACCAGCCACGTGCCGGCGCGCGCCAGCATGCCGCGACGCGAGGTCGCGCGCGCAAGGCCGCGGGTGAAGCGCTCGACGATGCGGTCGAGGGCGGTTGCGTCACGCATGGTCATCGTGCTGCGTCCTCCGCGACGCGCTCCTCACGAGCGAACAGCTCCTGCAGCGTGCCGACCCCGAGCAGGTCGGCCTCGAGCAGGCTTTCGAGGTGCTCGCGGTTGTTCACCAGCCCTTTCGAGCGGATCGCCCCGGCCGCGTCAAGGAGCACCGCGTACGGGACGCGCGGCACCTGCCACGTCATGCCGAGCACCGGCGACACGACGCACGGCAGATCGCCGACGCCGTGCTCGCGCACCAGCGCGCGATAGGCGTCCGGGTCGCCGTCGCCGGCGAGGACCACGTCCACCTGCGCGCGCTCGGCGCGCGCGACCGAGCGCAGCACCGGCAGGAGCGACTTGCAGACCGGGCACGTCACGGAGAGGAAGAAGACGAGCGTCTTCCGTCCGCTCGGACTCGGCGCACCGATGTGCAGCGTCGCGCCGGCGAGCGTCGTCGCGGCGACGACCGGCGCCTGCGTGCCGGTCGCCGGACCGGACCCGAGCGCCAGCGCGCCGACCGGCGCGATACGCTCGTAGAGCACGCCGAGCTGGCGCGCGAGCGCGACCACGATGCCGGCGAGCACGAGCACCACGAGCCACAGCAGGACGTTGGAGATCAGCAGCGCCTCGTTCACGACGCCGGAACCTCCGCGTGCACGTGCTCCTGCGCACTCGCCTCCTCCGTCGCCGCGCGCAGGTCGGCGCGCAGCGACGCGACCCGCGGTGCGAGCGCGAGCAGACGCTCGGCCGCCGCGTAGAG
>JAIEPK010000540.1 GCA_019749875.1 Candidatus Binatia bacterium | reverse complement strand
AGGCGCGCCCGGCGCGGTGGGCTGCGTCGCGTGGCTCAGCTGCCCGGCGTGGCGCGCGGGCCGCGCTTGCGACCGCCGCCGCCCCACTTCGGAATGCCGTTCGCGTCGCGCAGCACGAGCGCCTGGTCGCCCTTCTGCACCTCGGCCGCGAGCAGCACCGACTTGCCGTCGATCGTGACCCGCGAGCCCTTGATCGTCACGCGATCGCCTTGCGCGATCTTCACCGGCTGTCGGTCGACGTACCACGCGGGGCCGAGATGGACGCCGAGCGCGGCGGTCGCGTCGGTCTTCAGCACGAGGTGCACGCCGTGCGCCTTGCCGTGCGGCATCGCGACCCGCTGCACTTCGGTCACCTCGCCGCTGACGGTCTCCACCGTCTGCGGATCCCACGTGCGCGCGGCCCGGCCCGGCTGCGCACTCGCCTGGACGGCGTACGCGACGACGGCCGCGGCCGCGAGCATCGATCCCATGCCCCTGGTCCATCGCTTCATGAATCACCTCCGGCGCGGCACGGGCCGCGGAGCGAAGCGGACAGAGCCCAATGCAGTCACCGTACCAGCGACTGCGGTCCACGATCAGCCCGATCCGACGTGAGATCTTCCCAGCGCCGAGAATTCGCGACCGTCAGAATGGCCGCCGGCGCGCGCATCCGCAGCGCTCCCCCGGCGGCACGCGATGTGCGACGTCCTGCCCCGGAGGAGGCTCACCATCATGCGCAAGCGCGTCCTGATCGTCGGCGGCGTCGCCGGTGGAGCATCGTGTGCAGCACGGCTGCGCCGCCTCGACGAGAGCGCGGAGATCGTCGTCTTCGACCGCGGGCCGTACGCGTCGTTCGCGAACTGCGGCCTGCCCTACTTCGTCGGCGACGTGATCTCCGATCAGAAGAAGCTGGTGGTCGCGTCGGCGCAGCTCTTCCGCGACCGCTTCGACATCGCGATCCGCACCCGGCACGAGGTGCTGTCGATCGACCGCGCCGGCCGGACGATCCGGGTGCGCGACCTCGAGCAGGCGACCGAGCGCGACGAGCCGTACGACGCGCTGGTGCTGTCGCCCGGGGCGGCCCCGATCCGTCCGCCGCTGCCGGGCATCGACCTGCCGGGCATCTTCGCGGTGCGCACGATCCCCGACAGCGTGCGCATCCGGCGCTGGATCGACGAGCATGCGCCGCAGCGTGCGGTGGTCGTCGGCGGCGGGTTCATCGGGCTCGAGATGGCGGAGAACCTCGCGCACCGCGGCATCGCCGTCACGGTGCTCGAGAAGCTGCCGCAGGTGATGCCGCCGCTCGACGCGGAGATCGCGGCGGCCGTCGCCGACCACCTGCGCGAGCGCGGCGTGACGCTGCACCTCGGCGACGGCCTCGCGGCCTTCGCGCAAGCCGGCAAGGGAATCACCGTGCGCACCGAGTCGGGCGCGGAGCTGCCGGCGGATCTGGTGATCCTGTCGATCGGCGTCCGTCCCGAGACGCAGCTCGCGCACGACGCGGGGCTCGCGCTCGGCGCGCGCGGCGGCATCGCGGTCGACGCCGAGATGCGCACCGTGGATCCGCACGTCTGGGCGGTGGGCGACGCGGTCGAGGTGCGCGACGTGCTCACCGGCCAGGAGCTGATCGTGCCGCTCGCCGGCCCCGCGAATCGCCAGGGCCGCCTCGCGGCCGAGTCGATCGCCGGACGCGGTCGCCCGTTCCGCGGCGTGCAGGCGACCGCGGTGGTCGGTGTGTTTGGCTTGACGGTGGCCTGCACGGGTGCCAGCGAGAAGGGTCTGCAGCGCGCCGGCGTGACCGCGTTCGAGCGCGTGTACCTGCATCCGGGCCAGCACGCGGGCTACTACCCGGGGGCGAAGCCGATCCAGCTCAAGCTGCTCTTCGGCGTGCCCGACGGACGCGTGCTCGGCGCGCAAGCGGTCGGGCTGGAAGGCGTCGAGAAGCGCATCGACGTGATCGCGATGGCGATCCAGATGGGCGCCACGGTGCGCGACCTGGCGGAGGCCGAGCTGTGCTACGCGCCGCAGTTCGGCGCCGCAAAGGACCCGGTGAACCTCGCCGGCATGATCGCCGTCAATCACCTCGACGGCCTCATGCCGCTGGCCCGCTGGGACGCGCTCGGCGACCGCCTGCTGCTCGACGTGCGCGAGCCCGACGAGTTCGCCGCGGGCCACGTCGAGGGCGCGGTGAACGTGCCGCTCTCGCAGCTCCGCGTCCGCTACGGCGAGCTGCCGCGCGAGCGCGCGCTCGCGGTGTACTGCGCCGCGGGTCAGCGCGGCTACTACGCGACGCGCTTCCTCGTGCAGAACGGCTACGACGCGGCGAACCTGTCGGGCGGCTACACGACCTACCGCGCGCTGCGCAGCGCCGGGCTCGCGCCGGCGTCGCCGTGACGGGCGGCGCCGGCGCGCCGCGACCCGCATCGCGCGCTCACTGCGTCGCCCAGAACGCGAGGTTCGCGAACACGTCGCTGGTCACGCGCGTGCCGCTGTTCGAGGCCGGGTACAAACCTCCCCCGGTGCCGTACGCGTGGATGCCGAAGGCGCACGTCTGGCAGGCGTTGGAGACCTTGCCGTACACCGGGCTGCCGCTCTGCCCGCCGAAGGTGTCGATCTTGTAGTAGATCTTCTCGGGCTCGACGGCCTTGATCGAGCGCTTCGTCCCCCACATCGTCCCGGCCGGCTTGTCTGCCGGGTAGCCGAAGATGCGGATGTTCCGCTTGATCATCGCGTCGTCGACCTTGACGCCGTAGCCGAGCCAGCCCACGGTCTCGCCGAGCGCCGTGTCGAGCTTGATCGCGCCGTAGTCGAAGTGCTCGTCCTCGCTGTCGACCCACTCGTCCGGGGCGAACATCGCGACCGAGGTCGCGGAGCCGTACGGTGCGGCGGCGCCGTTGCGACCGGGATACGCCGTGATCGACGTCGCCCAGCCGCCGAGCCCGCTGCCGTACACGCAGTGTCCGGCGGTCGCGACGGTGTCGGCATCGATGAAGAATCCGCTGCAGATGAAGTTGCCGTTGACGGACGCGATCTCCAGCGACACGATCGCGCGAAACGGGAACAGCGTGGTGTCGCTCACCTGATGGCGCTCGTCGGTGTCGATGATGCTCTCGATGCCGGCGCCTCCGGCCGGTCTGGCGTCGAGATTCGGCGGCGCGACCTTCGCGGCGCGCGCGCCTTCCGGCAGGACGCCGGTGCCCTCGAACGGCGGTGACTCGAGCAGCGGCAGCGTCACCCGAGGGAAGGTCCGGCCGTCGCTCGACACGATCGCGCCCGGTGCCGCGAGATCGGCACGCGCCCCGGGCGGAAGCGCAGCCGACGCGGCGACGAGGCCGATCAGCGCGGCGACAGCGAACGGGCGGCAGGAAATCGAATTCGACGGCATCTTGAGCTCCACGGACGAGGGCAGAACCGGCCGACACCCCGTATCGCACGCCGGACGCCGCCCGTCATACCGAGATTCGGTCGCTCCCGAGGACGCGCCGTGCGCGGTCGAGGGCAGCCACGCGGTCCGATCAGCCGACCGAGTCGAGGAAGCGCATCACCGCCGTGTCGAACTCGACCGGGCGGTCCAGGTTGACCGCGTGCCCCGCGCCGGGAACGACGACCTTGGTCGCACCGGGGATCCTCGCGGCCATGTAGTCGGCGGCGACGAGAAACGGGCGGTCGTGCTCGCCGACCACCACCAGCGTCGGGACCTGGACCCTCGGCAGCGTCTCGAGCACGCGGGCGTCGTGCTGCACCAGGATGCCGCGCGCGGCGAGAGCGAGCCCGACAGCGTCGTGTGGCCCAGGCCCGATCTCGGGTCCGGGGCCCAGCGCCGCCAGCCCCTCGCGCTCGAAGGCCTCGGCCCGAGCGATCGCGAACGCGTTCCAGCGCGTGCGTGCCGCGTCCTGCCGGAAGCCGGGACCGGTGTCGCAGAGCACCAGCGCGGCGACGCGCTCGGCATGGGACGCGTGAAAGGCGAGCGCCAGGTAGCCGCCGAGCGACAGGCCGCCGAGCGCGGCGCGTGCGACGCCGCACGCATCGAGGACGGCCGCCATGTCGCCGATCGAGAGCTCCTGCGTGTACCGTGCGGGATCGCGTGGCGAGGCGCTGCGCCCGTGCCCGCGGATGTCCCAGGTGATCACGCGTCGCGACGCTGCCAGCGCCGCGACGTTCGGTGCCCACATGGCGCTGCTCGCGCCGTAGCCGTGCGTCAGCAGCAGCGGCACGCGCTCGCGTGCGGCGCCGTGCACCTCCCAGTGGATCGCGACGCCGTCGCGCTCGACGATCACGCGCTCCTCGGCACGGCGCGGAACGGCACGTCGCGGACGGCATCGGGCTCCTTCGGAAGTCCGAGGACCCTCTCGGCGATGATGTTGCGCTGGATCTCGTCGGTGCCGCCCGCGATCGAGATGGCGGGAACCGACAGGAAGATCTCCGCGATCGTCCCGCCGAGCGGTGCGTCGTCCCCCGCCAGCATGCCGGACGCGTCGGCGAGCAGCGCATGCACGCGGGACGCCGTGCGAGCGATCGCGCTGCTGGCGAGCTTGCCGAGCGATCCTTCGGGGCCGGGCGGCTTGCCGAGCGCACGCGCCGCGGCGGCGCGTTGCGCCATCCACTTGGCCGACCAGGCGAGCGTCACGAGCTTGACGATCTCCTGGCGGACGATCGGGTCCTTCGCGCGACCGGTCGCGAGCGCTTGCTCGACGACGAGGTCGGGCCGGCCGGCGCGCTGCGGATACCACTTGTGCGGCTCGCTGGCGGCGACGCGCTCCGCGATCGCCTCGCGCCAGGCGCGTCCCGCGAGCCGCTCTCGGGCCACCGTCCGGC
>JAIEPK010000634.1 GCA_019749875.1 Candidatus Binatia bacterium | reverse complement strand
CGGAGCGCGCTGGGCGTGCGGCGGTTCGGATCCGACGCGGTCGCGTGACGCGCCCCGGGTGCGGGCCACGTCCGCCGATCCGCCCTGCGTGCGCAGCACGTCGAGCAGCGCATCGACATCGAGTGCCGCGGCCGCGCGCGCCAGTGCCGCGTCATCGGGTCCATCGAGCGTGCTCGCCGGATGCAGGCCGAGGTGGCGCTCGGCGATGCGCAGCGCCGGATCCGCGGCGATGCCGCCGAGGACGGCGACGCCCTCTCCGGCACAGGCGTCGCGCAGCATCTGCAGGTGCCCCGCGCCGGCGACCCGCGCGAACAGCAGGGCAGCGACGCGGATCTCCGATGAGAAGGTACGAAAGCCGCGCACCACCGCCGCGATGCTGCGCGCGGCGGCGCTCGCGTCGAGCACCAGCACCACCGGCCAGTCGAGCAAGGCCGCGATCTCCGCGGTGCTGCCGCGGTCGCTGCGACCGTCGACGCCGTCGAAGAGCCCCATCATGCCCTCGACGACGCCGACGTCCGCGTCGCGCAGCGCACGCGTCGCGAGCTCGACGACGTACCGCTCGCCGGTGAGCGTCACGTCGAGCGTGCGCGCCGGACGCCCGGCGACGCGCGCCAGGTGCGTCGGATCGAGAAAGTCGGGGCCGGCCTTGAACGGCTGCACACGCAGCCCGCGCGCGCGCAGCGCCGCGATCAGCACCATGGTGGATGTCGTCTTGCCGGCCCCGCTGTGCGGTGCCGCGACCACGAAGCCCGGACGCGGAGCGATCGCGGCGCGCGCCGCACCGTGCATCGCCTCCGGCCCGGGCTCGTGCATCGTCAGAACGCGATCCGCAGGCCGGCGAGCGCGTTGATCGGCATCGACGGGAAGCCGAGCACCTCCTGATAGTCGCGATCGAAGAGGTTCGAGACCTGTCCGAACAGCGAGAAGCTGGTGTCGTAGAGCTTCCACGGCAGCACGTACGCGGTCGCGAGATCGACGCGCGTGTACTGCGGGTTGGTCACGATGTCGCCGGTCTCGGGATCGTAGTCCGGACGGTCGCCGACGAAGAACACGTCGACGCGCGCCTGGAACGCGTCGGCCGCGGCGAACACCTGCGGCGTGCGGTAGGCGACGAAGGCGCTCATCTGGTTGTTCGGTCGCCGCACCACCTGATCCGCGCCGCCTGCCGACTGGATGCCGAGGTAGGTGTAGGTGCCGCCGGCGCGGAAGCCCGCACCCAGATCGACGTCGAGGCCGGTCTCGACGCCGGTCGCGTCGACGCGGCCGAGGTTCACGGGCGCGAACTCGAACGTCTCGGGATCGACCAGCACGGTGACGATGTCGTCCTTGACGCGGCGGTCGAAATACGTCGCGTAGACGACCGCGCGTCCGTCGAGCAGCTCGACGTCGAAGCCCGCGTTCCACTCGCTGCTGCGCTCCGGGTCGAGGTTCGGATTGCCGAAGCCGGGGAAGAAGAGCTCGTTGAAGGTCGGCGCGCGGAAGCCTTCCGCGTACGTGGCGCGAAGCCGCGTGCCGGTCCAGTAGTCCGGAAACGGCTGCCACGGCAGCCGCACCGCGATCGCGGCGGTCGGGCTCGTCACGTTGCCGAACTGCTGGTCGTGGTCGTAGCGCACGCTGCCGAGCAGGATGATCTGGTCGTCGAACAGCCGCACCTGCTCCTGTGCGTACACGCCGTAGTCCTCGCGGCTCGGGTCGAAGGTCTCCCCGGGCGGGTCGTTGAAGCTGTAGTACGAGAACACGTCGGCGGACTTGCGCGTGTACTGGAAGCCGACGGTGCTCAGCGACCACTGCCAGGCGTAGTTCGCCTGCGCGTCGCCCTGCACGATCTCGGACGGGATGCGCGAGCGCGTCTCGGCCGTGTTGTTCACGTCGGGCGGATCGTTGAAGCGCTGGTCGTCCTGCACGTACGCGCCGGAGAGTCGGTACGAGAGCCCGTCGAGCGGCGCCGCGTCCTCCCAGCCGAGCTTCGCGAAGTAGAAGTCGCCCTGCTGGCGCGCGTTGGGATCGAGTACGCCGAGGAAGTTGCTCGCGTTGGCGAGCCCGACGTTGCTGCCGACGTAGTGCAGGATGCCGTACAGCGCGGACGTCTCGGTCGGCGTCCAGTCCGCGCGCAACGACGCGGTGGTCGCGTCGTAGTCCTGATTGGTCTTCTTGACGGTGCCGGTCACGTCGACCGGAATCTCCTGCCCGAAGCCGGCCGTGCCGATGTGGGTCGCCGAGCCGGCGACGCGGAACTGCTCGTTCGCCGCGGAGAACACGCCGGTCTCGCGATCGGTCGCACCGTTGCCGCCGGCGAACGACATCGCGCCGCTCGGCGGACCGTCGCCGCGACGCGTGATCAGATTCACCACGCCGCCGATCGCCTCCGAGCCGTACAGGCTGCCGCCGCCGCCGCGCAGCACCTCCACGCGGTCGAAGCCCTCGGGCGTCAGGTTCGCGAAGTCGAACGCGCCCAGCGTGACGCTGTTCACCTGCACGCCGTCGATGAGCGTCAGCACCTCGTCCGACTCGCTGCCGCGGATGAACACGCTGGTCGTCGTGCCGCGCCCGCCCGCCTGCTGCACCTGCACGCCGGTGACGGCGCGCAGCAGGTCGCCGACCGTGTCGACCTTGCTCTCCTCGATGTCCTCGCGCGACACGACGGTCATCGTCTGCGGCAGGTCGGAGAGCTGCGTCTGGGTCCGCGTCGCGGTGACGACCACCGGGTCGAGCCGCGACATCTTGCCGTCGCCGGTGACGTCGGTACCGCCGACGATCTCGTCGCCGGGAACGCTCTCGGACGGCGCGTCCTCGCCGTGCGCGCCTGCCGCGGGGACGGTGATCAGGGCCAGCGCGAACGCCAGCGACACGAGCGGCGTCCCGCGTACGCACGAACGCTGCGCCGTGCGCCTCGGGGCCAGGTTGGAATCCCGCACCTTCTGTCTCCTTGCCCGACGGTGCCCCGGCCTCTCGCGAGACACGCACCGGGCGTCTGGAAGCGGATGGCGGGCCCTCGCGGCGAGATCGCGACATCGTTACCCAACGACGATCGCGCGGCGCGCGAGGCGGAGCTCCGGCACGGGCGCAGGTCCGCGTCGCTTGCGACGCGGCCGCACGGCTGCCTGGCGAATCTTCCGTCTCTCATGCGCCCTTCTCCTCCGAAAGGGTCCGCACGCATTCCGGACAGGCAGGTCTCCTGGCTTGGGGATCATTCCCGACACCACGCCTTCCCACCGGCGAACCGGCAGTGGCTTCGTGTGGTGCGAGTCCCCCCTCACAGTTGCGGGGCAGCGGGGGCTTCTCACCCCCTTCCCTTTTCACCCTTCGGGATGGGACCTGACCGGCGCGAACGCGGCGCCTTTAGCGTGTCGCCGGACGCCGCGTCAAGATGCGGCGAGGAACGCGACCAGGAACGCCACCTGCGCGAGCTCGATCGCCGCACCACAGACGTCGCCCGTGACGCCGCCGAGCCGCGATGCGACGCGCTGCACGAAGAGCAGCACCACGCCCGTCGCGAGCAGCGACGCGAGGAGCGCCGCACGACCCGCGGCGAGCACGAAGAGCGCCGCCACCACACCGGCGACGACGACGTCGGCGCGGCGTGCATGCGCGTGGAACGCGACCCCGAGCCCGCTCGTGCGCGCGTAGGGAAAGAGCACGATCACCAGCGCCGCGACGAAGCGCGCGACCGCGAGGCACGCGAGCAGGATCGGGGTCGCGTGCGGCGCTGCCAGCACGGCGTGCAGCGCCGTCACCTGCAGCAGCACCACCAGCAGCAGGGCCGTCGCGCCGTGCGCGCCGATCCGGCTGTCGCGCAGGATCTCCAGCAAGCGGGCGCGATCCGCGCCCGGCGCGCCGAGCGCGTCGAAGGTGTCGGCGACGCCGTCGAGGTGCAGGCCGCCGGTGAGTGCCGCGAGCAGCGCCGTCACGAGCACGGCGAGCACGCTGTCGGGAAGGCGACCGCCGACGAGCCACGCGAGCAGCGCCAGCGCGGCGCCGAGCAGCGCACCGACCAGCGGAAAGAACGCGACCGAGCGTCCGACGTCACGCTCGTCGCCCGCGTCGACGCGCACCGGCAGACGGGTGAGAAACGCGAGCGCCAGCGCGAGCCGGCGAAGCGCGGGCTTCACGAGCACGACCGCGAGCGCCGCGCGTCGGTCACGCGTGCGCTCCCATCGCGACGTTTCGCGTCGCAAAGCGCGGCGCGAGCTCCGCGAAGCCGTCGACGATGCGCGTCGCCGGCTCGCCGCCGCGCGCCGCGACGCGCACCCACGCCGGCATGCCGAAGGACGTGCAGTCGCGCACCAGGACGCCGTGCGCACGCAGCAGCTCGCGCCGGAAGCGCGTCGCATCATCGACGTGGACGACGAAGTACGGCGTCTGCGAAGGCGCCACCACGTAGCCCGCGTCGCGCAGCCGCGCGGTGAGCAGGCTCGCGTCGGCGAGCAGGCGGGCGCGCGTCGTCGCCACGAAATCGTCCGCGGCCACCGCAGCGACCACGGCCGCCTGCGCGGCACTGCCGACGGTCCACGCCGGACGCGCGGCGGCGATCCGCGCCGCGAGCGCCGGCTCGGCGACCAGGTAGCCGACGCGCACCCCCGGGATGGCATGCTCCTTGGTGAGGCTGCGCACGGCGATCACATTGTCGGGCAGCGCTGTGCGCAGATCGTCGTGGCGCGTGCTGAGTGCCAGGAACGACTGGTCGAGCACCAGCAGCGCGGGCGCGATCTGCGCGGCGAGCCAGCGGATCTCGGCCGGCGCGAGCAGCACGCCGACGGGACTCGCCGGCACGCACAGCGCGACCGCGCG
>JAIEPK010000375.1 GCA_019749875.1 Candidatus Binatia bacterium | reverse complement strand
TGCCGTGCTCGCGGAGGACGCCGGCATCGCGGGATAGCCGCATCGATCGTCCTCTCGCGCCGCGCGGCGGCCGCCGCCGGCACCCTGCCGCGAGCGCCCGCTTCTCGCCGCACGGACTGCTCCGCGGGAGCCCTGGTCAGGGTCGCGGCGGATGAACGAACCACAGGTACGCATCGGTGATGCCGTGCCCGCCGTCGTGGGGGTAGCGGTGGAGCAGGTATCCCAGCCAGAGATCGACGTTCGAGAGGATCGCGGCGACCGCGGCCGCACCGCAGAGCAAGGCCGTCCTGCGCGGATTCCGGGATCGCGACACGAACAGGCTCGCTCCGACGGTCATCGGGGCGAGACTCTCGACGAAGGCGCGATTGCCGAAGCTCGCTCCGAACCACCAGCACCACCACGTGCCGTTGATCACGACGAGGCCCGCGAAGGACGACAACGCCAGCGCGGCGATCGTGCGCGGCCCGCGCGACAGCGCGAGGCAATTCAGGACGACCAGGACGAGGTACCAAGGGTGGTACACGAAGAGGCCGTGACGCGTGCTGAAGAGCGTGTTCCACACGCCGAAGCGGTCCGCGGTGAAGCCCTCGCTCGGATAGGTGTGCAGGCGCAGGTCGCCCCAGAGCAGGTAGAGGCTCAGCGGTTGCAAGAGCAAAATCAGCGCGCAGCTCGCGACGATCGGAGCGACCGCCGTGGACACGCCGCGCTTGCGGACCGCCGCCCACCCGAGCAGCGGCAACAGCACCACGTTCGAGTTGCGCACGAGGACGAGGAGTCCCAGGAGCGCACCGAACAGGAGGCGTCCGGCGAGCCCGACGCCGGACCACCGATCGGGCCAGCCGGCAGCGACGTACAGCGCGATGCCGAAGAGGGCGATCCCGGCGCCGTGCGCCATCGCGGGCTCCTTCGCGACGTAGTGGATGAGGTTGGTCCCCGCGAGAAGCACCGCGGACGACGCGGCCGCCCATGTCGGTGCGGCACCGAGCCGGACCATGGCGCGGAAGAGCAGGAGGACACCCAAGAGCTCGAGCGCCACGAGCCAGCCGGCGACCACGACCTGATAGGGCCAGGACGCGCCGTCCGCCGTCGCGCCCGGGACGACGTGCGCGAGAAGGTCAGCGAGCAGCACGCCCGGAGCTTCGACCAGGGCGAGCCCGACGGGATACTTGTTCGGAACGCGACCGATCGGAGTTCGTGCTTCGGCCTCGTCGGGCAGCGGGTCCGGCGGATAGAGCAGCCGGTAGTCGTTGCCAAAATCGAGATCGTGATCGACCAGGGCGGATCGCGCCCAGGCGTAGTAGGCCTTGCCGTCGCCCACGATCAGCGCGGACGATCCGCCGGAGCGCATCGAGACGAGCAGGATGAGCCCCGACCCCAGGGCGCATGCGGCCAGCAGCGCCGTGAGCAGGGTCGCGGGGGCCGCTCGTCGGCGATCCGCGTGCCGGGCCGGCGCACGGCGCCGCTCGTCGGTGTCCTCGGTGCGAGCCGCCGTCACGCTCGCCCCGGCGGTCGCTCACGTGCGGCGGATCGTTCGCCGAGCGGCCGTCGTGCGCAGGCCGGACGCGCGGCCGCGAGCGCGATCCGCGACCACCGCGCGGCCGCGCAGAGGCGCTCTCCGTCCGGGACGATCGCTGGACCGCGTGCGGTCAACCGCGCGGCAGCCCGAGCACGCGCTGCGCGATGATGTTGCGCTGGATCTCGCTCGACCCCGCGTAGATCGTCCCGGCGCGCGACCACAGCATCATGCCCTGCCAGCGTCCGCCGTCGACCGCCCGCGCGCCGTCCCACAGGGCCCCGTACGGCCCCTGCTGGTCGACCGCGAACGAGTACAGCTTCTGCTCGAGCTCCGACTTGCAGAGCTTGCCCATGCTTGCTTCGGGGCCGGGCGCGCCGCCGTCGCGCATGCGGGCAAGGGTCTGCAGCGCGACCAGGCGCAGCACCGCGAGCTCGATCTTGAGCTGCGCTGCGCGCTGCCGGACCTCGGGATCGCGCGCGGCGCCGCGGTCCTGCAGCTGCGCGAGCAGCAGCGCGAAGTCGGCGTCGAAGCTCGCCGACGAGCCGAGCGCCTGCGAGCCGCGCTCGTAGCCGAGCACGGTGTTGGCGATCTCCCAGCCCTGCGTCGGGTGTCCGACCATGTTCTCCTTCGGCACGATTACGTCGTTGAAGAAGACTTCGCAGAACTCGCTGCCGCCGGTGATCTGGCGCAGCGGGCGCACGTCGACGCCCTTCGTGCGCACATCGATCAGAAGAAATCCGATGCCCTTGTGGCGCGGCGCGTCCGGCTCGGTGCGCACCAGGCAGAACATCCAGTCGGCGTATGCGCCGTCGGTGGTCCAGACTTTTTGGCCATTGACGACATAGTGGTCGCCCTGCAGCTCGGCGCGCGTGCGCAGGCTCGCGAGATCGGAGCCCGAGCCGGGCTCCGAGTAGCCTTGACACCAGATCTCTTCGCCGGAGAGCAGCTTGCGGAGAAAGCGCTCCTTCTGCGCCGGGCTGCCGTAGTGCAGCAGCGCGGGCGCGCACAGCGTGATGCCGAGCAGGTTGATCGTCGGCGGCACGCCGGCGCGCACCATCTCGTCGGCGAGGATCGCCTCCTGGTGCGCCGGCGCGTTGCGGCCGCCGTACTCCTCGGGCCAGGTGATGCCGATGAAGCGCGCGTCGTACAGCTTGCGGTGCCACGCGCGCAGGCGCTCGAACTCGGTGGCGCAGAGCTCGAAGTAGGACGAGCCGGCCGGATAGTTCCAGTCCTTCGGCTTCTCGCGCGCGAGGAAGTCGCGCAGCTCGTCGCGGAAGGCACGGTCTTCGGGCGTCAGCGTCAGCTCCATGGGGGCGTGCTTAGCGCGTCGGTCCGGCGGAGACGAGCGAAACCGTGCTCCGCCGAACGGGTTCAGGTCGTGCGACGGCGGAGCATCTCCCAGAAGCTCCGTGGGTCGAGGATCGGCAGCGGCGCGGCGTCCCGGATGTCGAGAAGGTCACGGTCACCCGTGACGATCACGTCGGCCTTGCCGTCGACGGCCGTCGCGACGATCCAGCGGTCGGAAGAGTCCCGGACGTCGATCGCGGCTGGACGCGACGGCCGCGGCAGGATGGGGACGCTACCCAGAGCGGCTTCCACCACCGCGACGCGATCGCCGGACAGCTTCAGCTTGCTCTCGAGCGCACGTCGCAGCTCGACGAGGATCACCTCGCCGAGAACCAGATCGTGCTCCGTGAGAACGGCCCGGAGGACGTCCGCGCAGAGTCCGCGGGTAGCGAAGGCCGCCACGAGCACGTTGGTGTCGAGGCAAACCCTCACGAGATGACGCGAAAGACGTCCTCGTCGGTAAGGTAGCCGCGTGCCTCGGCGAAGGGCATTACCTGCCGGCGCGCTTCCTCGAACTGCATGACGGCGAGCTGTCGACGGAGGGCGTCGCGGGCGATATCGCTCCGGGAGCGCCCGGAGCGCTTCGCCGCGCTCTCGAGCTGTCGTTCGAGAGTACGGTCGAGACGGATCGTCAGCGCGGACGTCTTCATGCATGACAATGTCTGACAGCGAAGCCGCATACGCAAGCAGCCGTCTCGACCGCGCGCTGCTTCTCGTCCTGCTGGTCGGCACGCTCGCCTCGCTGCCCCTCACCGTGCGCGACTTCTGGGACGCTCGCCCCGACGCCGCGCGCTACCTGCTCGCCGCGCGCGCGCTCGCCGACGGGCAGGGCTACACGGTGATGGGCGAGCCGTTCCGCCTGCGTCCGCCGGGGTTCAGCGCGTTGCTGGCGCCGCTGGTCGCGTGGCGCGGCTTCGACTTCGAGCTGCTGAACCTGTGCACGAGCCTGACCGGCGTCGCGGCGGTGGTGCTGCTGTACCTGCTGGTGCTGCCGCGCACCGGGGCCTGGATCGCGTTCGGCGTGGCGGTCGTCGCGTGGCTGAATCCGCAGCTGCAGGCGCTCTGCAACCAGGTGATGTCGGACGTGCCGGCGCTCGCGCTGGCGCTGCTGGCCCTGCTGCTCGCGCGACGGACGAACGAGCGGCCGTCCTCGCTCGGGCGCGAGGCGGTGCTGGTCGCGACGCTGGTCGCAGGCGCATACGTGCGCTCGGCGAACGTGCTGCTCGTGCCCGCGATCGTGCTGGAGCGTGCGAGCCGGCGCTGGCTCGGCGTCCCGCGCTCCGCCAGCGCCGCGGACGGTACGCTCGCGCCAGGGGCACCGGGCGACGAAGCGCGCGACGTGGTGGCGCCGAACGAGCCGGAGCCCACGCGCCCGTTCGTCTGGCGCCGGCTCGTCGCTCCGGTCGTGCTGTTCACGATGCTCTACCTGCCGTGGCTCGCGACGCCGTCCTACGTCTCGCAGTACGACTCGCCCGACCTGCGCTCCTACACGACCGCGTTCCTGCGCTCGGATCCGAACGACGCGGATGCGCCGGCGCTCGGGGCCGCGGGCTGGGCGGAGCGCGTCGCCGACAACGCGACCGCCTACGCGGCACTGCTCGCGACCGCCATGACGTCGCGGCGGCCGTCGCACGCGGCTCCGCTCGTGGCACTGCTCGCGCTCGGGGCGCTGCTGTTCGTGCTCGTGCGACGCCGAGAAGCGCCGGAGTGGTTCGCGCTCGCGAGCTGGGTGGTGATCGCCGGCTACTACGTGGCGCAGGCGCGCCTGCTGCTGCCGGTCTACGTGCTCGCGATCGCCGCACTCGCCGAGTCCGCGCAGGTCCTCGTCGCGCGCGTCGCGTCGCGCACGGCCGCGTTGCGCGCCGTCACCACGGCGCTGCTCGCCGTGGCGCTCGCGCAACGCTTCGGCGATCCGCGGCCGAAC
>JAIEPK010000334.1 GCA_019749875.1 Candidatus Binatia bacterium | reverse complement strand
TCCACGCGTGGCGTGCCGCAGGCCGGCGCAAGCCGCCGCGAACCTGCGGAGCGCGCGCAGCACTACTCGATCACGTCCCGCCAGCCGTCGCTGCCGTCGAGGAACGCGCGCGTCCAGTCCGCGATCGCGACGCCGTCGACGCTCTGCTCGTAGAACTGGCGGTACAGCAGCGTCGTGTGCCCGCTGCCGGCGACGAGGTAGCGTTCGAGTCGCCCCGGATGCCGCGCGCGGATCTCGTCGGTCATCGACAGCACGAGGTCCAGGTACGCCGCCGCGTCGAGCTCGAAGAAGCCCATGATCACGCGGTCGCGCTGGTAGCCGTAGAGCGCGACGCGCAGGGAAGAATCGCGCTCCATCGCCCAGTCGAGCAGGTAGAACGCCTGTCGCCGGCAGTCGGCGCAGCTCGCAGGATAGCGGGCATCCAGCTGCCAGCGGCGCGCGCGCTCCGCCGCCGCCGGCACGGCATGATTCTCGATCGCGGGTCCGGAGTCGTTGAACACGAGGATCGGCGTGTCCGGGAAGGCGACTCGCGTCACGGCGTAGGCCGGAACGTTGCCGAAGCCGCCGGCGCTGCTGCCGGCGACGACGATCTGCTTCGCGTCGGGGAACTCGCGTCGCAGGACGTCGACCGCCACCGACGTGTTCCACAGTCCATGGTGGAACGTCCGCACGCCGTCGTAGTCGACGGTCGCGTCGCCGCCGAACACCGAGCCGTCGCAGTACGGCACGTAGACGACGTCGTCGTCGTGGAAGGGGCTCGCCGGATCGTCGAGCTTCAACGCGCCACCCTCGATCGGGCCGTTGGCGCGCACCAGCGCGAGGCGGTCGACCCAGCAGGTGTCGTGATCCCAGCACGCGCCGCCGCCCTGCAGGTACAGCACCGCGCGCCCGGACGTGCCGTGTCGCACGCTCACCTGGAAGTCGCTGCCGTCCATGCAGATCGCCTGCTCGGGTGCGGCGTCGAAGAAGAGGTCGGTCCAGCCCGGACGCGGCGCGCTGCGGCTCGGCTGCTGGATGCCGAGGTAGTCGCCGTAACCGCTCGCTTGCAGCTCGGCGGTCGCGCGTGCGGCGAAGCCGCTGGTCGCGTCGCGGTCGCCGCAGGCGGCAGCGGTCAGGGCGATGGCCAGCGCGCATGCGACGAAGCGGCTCATGGGGCGACGGTTCGTCATGCGAGCCTCCGTGCCGGCATCCGTGCCGGGCGTGCGATAGGCCATCGCGCAGCCGCTCCTGTCAAGAAGCCAACGGCATCTCCGCCCAGCCCGGAGGCCCGAAGAGGCAGGCTCGATCGCCGCCGATGAGCTCAGCGCACAATGTGCGCGCCCGTCGCACGCCCGATCCACGTGACGACCGCCGCCGCCCCCCGGCGCGGCGTCGTGACGGAAGGAGACGACGATGCTCGACGACGCGATCACGATCGATGGCACCCCAGCGGCGCAGACGGCGAAGGACGAGAACCGCCACCGGCGCGATCGCGCTGGCGCGCGGCGTTGCGGCCGTACCCCGCGCGCCGTGCTGGTCGGGCTGATGGCCCTGGCCGGCTGGTACGCCGGGGGCGGCGTCCTGGCGGGGGCATCGGACAAGCCGACGTTCACCGTCAGCAGTACGATCGACGGCGACGGCAAGGACGGCGTCTTGACCCTGCGCGAAGCGATCCTGCTCGCAAATGGCGGCACCGGCCCGAGCGGTCTGGCGAGGCCGCTCAGCCTGGCGGAGAAGCTGCAGACCTCCGGCTGCGTGCTGATCGGCAGCGGCGACTCGTGGTCGATCGCGAGCGGCTGCGGCGCCGGCGTGAGAGACTCCATCGCGTTCGACCTGGCCGGCTGCCCGTGCACCATCGCGCCGACGACGGGCCTGCCGCCGACCACCGAGCCGGTGGTCATCGACGGCTACAGCCAGCCCGGCGCGATGCCGAACACCGATCCCAAGGCGAGCGACGCGATCCTGCTGGTGACGCTCGACGGGAGCGATGCGCCTTCGGGGACGAGCGGCCTGCTGATCGCGGGCGGCACTTCCGAGGTCGACGGGCTCGTGGTCGCGAACTTCGGCGGCCACGGCATCGTGCTCACGTCGAAGGACGGCAACCGCCTGCGCGGCAACCGCATCGTGCAGGCGGGACACGACGGCATCCTGGTCGACAGCAGCGTCAACGAGATCGGCGGCTTCGCGGCCTATCGCAACGTCATCGCCGGGTGCGGCGGTCATGGCATCGAGATCGCGTACGGCAAGGTCCAGAACCAGATCTTGCGCAACCTGATCGGCACGGAGAGCAACGCCAAGGACCTCGCCGGCAACGGCGGCGCCGGCATCTCGATCAGCGCCTCGGCGACCACGGTGTTCGGCAACGTGATCGCGGACAATGGAGGCAGCGGCATCGACGTCCTGGCCGGCGTCCGGGTGCGCATCGCGGCCAACCGCACGTTCGCCAACCAGGGACTCGCGATCGACCTCGGGGCGGACGGCGTCACGCCCAACGACAGGCCGTCGCGTGATGCCGACGATGGAGCGAACCACCTGCAGAACTATCCCATCTTGACGCGCGCCGACCACGTCACGGGAAAGATCCGCGGCCGCCTGGTCAGCACGCCGAGCACGACCTTCACCGTCGAGCTGTTCGCGAGCGCGAGCTGCGACCCGAGCGGCCACGGCGAGGCGCGCATCTACCTGGGCTCGGCGGACGTCGCGACCAATGCGAACGGCGTCGCCCGTTTCACCATCCAGCCGAGCATGCCGTTCGGGGCGGGTAACGCGATCACCGCGACCGCGACCAGCGCGGACTTCTCGACCTCGGAGCTGAGCCGTTGCAGGACGGCCAAGTGAGGGTCCGCCTCGGGCGAGCCGTGCGGCCCTTGGGGCGGACGCGCGGTGCCGGGCGCCGCGGCGTCCGCCGGCGGGAGGCGCGGTCGTCCGGCGAGGCCTGTGTGGCCGGATCACAGAAGCCAGTCGAGTGGCGGCACCGCCTGCGGGTCGTAGCAGCAGAAGAGACCGGTGCTGACGGTCGCCGCGAGATGCTGCCCGAGCTCGGGGCTGCCCTGCGCGATCTTCTTCAGCGCGGCGGCGATCGTGCGCGATGCGTTCTGCCGTGCCCGCTCGGCCGCATCACCGGCTCGCCGCACGCGTCCGCCGAGGCCGACCGCGCGGGCGAGCTCGGCGGACAGGAAGTCGATCTCGCTCTGCGCGCGCTCGGCCCGTCCGAGGTCGTGGAAGCGCTCGGCCTCCTCGAGCTCGTCGCGCAGGTCGCCGAGACGGCGGCGATAGGCGGCGCGCGCCTCGGCATCGAGCAGCTCGCCGGCGTCGCCGAGGTCGCCGGCCGGCAGGTCGACCGCGCTCGCGCCTTCCGTTGCCGGGTCGGATGGCAGCAGATCGAGCACGTGCACCTCGCGACCGGGGTTGCGCAGCAAGGTCGCGAGGAACTGCAGCCCCTTGCTGTCCTTCAGCGCGAACGCCGCGGTACCGAACGCGACTCGCCAGACGTCGCCTTCGCGCCGGAGGGTCGCCGTCGAGCTGGTGCTCCTCGCATTCTGGGGCGACGTCGCGGCGACAGTGCCGCCGGCTCGCGGCGACGGCATCGCGCCGACGAGCGCGTCGCGAAGCGCGTGCTGTCCGATGGCAGCGGCGATCGTGCGTGCCTCCCGGAGCAGATCCGCGGCACGGTCGCGATCGCCGGTAGCGTCACGCTCGTGCAGCACGGCGGCGCACTCGGCGAGCGCGCGCGCGAGGTAGGGACGTGCCCCGAGCGCGCGGTTCCTCGCGATCGCGTCGTCGAGGTGGGCGAGCGCCCGCTCGGCGTCGCCCATCGTCGCCGCGAGCAGGCCGAGGAAGCGCGTCACCGCGCCCAGGCACACGACCGGCTGCACGAACGTCACCGCGGTGTGCGCCGCGAACGGAGCGAGCCGCTGGTAGAGGACGCGCGCACGAGCCGCGTCGCCGAAGCGGTGCGCCAGCAGCGCGAGGATCGCCGCCGTGGTGAGGAAGTTTGCGTCGGCGGGGATGTCGGCGAAGTCGAGCGCCGCGACCTCGTCGAACAGCGCGCGCGCCTCGTCGCCGCGGCCGCTCTCGGCGAGCAGCAGCGCGAGCACTGGCCGCCAGCCCTGGCTGTCGTGGAAGTCGCTCGCGAGGCGACGCACCATCTCCTCGGTGTCGGCGACGCCGCCGGTCTCGAGACGCCGGATGAAGCTCTGCGTAACGAAGATCTGCAGCACCGCCGCATCCTGCCCGGCGCGCCGCGCCGCGATCGATTCTGCCGCGAGGCGCTCGGCGTCCGGGTAGCGTCCCGAAAGAAGCGCGAGGCAGGCCTGAGCCGTCAAGCCGCCCCACACCTCGACCGGCGATCGTGACAGCTCGGCGAGCTGCGAGAGGCGCGCGATCGCGCGATCGGCGCCGCGCAGATCGCCGGCCTCGAGCAGGTCGTTGGCCATGGGTGCGAGCGTGCTCCACTCGACGTCGGAGCGTCCTGCGTCGCGCGCGATGGCGAGCGCCTCGGTGGCGAGAGCGACGCGTTCCTCGAGCTTGGGGGTGCCGAGCAGGACCAGATGGCGCGCGTCGAGAGCCGCACCCAGCGAGCGTGGATCGCCGAGCCGGCGTGCGATCGCCAGCGCCTCGTCGCACAGCGCCGGGCAGCGCTCGCGCTCGCGCGAGAACAGCAGTGCGGCCGACAGGGCGGTGAGCAGCAGCACGCGCAAGAGATGGTCGCCGCTGCCGATCGCCGCGAGCGCCATCTCGAGCAGGCCGACGATCGCTGCGTCCGCGGGCAGGAAGGCGCCGCGCGCGAACGCGTGCCGCAGCGCC
>JAIEPK010000092.1 GCA_019749875.1 Candidatus Binatia bacterium | reverse complement strand
GGCCGGAGGCTCGGCGGCGCTCCGCACAGCGAGATTGACGCTCGCCGACGCCGCCGGCTGGGGTGCCGCTGCGACTGGCTCGGCTTCCGGCTCGCGTGCCGCCTCCGTCGTTCCCTCGCCCGGGCTCACCGGGAGGCGCACGACGCGCTCCTCACGCGCGAGACGGCTCTCCTGCAGGCCTTTGCCCACGTAGATGCCGAGGAAGAAGATCACCACCGAGCCGGCGGTGAAGACGAAGAACATGCCGAGGATGCCGAGCCAGCCGAACTCGAAGCGGCCGCCGCCGCCATCCCGCGCCATGGCTACATCCTCTCCGGGGCTGCGACGCCGAGCAGGCCGAGGCCGGATACGAGCACGCGACGCACCGCCTCGAGCAGTGCGAGGCGCGCTGCGACGCGCTCGCGCGACTCGTCGCCGAGCACGCGATGGTGGTTGTAGAAGCGGTGCAGAGCGGCCGCCAGCTCCTGCAGATAGAACACCACGCGGTGCGGCTCGAGCTCGCGCGCCGCGACGCCCACCACCTCGCCGTACGACACGAGCTGCTGCACGAGCTCGAACTCCTCGGCGAGCTCCAGCGCGCCGAGGTCGTCGGCGGTGACCGCGCCGGGCAGCGCGATCCCTTGCGTCGCCGCCTGCGCGTACAGGCTCATGATGCGCGCGTGTGCGTACTGCACGTAGTAGACCGGATTGTCGGTCGAGCGCTTCTTCGCGAGCTCGAGATCGAACTCGAGGTGGCTGTCGGACTTGCGGCTCAGGAAGAAGAAGCGTGCGGCATCGCTGCCGACCTCGTCGAGCAGCTCGTCCAGCGTCACGTACTCCGCGCGCCGCGTGGACATCTTCACCTGCTCGCCGTGCCGGGTCAGCGTGACGAATTGGTAGATGACCGGGCGGATGCTCGAGGTATCGAAGCCGAGCCCGCGCAATGCCGCCGCGACCTCCTGGTGCTCGGCGATGTGGTCTGCGCCGAGGACGTCGACGATCAGGTCGAAGCGGCGCCCGAGCTTGTTCTGGTGGTACGCGATGTCCGGCAGGCGGTAGGCGGGCTCGCCGCTGCTCTTGACGAGCACGCGGTCCTTGTCGAGCCCGACCTTCTCGCCGCAGAGCCACACGGCGCCTTCCTTCTTCTCGCTGAGCCCCTTCGCCTCGAGGTCCCGCAGCACGGCCTCGATCGCTCCGCTCTCGTACAGCGAGTCCTCGTTGAAATAGACGTCGAACGTGATCGCGAGACGGTCCTGCGTCGCGCGGATGTCGGCGAAGATCGCGCTCTCCGCGGCGGCGCGAAAGGTCTTCTCGTCGTCGTCGGGGATCGCGTCGCCGCGGCTGTCGACCAGGCTCTGCGCGACGTCCCGGATGTAGGCGCCTTGATATCCGTCCTCGGGGAAGTCGACGGGACGGCCGACGATCTCCTGATAGCGCGCGCGGACCGACGCACCGAGCACCTTCATCTGGCGGCCGGCGTTGTTGAAGTAGTACTCGCGCTCGACGTCGTAGGATACCGCCTCGAGCAGCCGCGCCAGCGTGTCGCCGAGAACCGCGTTGCGGCCGTGTCCGACGGTCAGCGGACCGGTTGGATTCGCGCTGACGAACTCCACCTGGGCGCGCTTGCCGCGACCCGCCGGATCGATGCCGAGGGTCGGATCCGCGAGCAGCCCGGCGAGCGCCTCGTGCCAGAAGCGCGGTGCGAGCTTGAAGTTGATGAACCCCGGCCCCGCGATCTCGGTGCCGGCGATGACACCGTGCGGATCGTCGAGGTGACGCAGGATCGTTTCCGCGATCGCACGCGGCGGCTTGCGCTCGGCGCGAGCGATGCCGAGCGCGAGCGTCGCGGCGAGATCGCCGTGCGCGCGCTCCTTCGGGATCTCCACGCAGCCCGGAGGGACCACGGTCGTGTGCAGCTCGCCCGCGGCGGTCGCGCGCTCGAGCGCGTTCGCGAGAAGGGCTTCGATGCGCTTCTTCATCGTCGACCTTTCGCCAGCCCTGGCGACGGGTCGCTCGTCACGGCGAAGTCAAGCGCGCGCGCACACACAGGGTGTCGCTAGCGGCTTCGCGGGAGAGCGTCAAATCCGAGCGCTCCGACGGACGTGGAGCGCTCCGTTTCGTCAGCCGGCCGCCGCGCGCGCGCCCTTCTGGGTCGCGCCCTCGGCCTTCGCGCGCTTCTGTCCGCGGCGCTTCTTGGCGGGCTCGACGCTCTCCGACGTACCGGTGAGCTCGATCAGCGACATCGACGCCGCGTCCCCTGCACGAACGCCGAGCTTCACGATGCGCGTGTACCCGCCAGGACGGTCCTTGAAGCGCTCGGCGATGTCGGAGAACAGCCGCTGCACCGCCTTCTGGTCGCGAACGTACGCCACCGCACGGCGTCGGGCGGCGAGCGTGCCGGTCTTGCCGAGCGTGACCATGCGATCGGCGAAGCGCCGGATCTCCTTCGCCTTCTCGTCCGTGGTCTTGATCCGGTCGTGGCTCAGCAGCTCCGCAACCAGGTTGCGGTACAGCGAGTCGCGGTGCGCCGACGACCGACCGAGCTTCCGTCCTGCCTTCAGGTGTCGCATGGGTATTCGTTCACTTCCGGCGCGAGCGGCCACCTCGGGCAGCCCTCGCGCACTGATTTCGCGTCCGCCACTGGCGGGCTCAGGCCGTCTGCTTCTCCCGCATCATGCGGCGCCGCTCGAGCTCCTCGCGGGGCGGGAAGTTCTCGAGGCGCATGCCGAGCGACAGGCCCATCTCCGACAGCAGCTCCTTGATCTCGTTGAGCGACTTGCGGCCGAAGTTCTTGGTCTTGAGCATCTCGGCTTCGGTCTTCTGCACGAGCTCGCCGATGTAGCGCAGATCCGCGTTCTGCAGGCAGTTCGCGGAGCGGACCGACAGCTCGAGCTCGTCGACGGTGCGGAACAGGTTCTCGTTGAGCTCGGCCGACGCCGCCTCCTCCGACGGAACGGAAGTCTCTTCCGGCTCCTCGAAGTTGACGAACACGCTCAGCTGATCCTGGAGAATGCGTGCCGCGAGCGCGAGCGCATCCTCGGGACGGACGCTGCCGTCGGTCCAGATCTCGAGCGTGAGCTTGTCGTAATCGGTGCGCTGCCCGACGCGCGCATTGGTGACCACGAAGTTCACCTTGCGCACCGGCGTGAAGATCGAGTCGATCGCGATCGTGCCGACCGGCTGGCCCTCTTCCTTGTTGCGATCGGCCGGCACGTAGCCGCGGCCCGCCTTGATCGTGAGCTCGGCGCGGAAGTCGGCGCCCTTGCCCACGGTGGCGATGAGGTGCTCGGGGTTCAGCACCTCGAGCTCCGGCCCGGCCTCGACGTCGCCCGCCGTCACGCGCCGGTCGCCCTTCACCTCGATGCGGGCGGTCGCTTCACTCGCCCCGTCGTGCAGGCGGAAGCGAACCTCCTTCAGGTTCAGGATGATGTCGGTGACGTCCTCGGTGACGCCCGGAATCGTCGAGAACTCGTGCAGCGTGTTCTCGAAACGCACCGTGGTGATCGCCGCGCCGCGCAGCGAAGAAAGGAGGATCCGACGCAGGGAGTTCCCGAGGGTCGTGCCGAATCCACGCTCCAGCGGTTCGAACTCCAGCTTTGCGTAGGTCGGCGTCAGGCTTTTGTCGTCGATCTCGAGCCGCTTCGGCTTGATGAGATCGCGCCAATTCTGCTGAAAACCGTTCACGCTATCACTCCCTCGATGGTCTCGACTGTCGACCGTCGCTGGTCGTTGGTCAGTTCGAACGTCACTTCGAGTACAGCTCGACGATCAGGCGCTCGTTGATCGGCATGGTGAGATCCGCACGCTGCGGCAGCATCTTGACCGTACCGGTGAAGCCCTCCCGATCGATCTCGAGCCAGTCCGGCACGCCGCGGCGCTGCGACAGCTCGAGCGCCTCGACGATGCGCGCGACCTTCTGGCTGCGCTCGCGAACGGTGATCTTGTCGCCGGCGTTGACGAGGAACGACGGGATCGTGACCTTGCGGCCGTTGACCTTGAAGTGCCCGTGGCGGACGAGCTGGCGCGCCTCGGCGCGCGAGTTCGCGAAGCTCAGGCGGAACACGATGTTGTCGAGACGGCGCTCCAGCGTCGTGAGGAGCGTCTCGCCGGTGACTCCGCGCGAGCGCTCGGCGAGGGCGAAGTAGCGGCGGAACTGCGCCTCGAAGACGCCGTAGATCCGCTTCACCTTCTGCTTCTCGCGCAGCTGGATGCTGTACTCGGAGAACTTGTGCCGGCCCTGGCCGTGCTGGCCGGGCGGGTAGTTGCGACGCTCGATGGCGCACTTGTCGGTGAAGCAGCGCTCGCCCTTCAGGAAGAGCTTCATGCCCTCGCGCCGGCACATCCGGCAGACGGAATCGGTGTTGCGGGCCACTTCAGACTCTCCTTCGCTTCGGCGGGCGGCAGCCGTTGTGCGGGATCGGCGTGACGTCGCGGATCAGCGTGATCGAGAAGCCGGCCGCCTGCAGGGAACGGAGCGCAGGCTCGCGTCCGCCGCCGGGACCCTTCACGAAGACCTGCACGGTCCGCATGCCGAAGTCGGCTGCCTTCTTCGCGGCGCTCTCGGCCGCCAGCTGCGAGGCGAACGGGGTGCCCTTGCGGGAGCCCTTGAAGCCCACCGAGCCGGCGCTCGCCCACGACACCACGCCGCCCATCGTGTCGGTGATGGTGATGATCGTGTTGTTGAAGGTCGAGTGGATGTGGACCACTCCCTCCGAAACGGTGCGCTTGCCCTTCTTGCGGCGCGGTGCCGCCGGGGCCGCGCCCGCAGCGGGAGCCGCGGCCGGTGCCGCCGGCGCGCC
>JAIEPK010000620.1 GCA_019749875.1 Candidatus Binatia bacterium | reverse complement strand
CGGCTCGGGCCGCGCCGCGGGCCAGTCGGCGGGCCGGCGCTGGCCGCGCTCGCGCACGAACGCCACCTGCGGATCCCCGCCGCGATCGCTCGCGAGGTGTCGGAACGCGGCCCGCTTCTCCGGATCGCGCACCACCTCCGCCCACTCGCAGGAGTAGGCGTCGACCAGCTGCTGCATGTCGCGCTCGAGGTCGGCGCACAGGCCGAGCGCGTCGTCGACGACCACCCGCTTCAGGTACTCGATGCCGCCGTCCATGCGCTCGATCCAGCGCGCGGTGCGCTCGAGCGGGTTCGCGGTGTGGATGTAGTACATCAGGAAGCGGTCGATGAGCCGGATCAGCGTCTCCTCGTCGACGTCCGACGCGACCAGGTCCGCGTGGCGCGGCTGCGCACCGCCGTTGCCGCCGAGGTAGAGGTTCCAGCCGCCCTCGGTGGCGATGACACCGAAGTCTTTGCTTTGCGCCTCGGCGCACTCGCGGATGCAGCCCGAGACGGCCGACTTGAGCTTGTGCGGCGCGCGGATGCCGCGATAGCGCTCCTCGATGCGGATCGCGAGAGCGGTCGAGTCCTGCACGCCGAAGCGACACCAGGTGGAGCCGACGCAGCTCTTCACCGTGCGCATGGCCTTGCCGTAGGCGTGGCCGCTCTCGAAGCCCGCGTCGACCAGCGCCTCCCAGATCTCCGGCAGCTGCTCGACGCGCGCGCCGAGCAGGTCGATGCGCTGTCCGCCGGTGATCTTGCAGTACAGGTCGAAGCGCTGCGCGACCTCGGCGATCACCATCAGCTTCTCGGGAGTGATCTCGCCGCCGGGGATGCGCGGGATGACCGAGTACGTCCCGCCGCGCTGGATGTTGGCCAGGAAGCGGTCGTTGGTGTCCTGGATCGACGCATGCTCGAGCACGAAGTCGTTCCAGCTGCTGGCGAGGATCGACGCGACCGCCGGCCGGCACACCTCGCATCCGGCCCCCGTGCCGTGGCTCTCGAGCAGCTGCGCGAAGCTGCGGATGCGCTTCAGCTTGACGATCTGGAACAGCTCCTGCCGCGTGAAGGCGAAGTGCTCGCACAGGTCGCGGTCGGGCTCGCGTCCGGCGCGTGCGAGCTCGGCATCGAGGATCTGCGCCACCAGCGGCACGCAGCCCCCGCAGCCCGTGCCGGCCTTGGTACAAGCCTTGACGCCGGCGAGCGTCGCCAGCTCCTGATCGGCGATCGCGGCGCAGATCCTGGCCTTGCTGACGTTGTTGCACGAGCACACGAGAGCCTCGTCGGCGAGGCTGCCGGCGAGGCCCGCCGCGCCGACGCCGCTGGTGCTGCCGAACAGCAGCTCGTGCGAGCGCTCCGGCAGCGGCATGCCGCTCTTCGACAGCGCCAGCAGCGACGCATACGGGCTCGCGTCGCCGACCAGGATGCCGCCGAGCAGGCGCTGCCGGTCGTCGCTCAGGATCAGCTTCTGGTACACGCCGCGCGCGCGGTCCTCGTACACCACGCGGTGCACGCTCACCCCGGCCGACTCGTCGGCGAAGCAGCCGCCGAAGCTCGCGACGTCGACGCCGAGCAGCTTGAGCTTGGTCGACAGGTCGGCGCCCGTGAAGCGACGCTCCTCGCCGCAGAAGCGCGCCGCGAGCGTCTCGGCCATCTCGTAGCCGGGACCGACGAGGCCGTAGATCATGCCGCCGACCAGCGCGCACTCGCCGATCGCGTGGATCGACGGATCGCTCGTCGTGAGCGACGGATCGACGACGATGCCGCCGCGCTCGCCGATCGCGAGCCCGGCGGTACGCGCGAGCTCGTCGCGCGGCTTGATGCCGGCCGACACGATCACCATGTCCACCGCGATCCGGCTGCCGTCGCGGAAGCGCAGCGCCGCGACCGGCGACGCCGCAGAGTCGCCCGTCGCGACCGGCGTCCCCTCGATCGCCTCGGTCGCCGCACCGACGTGCACGTGCACGCCGAGGCGCTCGATCGCGCGCCGCAGGACGTCGCCGCCGCCGCCGTCGACTTGACGCGGCATGAGCCGCGGCGCCGCCTCGACCACGTGCGTTTCGAGCCCCATGTCGAGCACCGCCTTCGCCGCCTCGAGGCCGAGCAGCCCGCCACCGATGACGGCGGCGCTGCGCGAGCGTGCGCCCCAGGCGCGAATCGCTTCGAGGTCCTCGATCGTGCGGTAGACGAACACGCCGGGCCGCTCGATCCCGTCGACGGGCGGCACGAAGGGCGCGGAGCCGGTCGCGAGCACCAGCGCGTCGTAGCGCCGCCGGCGCCCGGTGCTGGTGACGACGGTGCGCGCCGCGCGATCGATCTGCCGCACGCGCTCGGCGAGGTGCAGCTCGATGCCCTGCTCCCCGTACCACGCGCGCGACTCGAGCTGCAGGTCGTCGGCGCTCTTGCCGGCGAAGAACTCGCTCAGGTGCACGCGGTCGTACGCCGGGCGCGGCTCTTCGCCGAAGCACACGAGATGAAAGTGCTGGCCGCTGTCGCGCTCCGTCAGGAGCTCGCAGAAGCGGTGTCCGACCATGCCGTTTCCGACCACGACCACGCGCTGCTTCGATCGTTCGTCGTCCATTCCGTGCTCCGCAGAAACAAAAACGGCGCCCCGGATTCGCGAGCCTGATCGGGATCGCGAATCTCGGGACGCCGTTGTCCCGCACCGGGCCGCCGTCGTGGCGACACGGTGCTCGTTCTTTTGTTTGGCGCGACGTCGGCTGCGTTGCCGTGTCCCGCCGAGCGCCTCGATCAGCAAGCGGCTTGCCGCTCGGGCGCGGCGAAAACGTGAGGCGACGTGGTGCGGTGGCGGCGCCGCCGGCACGGGACGACGCGCAAACGGGCACGCGCCGTGGGCACCTGCTCACGACGTGAGCAGGGAGAGGCAGCGCCGGGCGTCAGGGCGGCGTGTACGTGACCTCCACGCCGTGCGATGCGGCATCGCAACGGATCGGTGCCTCGACGCACACCCGCCGCCGGGACGCCGGCGCTAGAAGGACAGGATGCCCTCCAGATAGCCGTAGTTGCCGTCGCTCCCGGTGAAGTTCTGCGCGATGACGCCTTGTCCCCAGGCGTGCGCGAAGAACGCGTTCATCTTGAAGTACGCCGTCGGGCGAATCTCGACGTTCACGTGCGCGAGATACGCCAGCTCCTGGCGCCCGTCCGCCGGCACGCCGCCGAAGCCAAAGAAGTCGTTCTTGGTCGCACCGCCGCCGAAGTACGCGAGGTCGCGACCGCTGTTGACGCGCAGCCAGTGGAAGTCGGTGCGCACCGAGACCATCGGATGCGGGTCGAGCAGCGCCTGCACGAACACGTCCTGGTTGTTCATCATGTTGTAGAAGGGAAACTGCGCGTACAGCCACGCCGTCGGCAGCATCTGAAAGAAGGTCTGGTGCAGGTCGTCGTCCGGATTCGGGTCGCCCGACGCGCTGTCGATGCCGAGCCGCAGCCACGGTCGCGACCAGACCTCGGCGACCTGGTAGCCGGCCTCGACGCCGTAGGCCCACGCCGACTGCTTCTGGTCCTGGTAGTTGCCGAACTGCCCGAAGCCGTACGCCATGCCGTCGGCGAAGCCGGGTCCGAGCGGCTCGACGTGGATCGCGTTGGCGCCGATGGTGTGCAGCGTCGTCGACTCGCCCTTCGTCGCTTGACGGACGGGCAGCGGACGGTTGTCGACGTACACCACGTCCCGGTAGTCGTGGTAGACGAACCAGAACAGGCGTCCGATCGTGTTGCCGAGCTGCGGCGAGTCGGGCAGGTTCAGCGACAACCCGCCGAGGTCGATGTCGAGCTCGCGGTTCGCGTCGACCTCGTAGCCGCCGTACGTCGGGCGGAAGCCGAACGCCGTCACGTTGATCAGATCGTTGCCGAAGCCGACCTGTCCGCCGTCGAAGCTGCGCCCGACGTGCGTGTAGTCGAACGGACCGATCAGCCGCTGTCCGATGCGGTTCGCCTGGATCCATTTCAGGTTCGGCTGCTTCGCGGCCACGTCCACGCCGTCGTAGTAGAGCTGGCGTCCGCCCTTCAGGAACAGGCCGTCGAGGCCGAACAGGCTCTTGGTCTGCGCCCAGGCGTTGCGCAGGATCACGCCGTTCTGCGTGTGGCTCATCGTGTTGGCGTAGTACGTGCCGCCCGGGCCGACCGCGCCCGACGGCACGTTGCCCAGCGTCGAGTCCTGCACCTGCACGAACATCTCGTACGGCGCGCGCGTCACGCGCACGCCCACCTGCAGCTTGTTGCCCACGAAATTGTACCGGGAGTCCGGCGTCTTCGAGTCGCTCGGCGGCGTGAACCAGTCGACGAACTCGGCGCGGAACCGGTCGTAGATCTCGAGCCGGATCCGGCTGTCCCACGGACCGTCGGTCTCGATCCGCGGCGCCGCCGACGCCGCGCCGGTCGGTGCCGGTGGCGCTACGGGAGCGGCGCCCGAGCTCTGCGCCGCGGCTTGCGTCGCGACCATCAGCGCGGTCAGAGCGAGCGCCGCGGCGGCACGGATCGGCCGTCGGCCGCCCGGACGAGATGAACCAAGAGATAAGAATCGATCTTGACGATCGAGCATGACTCGCTCTCCCGGAGGGCGGCAGCCGCCCTCGCTCGGCTATCAGCCCAGTCGGGCCGGGTGAAGGTAGGTCTGCGCCGCGTCCGACACGAGGGCGTCCGGTGCGCCGGCTTCCTCGCCCGCCGCCGCGCGCGGCAGCGAGTCGGGGCGCACCGCGCCGCGCTCGGCCGCCTCGAGAAAGCCGAGCAGACGCTCGCGCGACGCGACGTAGGCGGGATGGTCGGCGAGCGC